>JAFQNW010000001.1 GCA_017420875.1 Bacteroidaceae bacterium
CCAGCCACAGACAAGGCGGCATGTGAGGTTTCCGCTTCTACGTTGATGAATGAATTCTGGGGTACTTTTGTCAGCTTCTTCAAGAAGAAGCAAGCAGGCATTACCATCCTCTTCATGCTGCTATACAGACTTCCCGAAGCACAGTTGGCCAAGATGTCCATCCCTTTCCTAATCGATCCCATCAGTGAAGGAGGCATGGGACTTACCACCGAGCAGATAGGATTTGTACAAGGTACCGTAGGTATCATTGGTTTAACCCTTGGAGGAATATTAGGCGGCATTGCTGTTTCACGCCACGGATTGAAACATTGGCTTTGGCCCATGGTTTGGGCCATCTCTTTACCCGATGCCGTATATGTTTACCTAAGTTATGTACAACCCGAGTCGCTTTGGGTGGTCAACACTTGTGTATTCATTGAACAATTCGGTTATGGATTCGGCTTTACAGCTTACATGCTTTACCTGATTTATTTTGCAAATGGCGAACACAAAACAGCTCATTATGCCATTTGTACAGCTTTTATGGCACTAGGCATGATGATACCGGGCATGGCTGCCGGATGGTTACAGGAAGTAATGGGTTACCAGATGTTCTTTATATGGATTATGGTATGTACACTTGCTACTTTTGGAGTAACGGCTTTATTAAAGATCGATCCTGAATTCGGGAAAAAGTAGTTTGGCATATAAGTTTTTATACGATTTATTTGGCCTTCAATGTTTTTCCCATATCTTTGTAATAATTGTTAATTAAAAACCACCCCTATGACATTCAAAAGTATCCTTTTAACAATGGCAGCAACGGCCTTCAGTGCATTGGCCACAGCCTCTACAAGTGATGGAGTATCCGGGAATTACTCCAACAACCGTCAACCACTTTTGCAAAAGACCTACATCGAACTTCCAATTGGAGCCATCAAAGCTGAAGGATGGATGCAAGAGCAGTTAATTCGAATGAAAAATGGCATGACGGGAAATTTGGATAAAATCTATGAGAAAGTCATGGGACCTCGCAATGGCTGGCTAGGAGGTGACGGAGATGTCTGGGAACGTGGTCCATATTGGATTGACGGTTTACTGCCGCTTGCCTATTTATTGGATGATGACGGCTTGAAGGAAAAGGTCAAGCCATGGATTGAATGGACCCTGGCATCACAAAAGCCTAATGGATACTTTGGTCCGGATACAGACCGTCCTTATGAACGAGGATTGCAAAGAAGCAACGCACACGACTGGTGGCCTAAGATGGTAATGCTAAAAATTATGCAACAACACTATTCGGCAACGGGCGACCAACGAGTTATTAACTTCATGACTCAATACTTTAAATACCAATTGGCCGAACTGCCCAAAACTCCATTGGGTAATTGGACTTTCTGGGGAGCACAACGAGGAGGTGACAACTTGATGATGGTGTACTGGCTTTACAACATCACAGGAGAACCGTTTTTGTTGGAATTGGGAGAACTAATCCATAAACAGACATTCAATTGGACAGATGTATTCTTGAACCAGGATCATTTATCACGACAGTTAAGCATGCATTGTGTAAACCTGGCTCAAGGATTCAAGGAACCCGTTGTATATTATCAACAGAACAAGGAACAAAAACAAATCGATGCCGTAAAGAAAGCGGTTATTGACATCCGACGTTCCATCGGACTTCCAACCGGCTTGTGGGGAGGAGATGAATTACTCCGATTTGGAGAGCCGACTACAGGATCCGAACTTTGCACTGCGATAGAAATGATGTTCTCTTTGGAAGAGATGCTGGAAATTACCGGCGATGTTCAATGGGCTGATTACCTGGAAAGAGTTGCTTATAATGCATTGCCAACACAAATCACCGACGATTTCTCGGCACGCCAATATTACCAACAAACCAACCAAGTTGCCGCAACCCGCGAATGGCGTGAGTTCACCACCCCACACGATGACACAGATGTCATTTTCGGCGAATTAAACGGCTATCCATGTTGTACCTCAAACATGCATCAAGGCTGGCCTAAATTAGTACAAAACCTTTGGTACGCAACTGCGGACAATGGTATTGCGGCTTTGGTATATGGCCCTTCGAATGTAAAAGCGAAAGTAGCTAATGGTATCACTGTACAGATAAAGGAGGAAACCAATTATCCTTTCGACGAAGCCATCAACTTCAAGTTTTCATTTGCTGACAAGAAGACTAAAAAAGCGTTCTTCCCATTCCATCTACGCATTCCGGAATGGTGTAAAGCTGCCATTATCCGCATTAATGGAGAAGTTGTAAACGCAGACAACTATAGTGGTGAAATCACTAAAATAAGCAGAGAGTGGCAACAAGGTGATGTCCTGACTCTTGAACTTCCAATGGAAATCACATCAAGCGAATGGTATAGCCGAGCCGCCGTTATCGAACGAGGCCCATTGGTATACGCTTTGAAGATGAACGAACAATGGGAAAAGAAAACATTCGGACCTGAAGAACAAGATTATGGCCAATGGTATTACGAAGTGACATCAGACAGCCAATGGAACTATGGTCTTATGGAAGACGATTTGAAGCCGCAGAACATCAAACAAAAATTTACGATTGAAAAGAAGAATACTGTCGCTGCATATCCTTGGAACGTAGAGAATGCCCCCATTGTAATCAAGACTAAAGGCTACCCAGTAAAAGGTTGGAAAATCGATCGTGGTTCTACCGGGAAAGTTCCATACTATACCCAACAAGGTGGTGACTTTGGAGAAGCCCAAGATATCGAGCTGATTCCATACGGATGTACCACCCTACGCATCACCGAATTCCCGATTAGATAACTAAACGTATGAAGTTAATAGCAGACAGCGGTGCTACCAAGACTGATTGGTGTTATGGTTCGGCAGACCAGCATCAAATCATTCAGACACAAGGTATCAACCCTTTCCACCAATCAGCAGAAACCATCAGCCTGATTTTGAGCGAGGAGTTGATACCTCAACTAGCATGCCGTACACTAATAACCCATATTTTCTTCTATGGTGCAGGGTGTACTCCTGAAAAGGCAAAAATTGTACGCACAGCACTTCAAACGTTCTTTCCACAGGCAACGATATGTGTAGAAAGTGACCTATTAGGAGCCGCACGTTCACTCTGCGGCCGAGAACAAGGCA
>JAFQNW010000023.1 GCA_017420875.1 Bacteroidaceae bacterium
ATCGCCGCCTTGGTGGAAGGTGTTGCCTTGTTTGCCATCGTGGTTTGTTTCCTTGCACTCTAATCGTCCGGGCTTATGTCATTGTTAGTGCCCGATAGCGGTTTGCTTTTCTGGATGCTGCTTTCCTTCGGCATCGTGTTCCTTGTGCTTGCCAAGTACGGTTTCCCCATCATCACCAAGATGGTAGAGGAACGTAAGCAGTACATCGACCACTCTTTGGTGGTAGCCAAGGAAGCCAACGAGCAGTTGGCACACATCAAGGCCGAGGGCGAACACATCTTGGCTAAGGCCCACGAAGAGCAGGCCCACATTCTGAAAGAAGCTGCCGAGGCTCGTGAACGCATTGTGCGTGAAGCCAAGGAACAGGCACGTCTTGAAGGCGACAGAATGTTGGCGGAGGTACGCAGACAAATCCAGACGGAAAAGGAAGATGCCATCCGTGACATCCGCCGACAGGTGGCTGTACTTTCGGTAGACATTGCCGAGAAGGTGCTTCGCAAGAATCTCAATACAGACAAGGAGCAGATGGAGATGATTGACCGAATGCTCGACGAATTAACCAACGTTTCTAAAAACTGACCACCATGTATATAGGTACACTTTCCATGCGATATGCCAAAGCATTGCTGGCGTTTGCCAACGAGGCCGGTGTGGCTGCTAAAGTCTATCAGGAAGCTTTGACCTTGCGGAAAAGCTACCGACAGGTGACCGAGCTGCAAAAAGCCATGGAAACCCCGGTCATGAAGCCGGAGGACAAGCTCCACGTACTGATGCAGGCAGCCGGAGGAAGCACGACCACCGAACTGCAGAAGTTCTTTGCCCTGGTCTTGAAGGAGAAGCGTGAAAAGTATCTGCCGTACATCAACCAGTGCTTCATCGACTTATACCGCAAGCAAGAAAAGATTCGAGTGGGTAAGCTCACAACGGCTGTCCCCATTGCACCGGAGGAGGTCGAACGTATTCGGAACATTGTGGTCGAACATGCCGGAGGTACTGCCGAATTTGCCACGAAGGTTGATCCAAGCATTGAAGGTGGTTTCATCTTCGAAATCAACACCTTCCGCCTGAACGCCAGCGTAGCCGACCAAATGCGTCGCATCAAGCAACAGTTTATAGAGAAGAACCGAAGAATAGTGTAAAATTAGTTGATAGTTAATTAGTTGATAATTGATAGTTATTCCATCGATGTCATATGTCCGTAAGGCAACTATCAACTGTCAATTATCAACTATCAATTAAAAATAAAAAGAATAAAATGTCAGAAAGAATAAGACCCAGTGAAGTTTCCGAAATCCTGCTTCAGCAGCTGAAGGAAATCGATACCTCCCTTCAATTCGAAGAGGTAGGTACCGTGCTGCAGGTAAGTGATGGGGTAGTGCGTATCTACGGACTGCTCAATGCCGAAGCCAACGAACTGCTGGAGTTCGAAAATGGTATCAAGGCCATTGTGATGAACCTGGAAGAAGACAATGTAGGGGCTGTATTGCTTGGACCGACCGACCATATTAAAGAAGGTATGGTAGTGAAACGTACCAAACGAATTGCCTCCATCAGAGTGGGCGAGGGGATGCTGGGACGTGTCATCGACCCTACCGGCGAACCGCTCGACGGCAACGGACTCATCGGCGGTGAGTTGTACGAAATGCCCCTAGAACGCAAGGCACCTGGGGTAATCTTCCGCCAGCCGGTAAACCAACCACTACAGACCGGACTCAAGTCGGTGGATGCCATGATTCCTATCGGACGTGGTCAGCGTGAGCTTATCATTGGTGACCGTCAAACCGGTAAGACTGCCATTGCCATCGATACCATCCTTAACCAGAAAGCCAACTACGAAGCCGGTCGTCCTGTATATTGTATCTACGTAGCCGTAGGCCAAAAAGGCTCTACGGTAGCCAATATTGTGAATACCCTGAAGGCAAAGGGAGCCATGGACTATACCATCGTGGTAGCCGCAACGGCAGCCGATCCTGCTGCCATGCAATACTTCGCACCGTTTGCCGGTGCAGCCATCGGCGAATACTTCCGAGATACCGGTCGGGATGCGTTGGTGGTGTACGACGACCTTTCCAAACAAGCGGTGGCCTACCGTGAAGTTTCCTTGATTCTTCGCCGTCCGTCAGGCCGTGAAGCCTATCCGGGCGATATCTTTTACCTACACTCACGCTTGTTGGAACGTGCAGCCAAGATTATCAACCAGCAGGAAGTGGCCGAACAGATGAACGACCTTCCTGAAAGCCTTCGTGGCCGGGTGAAAGGTGGTGGCTCGCTCACAGCCTTGCCTATCATCGAGACACAAGCCGGCGACGTATCGGCCTACATTCCTACCAACGTGATTTCCATCACCGATGGCCAGATATTCCTTGAAACAGACCTGTTCAACCAAGGTTTCCGTCCGGCCATCAACGTGGGTATCTCCGTATCCCGTGTAGGGGGTAGTGCCCAAATCAAGAGCATGAAGAAAGTAGCCGGTACGCTGAAGATTGACCAGGCTCAATACCGTGAACTGGAAGCCTTCTCGAAGTTCAGCAGCGACATGGATGCCGTGACTGCCATGGCCATCGACCGTGGACGAAAGAACAACAAGCTTCTTATTCAACCTCAATACAGCCCCATGCCGGTAGGCGAACAGATTGCAGTATTGTATTGCGGAGTACATAGTCTGATGAAGGATATCCCGCTCGAACGAGTAACCGATTTCCAGGAAAGTTTCCTCCGCACCATGCGAGCCGAACATCAGGAAACGGTCATCGACGTATTGGCGTCAGGAACCATCAACGAGCAGGTAACCGCCATCATCGAACGGGTGGCAGCCGAGACTGCTGTACTTTATAAAAACTAACGCATTATGGCATCACTGAAAGAAGTAAAGGGACGCATAGCCACCGTGAACAATACACGGAAAATCACGTCGGCCATGAAAATGGTTGCCTCGGCCAAGCTACACAAGGCTCAGGCAGCTATTACCCGCATGCTTCCATACGAACAACGCATTTCACGACTGCTTGCCAACTTCCTTTCAGGTAGTGAGCAGATAGTTTCTCCGTTTACGGTGCAACGCAAAGTGAAACGGATGGCCCTGATTGTGTTCTCGTCCAACTCCAGCCTGTGCGGAGGGTTCAATGCCAACGTCATCAAGCACACCCAGCAATGGTTGGAAAAGCATGCCCATCTGCCTCAAGAGGACATCCTTCTCTATCCCGTAGGACGGAAGGTGTGGGAAGCACTGACCAAACAAGGCTATCAGGTGCAGGGCGATTTCCAACACATGGCCGACAAGCCCACGTTTGCCGAAGCTGCTGCCTTGGCCCAATCACTGATGGAAATGTACCAGAAAGGGGAAGTAGACCGGGTAGAACTGCTTTACAATCACTTCAAGAGCACCTCCAAGCAAGTACTGACAAACGAAGTGTATCTGCCTATTCCGCTTCCTGACCAGGAAGAAACGTCGGGCGAAACCGATTACATCCTCGAGCCTTCACGTGCGGAATTGTTGGCGATGCTGTTGCCCAAAGTGCTTCGCCTGAAGCTGTACACCGTACTGCTCGACTCGAACGCTTCGGAACATGCCGCCCGTACGCTGGCCATGCAGATTGCCACCGACAATGCCGACGACTTGCTACAAGAACTGACCTTGATGTACAACAAAACCCGTCAACAAGCCATTACCAACGAACTGCTCGACATTGTAGGCGGTTCGATGGCCTGATATAGTAACCTTTAACCAGATTGATACGCTATGAATCTACACATAATCGAACATCCGCTGGTGCAGCACAAACTCACCTTGTTGCGTAAGAAAGAGACTTCGACCATGAAGTTCCGTGAATTGTTGGAAGAAATTGCCATGCTGATGGGCTACGAAGTGACTCGTGACCTGCCCTTGGCTTACGAACAAATAGAAACGCCCCTTCAGACCATGGAGTCGGCCACCATTGCCGGAAAGAAAGTAGTGGTAGTACCCATCCTGCGTGCCGGACTAGGCTTGGTAGATGGCCTGCTGAAACTCATCCCTTCAGCCAGAGTAGGACACATCGGCCTTTATCGGGACGAAGAAACCTGCAAGCCAGTGTTCTATTACTACAAGATGCCCGAACACAAGGAACGCCTGGTGATTCTGACCGACCCGATGCTGGCTACCGGAGGCAGTGCCTGCGATGCCATTACCCGACTGAAGAAGGACGGATTCAGCAACATCCGGCTGATGTGCCTCGTAGCATCGCCCGAAGGAGTGAAAGCGGTACGTGATAACCATCCTGACGTAGACATCTATACCGCAGCCCTCGACCAAGGGTTGAACGACAAGAACTACATCTTGCCCGGATTGGGAGATGCAGGCGACCGCATTTTCGGAACTAAGTAAATCGTTGTTTTTTTCAGGAACGGGTTGCAGGGATTCTCAAGAAAGATGGTCCTTGCAATCCGTGTTTTTTTATGCGTAGCCAGGAAGCAGGGTTACACCAACTTCAAGCAAGCCAGATAGTCGTAATGCTCGCCTTCCTTCACCAGCTCGGCCTTGAATCCGTTCTCGGTGGCATAGTAGGCCAAGGTCTGGAAATCCACATACAACCAGTCGAACACATCGCCCTTCACCTGCTTGTACTGCATGCGGTAGTCTATCTCGCCATAGTAGTCGGCTGCCAGGTCCATCAGGAAGCTACCATCCTCATCTTCAAACAGATAACGCAAATCGCTAGAGTCCATGTAGATGCATCCGCCAGGGTTGAGGTGTTGCTTCATCTTGCTGAAGAAAGCACGCATGTTCTCCAGCTTGCCGATGATGCCCGAGCCGTTCATCAGCATCAGGATGGTATCGAACTTCTGCAAATAGTTCTCGTCGAACAGGTTCACACAATAGGCCTGCTTCACGCCTCGCAGCTGCATCACCTCGACCGAGAGGGGAGAAATGTCGATGGCTTGAACCTCCTTGCCCATATCCTGAAGAGCCAGGGCATGACATCCGCTTCCAGCTCCACAATCCAAAATGGTTCCGCTGGCCAACTGCAAGGCTTCCTGCTCGAGAGCGGGCATTTCATCGTAGGTACGGAAAAGCTGGCTCACCGGTATTTCGTCTTCATCGAACTGCGAAGAGAATACACGCAACTTGCCTGCACGTCCGTTCTTGTAATAATCGGCAATGGCTGCCCCCATGGGGTCTTTGTGCGGTGGTAGGGTAGTTGGCTTCATGGGACTATACTTTCAGTTCTTTCCAAGCTCTGGTTACACGGGGAAGGTCGAGCAGGACTACACACACCAGAATACCCAGAATACTGTAGTCCATCCAGTCCCAGAAACCCTGATGAAGGATGACATAACACAAAGCCATACCCAAGCAAAGAGCTGCCTTGACGCCCGATGCGATGAGCTGACCTAACGGAAGCACCCGAAGCTCACGACCGAAGAAGAATACACCCATCAGGGAAAAGACGATGAAGAAGGTGCCAAAGCGTCCAAACCAATGCAACCCGTTGAGGGTGGTAAGAAGCACTATCAGAAAGACGATGGCCGATACAAACAGCCCTACGAGGTTTCGGTTCCAGTTCTTGCGAGCCTTGTCTTCCTTGGCCTTCTGGCTTTCCCACAAAATTTCATTTCGAAAACTATATTTCTTGTCTGCCATAACTACATGTTTTTAGTCTCTGCAAATGTACATATTTGAACGTGGATGTGCAAGCCCAAAACTCACAGAAAACACCCCACCGGAGCGATGGAAAGATATTTTATGCTTTCATTCTATTTTTTTAAGAGAAGAAAAAGGAGGTCTAAGACCATTTTCTCAAAATAAATCCTATCTTTGTAGATAACCAACAAAAACTGAATCGTACTATGAAAACAGACATTGAAATTGCTAGAAGCATAAAACTCAAGAGAATAAAGAAAATAGCTGAGCAAGCGGGTATTCCCGAAGATAACATCAGCAATTATGGCCGATACATAGCCAAGGTGGACGAGCAGTTGATAGACCCCGAAAAGCTGGCCCGGAACAACCTGATTCTGGTCACTGCCATCACGCCCACCAAAGCCGGTATCGGAAAGACCACCGTGTCCATCGGTCTGGCCCTGGGACTGAACCAGATAGGCAAGAAAGCCATAGTGGCCTTGCGTGAACCTTCCTTGGGACCTTGTTTCGGTATGAAGGGTGGTGCAGCCGGTGGCGGATATGCACAGGTGCTACCGATGGAGAAAATCAACCTTCACTTTACCGGCGACTTCCATGCCATCACCTCGGCCAACAACATGATTTCGGCCTTGCTCGACAATTACCTCTACCAGAACCGTGACAACGGATTCGGCCTGAAAGAAATACTTTGGCGACGGGTGCTCGATGTGAACGACCGCTCGCTACGCTACATCGTGACCGGCCTTGGCCCCAAGACCAACGGCATCACCCAAGAGTCGGGGTTCGACATTACACCGGCCTCCGAAATCATGGCCATCCTTTGTCTGGCTAAGGACGAAGCCGACCTTCGCCGACGCATCGAAAACATCCTGTTGGGTTTCACTTACGACAACAAGCCTTTCACCGTCAAGGACTTAGGCGTAGCCGGAGCCATCACCGTACTGCTGAAGGACGCCCTTTCGCCCAACCTGGTACAAACCACCGAACAGACACCAGCCTTTGTACACGGCGGCCCGTTTGCCAACATCGCTCACGGGTGCAATTCCGTATTGGCAACCAAACTGGCCATGACCTTTGCCGATTATGCCATCACCGAAGCCGGATTCGGTGCCGACCTTGGTGCCGAAAAGTTCTTCAACATCAAATGCCGCAAAGCCGGTCTGCAACCCAAGCTTACCGTGCTGGTAGTCACCGCCCGAGCCCTGAAGATGCACGGTGGCGTATCACAGGACATCGTGGGTCAGCCTAACCTCGAAGCTTTGAAAGTAGGTATTGCCAACATGGACAAGCACCTCGACAACCTGGCCAAGTTTGGTCAGTCGGTAGTGGTAGCCTTCAACCGCTATGGCGATGATACGGAGGACGAAATCGACTACGTACGCCAGCACTGCCACGAAAGGGGAGTAGGCTTTGCCGTGAACAATGCCTTTACAGAAGGAGGCAAGGGAGCCGAAGAATTGGCCCGTCTGGTAGTGAAAACCATCGACGATACTCCATCCGCTCCGCTTCGCTTTGCGTACGATTTGGACGACAGCGTGGAAACCAAGGTGCAAAAGATAGCCGAAAACATCTACGGAGCCAACCTTGTGACTTACAGCCCTACAGCCCGCAAGAAGCTGAAGATGGTGGCCGACCTGGGCTACACACACTTCCCTGTGTGCATTGCCAAGACGCAGTACAGCTTCTCTACCAACGCCAAACTCATCAACGTACCGAAGGATTTCGAGCTGCACGTACAAGATATCGTCATCAATGCCGGTGCCGAAATGCTGGTAGTCGTCTCGGGCGAAATCATGCGTATGCCGGGATTGCCCAAGAACCCGCAAGCCCTCTACATCGACATCGTGAACGGACAGCTGGAAGGGTTGTCGTAAAATGCCTTGTCATTCGAGACAAAACGCCAAGGGGTTTTGATGTAAACGCCTTCACGTTTTAAAAAAACGCCTTGAAGAAATCCCAAAAGACCTTGAAGAATTTCAAAAACTTCAAGGTCTTTTTGTGACGTATCATGAAGTTCAAAATCTTCTAGCATAACAACGCTTGGTCATCTAGCATGACGAAGCATTGTCTTCTAGCATGATTTTCCTTTATTTAATAGTTGATAAAAAGTCATCTTCACTTTATCAGGAAGTTCATACATCCTCACTATCAAGTAGGTAAAGTGAACTTCCGTATGGCGATGGAGTGAAGTTCCGTTTTCCTAATTTTCTAGGGATATCCTTTCCTTCCTCTCGTGTCATCCTGATTCTCGTTCTCTTTTTTTTGTCATTCTGAGCCACGCGAAAACGAGTTGTTGAGGACTTGTCTGAAAAATCTGTATACATCCACTAAATCAAGAATCACGGATTGTCACTCCAACCATCTCATCATCAACTAGTTTGACGTTCTGAAGGTCTGAAAGTGGGTTGATGTCAAACAACTGAAAAATCATTCAAATTATATTAAACACTATAAAAACATTTCAAAATTGAATTCAGCTTCAGTTTGCCCAAATCAAAGCATCAATATCCATTGGATAGAAATTTCGGAGACATCTACACTCCCGATGCTATTGTTTTCCGAGGAACGGAACAAGATGGCTATCCTTTGTTGGACACACCTTATCGGATGTCCTTCATAGCCGTTGCAGGCATCAATCGTCCCACGTTGGAATCTCCCGAACGGATTTCATTGGAATTGATAGAATCCGTCAAGAACAAGATTCGTACCATCTTTAGAATCGGTTTGTTGCATGGTCATGATTCTTTAGTATTGGGAGCATTGGGATGTGGGGCTTTTCGCAATCCACCTTCACACATTATCCCCCTTGTTTCATGAAGTGATGAAAGAACAGGAGTTTAAGAACAAATATCGTTTATTGCTCTTTGCTATCCTTGATGACCATAATGCGAGGTTAAAGCATAATCCGGATGGGAATTATTTACCGTTTGTGAGGGAGTTTGAGAAATAGAATACAATAATTGATAGATTAATATTTGCAAGTCTCGTAAAATTGTGTTTTATATCCTATATTAATACAGCTCTATGGTTATTAGATTTGATAAAACTCTCAAATGACAATCTCGTAAAAGATGGTTATATTTATCTTGCTCTTTTTTAACTTTATACATTATGTAGAATTGATTATGGAAGATTCCATAACTTATTTTAAGTTGAACAGAGAAAAAATTTCATCTGAAGAACTAAGATATAAAGATAGTGAACATCGTTTATTTAATTTATGGAACTCATTGAGAAATTATTTGGACAATGATAATGAAGTAGGAAGAATATGCAAATAAAAGAAATTAATGATATAGATGAAGGTTCAACATTCTTTAGGTATGCTTATAAGCATGAGAAAGGAAAAATCATTGAATACGATTATTCTGCTACAATGATTAATATAAGTTTACTAAAAAAGGATGTTACAACCTTTTTACTTTTTTGAAAGGGTTAATTCATTAGCCCAGAGAATCTGTTGAAGTTGGTACACATTAAAAAACACGCTTATGAAACTTATATACGGAAAAGGAGTCTAGGGATTTTGTAGTTTTTTTATTTATAATTTCTTTTATAGAAATTATTTTATAGATTTGTATCGGTTCCCTACCGAGTAGCTTATACGCTATGGGTAGGCGGGAAACGGACATATATTTAAGAAAAGACGTTTACTACGTTTTTGTCTTTGGCACTTAGGAATCTCGCAAATTCATTAACCTGTCAAAAGCAAAGCAACGGTAGATGTCTACGGGGTATGTTATATACCATTGTACACTTTTTCACTAACCAAAGGTGTGCTTTGTCGTTATACATATCGGCGTGGGCTATTTCGGCGTTGCTCGTTCAGACAGGTTGGGCAATGCGAGAGCCTCTAAGTGTGGGACGAGTAACTGGTACAGATTCCCACGCTTTTTCTTTTTATATGGGTTAATCTTAGTCTATGATTATGAATCATCCGGTTCGGGGAGTCTGCTGGAAGAATGTTTTAATGTTATGGCTTATAAAATTACGATAAATGATTTATCCGTTGATGATTATAGGCTTATCAATGGAATTTTTGTTCATAAGTATATTGCTGACACAAAGTTAAATACACCCATATTTAGATATTTGCCTTTTGAGTATCTTTTGTCTCTCATAAAAAATAAAACATTATATGTAGCTAATCGTAGTTCCTTTACAGATTTAACAGAGAAAGGTGAAATGTTGAATTTAAAATGCGAATCTACAATGCTTGTTTCCTACCGTAATAAAAAAGAAGAAAAGAGAATGAATGCCATTATAAGAGAAAGAAGAGAGTCTGCTTATCATGTCTGTGCTTCTTGTTGGACAAAAGATACTCATACTTATAGCAACGAAAGTTTCTTGATGTGGAAATGCTATTCAGGCTCACAGCCTATATGTCGCATAGAAACAACTATTGGGGATTTGATAAGCTCTATTTCAACAAAAGAAATTACTGATGACATTATACTTTCTGAAATGAATTATGTTGATTATAAACAAAGTAAGTATATGGGTAATATACAGCACTACTTGTTTGAAAAGCCTTTAGCTTACACTGGTGAGCAAGAAGTGAGATTGTATGTAATGTCAAATAAGGAGCAAGTTGAATTGAATGTAAATCCTTCTGCGATGTTAAAAAAGATTCTTATATCTCCATTTATTAATAATGAATTCTCTAAAATTTTAATTGAATATTTTAATTCGGAATTCGCAGAATTGAAAATTCCGATAAAAAAGTCAAGTATAATAGAAAACAAATGAATGTGTAAATTATAGAACAAGGTATATGAAAAAGATTTTATTACTCTTTATTGTTGTGCAATTATTAACTATGCAATTAACAGCACAAGTGACAACTTTTTTTTACGGAAAGGACAAAATAGATTCAAAGAATTGGACTGCAGCATTATATTCTGTGGAGATCTATGGTCCATACACATTAGTCACTATTGAACTAATTCCTAAGAAGAATTTAAAAAGAATGACGTATTGGACAAGCAGAAATACCGTTATAGTCATAAAAGATAGAATTATCGAATTACCAATTGATGGATTTGCGACTAAATTGGAAAATGGGTTAATTGGCATACGATCACAACCTTTCTCTGGTGATTGGGGATGGACTAACGTAAAAAAAGGGGAAAAATATTATTATACTTTACACTTTGACGGTTGCATTCCACCTGGAGTCACAAATTTTACAATGATTGACAGAGGTAATTCTTATGGTGAACATGGTTATCAGTTTTGGAATTATCAGTTAAACAATCCGCCAATAGGTGGTACTTCGTTCAATGAAGCTTCAATAAAAGACAATATAATCCAATTATCAGATGAGATATGTGGTATTTATGAAAGTGTAAAATCTGGTGGGTATAAATTAGGTTGTATAAATGACAGTGGTACATATAAATTGTTGTTTCTAGATGGCGACAAAAATTTAGATTGGTGGCGTATTGGTGATCTTAAAGCTACACTACGACCTACTGCAACACCAGGAATATACAAAGCGGATTGGTATATGGGAATGAAAGATTTAAGAGATGATGTAATCATTACATTCGATGGTAGTTGTATGAGGGTTTCTATAGATGATGAAACAACAGATTATTTGAAGATGTTTCCAACAGCAGATATGCCTAATGAAACTGACAGTTGGTCTGGTACAGGATTTGCGTTAAAAGATAAATATGTTGTAACTAATTATCATGTAATTGAAAAAGCTAAAAATATAAAGTTACATGGTATTCAAGGTAATTTTAGTGAATCTTATAATGCAGAAATTGTAGCAACAGACAAATTTAATGATTTAGCAATATTGAGAATAACAGATTATGATTTTAAGGGATTTGGTACAATTCCTTATAATGTAAAAACAACTCTAACAGATGTAGGAGAAGAAATTTTTGTGTTAGGATATCCTTTAACTAATACAATGGGAAATGAAATTAAGCTTACTACTGGAGTTATTAGTTCAAGAAGTGGATTCCAAGGTGATATGTCACAATATCAAATATCGGCCCCTGTACAACCGGGCAATAGCGGAGGACCTCTTTTTGACAGTAAAGGTAATATTATTGGTATTGTTTCTGCAAAACATAAAGACGCGGAAAATGTTGGTTATGCTATAAAAACATCATATTTACATAATTTAATAGAAAGTAGTGATTTATCAAATATATTACCCCAAAATAATGAGATTTCATCTTTTAAGTTAAGTGGAAAAGTTAAAGCGGTAAAGGACTATGTGTATTATATAACCTGCTCTAGTGAATAAAATAAATAGGTATATAGAAATGTAATATTAAAAGTATAGTAGAAAGTAATGTTTATTCCAAGGAACAGATTAATACATCGTATATATACGGAATGTGTCAATGAAATAGATATAATTTGAGTAGAGATTCTTTAGCTTATTAGAATATAAATTAATAATTTAGGCAGTGTCCAAAATATTGTGTAAATGAGAAAATAGGATTCAGGTATAATCTCCTATATCTGGATTCTGTTTTCAAATATAAGAATAAATTGGTTCATAATCAAACCCCAATTATGAATGGGTTGTGTCCACTTCTTCTCAATTTCCATCAATACGCTACAACCATTTGCGGAAGCAGTGTAATTTGCAAAGCATCTTCAATCTTACAGAGGATTTCTATTGAGAGATTTTCTCTATCTTTTAGAATCTTGGATACATATTGTTGGCTACAGCCCATCTTTCCCGCCAATATTTTTTGAGTCATATGAAGTTCTTCCATCTTGTCAAGCATCAACATGGCAATATGTTGTGAATAGCGTAACCAACATTTGTTGGTAACCCTAAATTCTGCCTCTTCCTTTCATTGTGAAGGTTTGGAAGACTTATATTCACTGAGTTTTTGTACAATTGCATTCATACTTGCCTCCTTTTTTTATAGTGTTCACATATTCGAGAAACTTCATTGTCAATAATATTCTCATCCAGAAGACAAATATAATGCAAATCTTTAATTATACAACTTATGAGTTGTTTCTATTAGTTTGATTTATGCCAAACTTTCATAAGAAAATATCATTTAATACAGCAGAAAGGTGATATTATACAATTGTCTCATTGAGATTTCTTTGTTTCTTTTTAATAAATTATCTTTGTTATTGTTATTTGCAAAAATAAAAAAAAGAATAGGAAACATGTCAGACGACACATTAATAAAAATACTTGATTGCATAGGAACACTTGCTAAATGGTTCATCCTACAAATGCTTCTATATTTTCTTATGCCATATTTGTGGAATCATGAATATGGGGTAGGGACAATGACATTGGTGTTTATATATACAGCATTTTATGCAGCATATTGGGTATTCATTCCCCAAAACATGCGAATCAAATGGCTGTTCTTACCTTATATCATATATTCAGTTATAGCTTTGATAGTATACTGGATTGTGGATAATTGGTGCTCATCTATTTGGTTCTGCCTATTGTTACCGTTATATGGGTTTGTCTGTTGGATAAGTACCAAGTTGTTCCGTAAATATTCAAAGAAGATAAGACTGAAATATAAGTTCGGAAAAGTGATGATATCTTTAGTTGTCATAATATTGCTTCTTGCCCTGAAGTCGTTCAATGTTTCATGGATGTGCAAGGAGCACGGCTCTATAGAGAGTGAAAAGGAAGATATTATTGAGCGAAAGAATTATCTGGTCGGTAAACTCGTTACTACTCCAAAGAAAGTGCTCAATGAAATGCCTTCTTCCATTGGAATACAATTTCAAGGGGAGTGGGCTTTGTATTCATGCTCCATGTTGTCGGCTGCATTGGTGAACATCTCTCATCTATATCCAGAGACTAAAGAAGAGAATCTACAACATATTGATAGTTTGATAAATATCGTCATGTCTCTTGATATGCGTTACTATGATACGATGAGATGGAACGAGGACCCGTTGGAAAGTCTTAATGGAGATAATAGCCATGTATCATATTTAAGTCATTTGGCATGGATGATATGTGGGTATAAAGAAATCGGAGGTGATAATAAGTATGATAAGTTATTATCTTCTTTGTGCATGACAATGAATCACCGCATGCTATTAAGCAAAAGTTTGAATCTTCCGACTTATCCTGGTGAGTCTATCTACATACCCGATATGCTTGTAGCTATTGTGGCTTTGGAAAAATATGCCGACTTGAATAAAGGCAAATATCATTCTACGGTAAGAAAATGGATGGATAAGGCTAAAAAAGAATGGATTGATAAAGATACCGGTCTACTTGTTTCATTCGTTGATGAAAACGGAAAACAATACGAAGGTGCTCCCGTGAAAGGATCGTATTCAGCCTTGAATTGTTATTATCTGACTATGATTGACAAAGCTTTTGCAAAAGAACAATATGAGACATTGAAATCCTTATTTTGGAAAGAGGGCATGATATCCGGTTTGAAGGAATATTGGGACAGAACTTGTTATGTGGGTATAGATATAGATGCTGGTCCTATTTTGTTTGAATTGAGTCCGTCGGGTACTGCATTCATGACTGGAGCTGCCAGCTGCTTTAATGATTCCATAGTCAGAAATGAAATATTAAGAACTGCAGAAATAGTTGGTCATACCATAAAATGGGGTAATGAACGGCATTATCTTTTGGCTAATATAGCATTGGTTGGTGAATCCATTATGCTGGCTATGCGTACGAAAGGAAGATAAGATAAAGAAAAACATACCCCCCCATCTATCACCTCAGAGAAAAACCCTATCGGAACTTTCTTGCAGAAGTTACAGAAATCTCCTACATTTACTTTACAAAAAACAATAACTGAATAATGGAAGTAAAAGAAAAAGTATTGGCAACGATGAAGGAAGCGGGCACTCCGCTGAACGCAGGTAAGATAGCAGAACTTAGCGGACTGGATCGCAAGGAAGTCGACAAGGCTATGAAGCAACTTAAAGAATAGGGTGCTATCGTGTCACCAGTTCGTTGCAAATGGGCACCAGCCGAATGAGTTTGTTAACATAGAAAAAAAGTAAAGCGTATGGCAGATTTAACTCTGCCATACGCTTTACTTATGGTTGTTACTTTGTTCGGCCGGTATAAGCCTTTACGTCGGAGTTGTCGAACGGTTGGGCAAAGAAGGCTTCGGCAGCCTTATCCATATCTTTAATCCAAGGCTGGTCGCCACCTGCGTGTTGAACCACCCAAAGTCTGAGTTGTTTCTTATGCCAGTTCACGACACAGTTGGTACCCCATGCTCCACCATGACCGAACCAAGAGTCTTCTTTATCTTCCTTCGGTGCCGTGAGACCCAAGGAGTAGCCACCAAGGTGATCGGGACGGGTAGTGCGGGCAAGCAGGTTCTTAACGGTTTCTTCCTTCAAGATGCGGACTCCATTATCGCCTACACCCAGATTCATGAGCATCTTGTAGAACTTGAGCTGGTCGTTGGCTGTGGTCCAAAGGCCGGCACCTGCCGATGCAAATACGTGGCTATCGTTGTACGGACGTTGTTGCCAAGCCATTTCTTCTACCCATTTGGCAGGTGCATCTTTCTGTGTTTGATAAAGTTCGATTTTGGTCTTGAGTTGCTTGTCGGTAGGCCAGAACCAAGTTGATTTCATACCCAGCGGGTCGAGGACTTCCTGCTTCAAATAGTCTTCCCACTTCATGCCGGTGATGACTTCGACAATGGCTGCACCGATATCGATGCCGGTATTGGAGTAGAGTTCCTTGG
>JAFQNW010000024.1 GCA_017420875.1 Bacteroidaceae bacterium
CCGGCATGGTGTCATTCGGGTTCTTCATCTTACCATAGAAAGCTTCGGCTTCGGCTTGTGTCACATCCTCGTAATAGTTGGATGCAGAGGTCAGCACGAGGTCTTCGCCATCGGCTTGGTTGACACGCTTCGACATCACCTTCGGGTCGAAAATGACGGGGAAGACTTCTTCGCAAAGGCTCGCCAACGATTCGCCTTCGCCAATCGGCAATTTGCCTTCGCCTACACTCTGCAACGCCTGCTTGAAGAATTCGGGGGTAAAGCCCGGCACAAACTTGTCGGCCGCATAATGGTGATGGATGCCGTTCGAGAACCACACTCGCTTCAGATAAGTTTCCAAGGCCAAGAAATTGGCATCGGTACGGTCGCCCTGATAATCGGTATATACGGTTTCGAGCATCTTGCGGATAATGAGGTTATACTTTCCGTTCTGGTCGAAAAGGATGTCACGCCCCTGAAGGGCTGCTTCCGACAAGTAATAAACCAGCTTCTTCTGCTCCAATGGCAATTCTTCAAACCCATGCACCTTGTAGCGAAGCAATTGCAAGTCGGCAAATTGTTCTACGGTATAATCGAACGGTTCTTCCTTAACTTGGTTTTCCTGATTGCAGGCTGACAAAGACATCAATCCCATAATTCCTAACATTAAATGTTTCTTCATCGGTTTCTTTCATCATTAAAACAAAAAAAGGGAAACTCTTGTTTTCCCTCTTTCTGTGGTCATTACTCTTTACTTCTTGAATTTTTCAGATAAAACTCTCTTGCGATAACCATTCGGTGTTTCGCCTACTATACGATAAAATGCGGCATAGAAAGACTGACGGTTGGCAAAGCCTACCATTGCACTGATTTCTTCCACATTCTTTTCCGCATTCTTCTTGTCGGCCAACAGACGCAAAGCATCCTTGATGCGGTATTCGTTCAACAGACAAGAATAGTTCATGCCAAAACGCGAATTCACTACAGCCGACAGATAGCGTGTATTGGTTTGCAACAACTTGGCCAAATCTTTCGATGAAAAGTTCGGATCCTTGTATTTCTTCTTCACAATAACGATATCTACAATTTTCTGATACAATTCATCGGCCAGTTCAGCACGTATCATTGTTCTGTAAGCAGCATTCTTCTCACGTTTTTCACGCAAATTATAAGGTAACTTTTTGGGTTTCTCCACTTGCGTTCCTAATTCAGCTTGTTTTTCGTCCATCTCTTTCTAGATTTATTGGTTTATTTAATATACAATTATTGTACAAATTTGGTCATTCTTTTTTATTTGTGCAATTTTTTTGCATATTTTTATTTCAAAATCATCCGCAATTTTACAAAAAAGACAATACTTCAATCCAAAAGGCACATACAACAAAAGTTTTTACTAACTTTGTACACCTTTATCAGACTTCATATGCTACATACACTTAAGACATATTTCGGCTATGATTCCTTCCGTCCATTGCAACAGGACATCATTTCGCACATCCTCTCACGGAAGGATTCGGTAGTCCTCATGCCTACCGGCGGAGGCAAGTCCATCTGTTATCAATTGCCAGCCCTCTTGATGGAAGGCACGGCCATCGTAGTTTCACCACTCATCTCATTGATGAAAGACCAGGTGGAAAGCTTACAAGCAAACGGGATAGCAGCCCGTGCCTTGAACAGTAACAACAACGACACGGAAAACGTGATGTTGAGAAGGGAGTGCATGATGGGAAAAGTCAAGTTGCTATACATCTCACCCGAACGCCTGCTGATGGAAATGAACTTTCTGATGAAGGACCTCAAGATTTCCCTTTTTGCCATCGACGAGGCACATTGCATCTCGCAATGGGGGCACGACTTCCGTCCTGAATATACCCAACTGAAAGCTATCCGTGAGCAATTTCCCCAAGTGCCGATTGTAGCACTCACCGCTACGGCCGACAAGATTACCCGTCAGGACATCATCAAGCAACTGGATTTGAAAGACCCGAAAACATTCATCTCGTCTTTCGACCGCCCCAATCTGAGCCTCGATGTGCGTAGAGGATAACAACAGAAGGAGAAGACACGCACCATCCTGGAGTTCATCTTCAAGCGACCGAACGAATGCGGCATCATCTATTGCATGAGCCGCGACAAGACGGAGAAAGTAGCCGACATGCTCCTCC
>JAFQNW010000025.1 GCA_017420875.1 Bacteroidaceae bacterium
AACACATCATGCGTTGGCCTTCTCCCTGGAGCGACGGTTTCCCAGGTTGGCATTGCGAATGTACCGCCATGGGACGCAAATACTTAGGCAATCATTTCGACATTCACGGAGGTGGCATGGACTTGATCTTCCCTCACCACGAATGCGAAATTGCACAAAGTGTAGCTTCGCAAGGAGATGACATGGTACACTATTGGATGCACAACAACATGATTACCATCAACGGACAGAAGATGGGTAAAAGCTATAATAACTTCATTAACCTCAGCGAGTTCTTTAATGGAAGCCACCCGTTGTTGACACAAGCTTATAGCCCAATGACCATCCGCTTCTTCATCCTTCAGGCACACTATCGTAGCACCGTAGACTTTGGCAATGAAGCCTTGCAAGCAGCCGAAAAGGGATTGCAACGTTTACAAGATGCCATGAAGGGCTTGGAACGCATCACTCCGGGCAAGCAAACAACCATCGAAGGCGTAAAGGAACTTCGCCAGAAGTGTTACGATGCCATGAACGATGACTTGAACACACCGATTGTGATTGCTCATTTGTTCGACGGTGCCCGCATCATCAATACCGTACTCGACAAGAAAGCTACCCTTTCTGCCGAAGATTTGGAAGAATTGAAGAATCTATTCCATCTATTCATGTTCGACATTTTGGGCATGAAAGAAGAAACCGCCAACAACGAAGCTCGCGAAGAAGCTTATGGAAAAGTGGTGGACATGCTCCTCGAACAACGCATGAAGGCTAAGGCCAACAAGGACTGGGCAACTAGCGACAAGATTCGTGATGAGCTTGCTGCCCTAGGTTTCGAAGTCAAAGACACCAAAGACGGTTTCACCTGGAAACTGAACAAATAAGTTTAAACGTCTAGACGTTTAACAAAAAACGCGAAGGCATTTCAAAAAAATGCCTTCACGTTTTAATTATACGTGAAGAGATTCTTAATCTTGCACAATGGATGTAAGAGGATGCCGATTGCCTTCTATGGTTTGCAAGAAAGCCTTTGCTGAGCCGAAGTTCAAGTACAAATCTAGACGGACTGGCAAATGATTCTTATCATCCGTTACATAAAACGTAATCACCTCTTTTTCCTTGCCTTTCTTATCATATTCCACCAAAGAGAAAACCAGACAACGATACTTCACATCATTCTCAGCCTTGAAGTTCTTCTTTCCTCGATAAATCAGAGTCTGCTCTTCTACTCTAGCTCCGGTAGCCATCGGAAAAAGAATTTTATCGCCTACCTTATAAGAAGTTGGATCAAACGAACGAGCTTGCAACAAAATACTAAGCATATCAAACACGCAATAGTCAAGCGTATCCTTGGCGTAGATGGTCTTACGGTCTTTTCGCCATCGGGACTGATCTACAATACATTTGCCATCCAAATAGTTGAAATGAACTTCGTCTACCGTATAGCGACTCCCCTCTTCGGCACCTTTACGAAAATATAATGGTTCCAAACGATCGGTTGTAATGCAAGTCAACGTATCACGCATCTTGAAGAACATGTCCACCGTTTTGTTGCTAATGGAATAAAGCGTGGTTTGGTAACACGGCTTCCCCTTATATTCCACAGGAAGCAAATCCATTTTTGCCTCTCCGGCATTTACCCAAATAAATTTCCAATTGAATTTCAGTTCGTAAGTCAAACGTTCGCCTGGCAAAATTGCATCGTTCTTAGCAGCACATTGTGCATATCCCGACAATGTGCCCAACCAAAAACAGCATATTCCTATCCATGTGAAGATTCTTCTCATAATGTCCTACCTAATTTTCTAGCACGTTCCTTATTTCTTTCACGGATGGTCTTTTCCTGCTCAGGCTTTTGTTTCTTAATGTCATCCAACTTTTGCTTGTCTGATGGTACCGCATGAACATCCCACGATTCTTCAAACTCGAAATTAGCTTTCATCTCCCATACTTTCGGGAAATAAAAAACTTCCTCGGCCTGAACACCGTCTGTGAAAACTCCTGTATCCCATTTACCGTTTCTATTGCGATCGTCAAACATTCGAATATAATACTTTGTATCAGGCTTCAAATAATAGAAATCGGCTGTTCCATTAGTGATTGATTGCTGACGAAGCACATCGCCACGGTTGTCCAACAACTCAACGATTCCTGTTTCCGGAGCTCCCAATATATTCAAAAGGATAGTGCCGTATTCTTCTAATCGCTTCACTTTGAACGTTTGCTCTACCTTATTAGTATGCAAACCATAAACTCCAACAATAGCAGTCGAATCGATTTTTAGCTGATATTCTTTATCGGGTTGCCATTCCGCCAGAATCTCATATTGACGAGGTTGAACAGAATCTTCCCTAAATAAGAAAGGTGTTTCCACCCAGGTGGAATCTTGTTTCACACTGACATGTATGGCCGAAGTATCAATGCGTGCAACTGGTTCTTCGAATGTCAATTGAATGTTCTGATTTACATCAAATGTAGAAGAGGCGTTGACCTTCATTGTCAGGAAAGCAGTCTTTTCGGGTTCGGGTTGCAGGCCTTTACGTTCTCTTTTCTTCCGTTCTTTTTCTTTCTCCTCTTCAGCTTGTTTCTTAATTTTTGCCCGTTGTTCTTTAGTCAGTTTATTGGCGAGATAAATCGTATCCGTTTTAGGGACGAGCTGATTTAGAGAATCTGTAAACAAATAGTCCATTTGGACAGCTAATGTATCCATTTGATAAACCAACGAATCTTTGATCCAATAACAGATAGAGTCGTTACCTTCATTTGTTTCTACGATAAAAGCATCCTTCTCATCAAAGTTCAACCCCTTCAGAGTCGGCAGAGTATCCGCCTTTGCACTGAATTGCAAGATAAAGTGATTCTCTTTATCACGCTGACTTCTGGTAAAGTATCGTCTGTCGTTTTCTTCTTTAAACGCTTTCAGAATAATATCATCCGGCAAGAAACGAGTATAATTTACGGTTTTAATGGTATCGATGGTCAATGTATCTTTCCAAATCGTATCTTGACGAACAGATGCCAACATCGATGGCACAATGATAGAGTCACTGAATGCTAGCATCTCGGTTTTGGAATCGAACAAATAGTTTTGATTTCCATCCATCAATGCATAAATTCGGTATTTACCAGGAGCTACTCCCCGAATAGCAAACCGTCCACGACTATCCGTACGCGAAACTCGGTCAAAAGGCAATGTATTGAAAGCACTATCGTTCAAGTTCTTATGCAATCCAACCAGCATACCCTTGATAGGTTCCAAGTCGGATGCATTCAATACTACACCAGCTACTTCCATCGTATCGATGACTTCTCCAGTAGAAAAAGAATAAGTGAAATGCCCCATCGGATTACCTTCATTATTATCTACAATTGCATCCGAAAAATCAATGGTATAAGTCGTTGCATCCTTCAAGGTATCAATCAATTCCACAACCACTTTCTTTCCCACCACTTTAATTTCGGGTTGTTCCAATTGAGGTGGAGAGACGACCACTTTTTCTGCTGCCTTCTCCAATTTGATGAACTCATCGAATTCCAATTCAAGTTTCTTTTCCTTGGCATTCACTGCATGCATTCCGGGCGTACTTCCTAAAAATTTAGGAGGCATCTCATCATAAGGACCACCATCCGGCGTTCCTACACTAGCACATGAATATCCTATAATAACCAACAATAAGATAATCGGCAACCGATGTCTTTTCCAATGAATCATTTTATAGATTTAATCTTAACATTTCTTCTATATAATCACGCGAATTACTTAGTCTAGGCACCTTATGCTGACCACCTAATTTCCCTTTTCCCTTTAACCAATCGTGAAAAAGATTAGGACGAGCCACCACTATTTCAAGAGGTTGCAAAGTGATGTTCTTATAACGTTTTGCCTCATAATCCGAATTGATTTCCTGCAAGGTCTTATCCAATACCTCAGCAAATTTTTCCAACGAATCAGGCATAACAGCAAATTCTATCAACCATTGATGACGACATTTGGCTTCTGCATCCATGAAAACAGGAGCTGCAGAATACTCAGCCACTTGAGCCCCTGTAACTTCGCATGCTTTTGCCAATCCTTGTTCGGCATTATCTACCATCAACTCTTCACCAAAAGCATTGATAAAATGTTTTGTTCGCCCCGTTATGATAAATTTATAGGGATCTTTTGATGTAAATTTCACCGTATCGCCAATCATATATCGCCACAAACCGCAAGCGGTACTAATCAACATTGCGTAATTCTTACCCAATTCAACTCCAGTAAGAGGAACAATGTGTGGATTAGGTGAATCAAATTCGTCCATCGGCAAGAATTCATAAAACACACCATAATCCACCATCAACATCATGGCCGGATCATTAGGATCGTTCTGCAGGCCAAAGAAACCTTCACTTGCGTTATAAGTTTCCATATAGTGCATTTTATCACTACGAATAATCTGCTTATATTGTTCACGATATGGCGTAAAAGCCACTCCTCCATGAAAGAACACCTCCAAGTTAGGCCAAACTTCGGCTAAATTATCTGTTCCTTTAAGCTCCATTACACGCTTAATTACAGCCAACATCCAAGACGGTACACCAGATATGTTCGTAATGTCCTTATTCATCGCCACACGAGCAATCTTTTCCATCTTCTCTTCAAAATCGCTCAATAACGCAATTTCTTTTTTAGGGACACGAATGAGATTTACCAAAGGATTGATGTTCTCAATCAGAATAGCCGAAAGGTCTCCCACTAAACTGTTTTTTAAATTATAATTAGGAGCATGGCTTCCGCCCAAAATCAGAGTTCGCCCAGAGAAAATACGGCTATTAGGATTTTGCTTCAGATACAAAGCTACAGCATCACGCCCACCGGCATAATGCACACTCTGAAGTCCTTCCTTGCTAACTGGAATAAATTTACTCTTATCATTTGTTGTACCCGATGACTTGGCATACCACACAACTTCGCCTGGCCACAAAACATTCCGTTCACCATGACGCATACGGTCCACATACCCTTTTATTTCTTCGTATGTTTGAACGGGTACTCGTTCTTGAAAATCCTGATAATCCTTAATGGTCGAATAACTATATTCTTTACCCCATTCCGTGTCTTTTGCCTTTCCCACCAAACGCTGAAGCACCTCATTCTGTATGGCTTCTGTTTGTGTTGTATATTTTTCTATCGCCTTTTGACGATACTTAAATGCTGTTCCTATTAATTTCGTTTCATTAATCATCTTAACTTCTGTCTTGATTATATCGTGCAAAATTAACCTTTTCTATTTTAATTGGCCGTATCAAATTATTTTTTTTATACTTTTCTACATTACTTTTATTTTTTCTTATCTTTACGCAATAATTAAAGTAGAAAATCAAACAATAAATTACCATGAGAATAGGGATTTTAACATCAGGAGGAGATTGTCCAGGTATAAACGCAACTATCAGAGGCGTTTGCAAAACGGCAATCAACCATTATGGCATGGAAGTTTATGGAATTCATAGCGGATTCCGAGGTTTATTAG
Organism: Bacteroidaceae bacterium; assembly: GCA_017420875.1. Lineage (GTDB taxonomy): Bacteria > Bacteroidota > Bacteroidia > Bacteroidales > Bacteroidaceae > Phocaeicola. The sequence goes on from JAFQNW010000025.1 coordinate 5,493, forward strand.
ATAATGACATTGTCCCTCTCACCGACAAGGATTTGACTGGTTTATTGAATATGGGAGGAACAATTCTTGGCACTTCAAGAGAAAAACCTTTCAAAAAACGCCATTCGGCCTCTTCTGAAAACAATAAGCCCGCATTAATGCTAAAGAATATCCAAGATTTGCAACTGGATTGCATTGTTTGCATTGGTGGAAACGGAACTCAAAAGACTGCAACCAAGTTAGCCCAAGCTGGAGTAAATGTGGTTTCTATTCCTAAGACGATTGATAATGACGTTTGGGGAACAGACTCTTCATTTGGTTTTGACTCTGCGGTAACCATTGCTACGGAAGCCATAGACCGTCTGCACTCTACGGCCAGTTCACATCAACGTGTCATGGTAATTGAAGTAATGGGACACAAAGCAGGTTGGATTGCACTCTATTCAGGCATGGCCGGAGGTGGGGATGTCATTCTATTGCCTGAAATGCCTTACAATATCCGCAACATTGGAAATACCATCATCGAACGCCTTAAGAAAGGGAAAACATATTCCATCGTGGTTGTAGCTGAAGGTATTAAAACTCCCGACGGCAAAAAAGCAGCCGAATACATTGCCCAAGAAATTGAATACGAAACAGGATTCGAAACTAGAGAAACCGTTTTGGGTTATATCCAGCGAGGAGGAGCACCAACTGCCTTCGACCGAAACCTGGCAACACGCATGGGTGGACATGCCACCGAACTGATTGCCAATGGTCAATTCGGAAGAATGGTTGCTTTGCAAGGCTCAAGAATCGGGTCAATCCCTTTGGAAGAAGTTGCCGGGAAGTTGAAAACCGTCAATGAAAATCACGACTTAATCATTCAAGGGAAGCGATTAGGTATCTGTTTTGGATAAGAAACAAATCGCCGCTATAAGTTTCTTATAGCGGCGATTATTTTAATATTATTCTTCCAACTCTCGGAAAGCAGCTTCTTCGGCCTCACTGATAATCCGTTCAGCCTCATCCGATCTGCGAACCGCCTCAAATGCGACCTCATGAGTTAAATCCTCGTGGATTTCCACTTCTTGAGGGACTTCTTCGCCTTCCGGATTTTCACGAAGTGCCTTAGCTGCCAATATACTTTCCATAAAAGCAGAATCTTTCTTTATCTTATTCCAAGTTTCATGAGCCGCAATCTGTTGGGATTCCTTCTTTGAATATCCCATTCCTTTCCCCGCATGGATTCCTTCGACCACAACTTCGCTTTCAAAAGTAGGACTATTGAATTCATCATGCGACTGATTGGTCAATTCAAAAACAATCTGTATCTTATTCTTCTGACTCCATTCGATGAGTCTAGACTTGAAATTAACCTCTTTACGGGAAAGCTTGTCTAGATTCAAATAAGGCCCGATGATACGATTCTCTAAAAAATACTTGCAATAAGCATATCCTCTATCCAAATAAATGGCCCCTATCAAAGCTTCGAAAGCATTACCTCCCATGTAATTATTATGTGCAGACTGGCGAGCATTGAACTTTATCAGTTTGGAAAGACCGATCTGTTCGGCCAGACGATTCAAAGTCTCACGTGATACAATTTTCGAACGGGTGTTCGTCAAAAAACCTTCTCGCTTGCCATCGAACCGCTGATATAGAATATCTGCTACAATAGCATCCAAAATGGCATCACCCAAGAATTCCAATCGTTCATTATTAACCAAACGGCCTTTCTCCTTTACAGATAAAGATTTATGCAACAAAGCCTGTTCATAATAATGAATATTGCGAGGATAGAAACCTAGCATCTTATAAAAACAAGAATAAGACTCCTTATCCTTTCTGAAAAGAAGCCTTATTCTGTCAATCATATTTCCAAACACGATTATTCAGCGTATTTTTTCAAGATTACACATGCATTGTGTCCACCAAAGCCGAATGTATTACTCAATGCAGCACGAACTTCGCGTTTCTGAGCCTTATTGAATGTGAAGTTAAGGTTATAGTCGATGTTTTCATCGTTATCGCCTTCTTCGTGGTTGATGGTTGGAGGAACAATGTCGTTCTTTACTGCCAAGGTAGCAACCAAAGCTTCTACCGCACCAGCAGCACCAAGCAAGTGTCCTGTCATGGACTTGGTTGAACTGATATTCAACTTAAATGCATGTTCGCCAAACACATCCTTGATAGCCTTAGCTTCAGAGATATCACCTACTGGAGTAGATGTACCATGAACATTGATATAGTCGATATCTTCCGGCTTCAAATTGGCATCTTCCAATGCATTCTGCATCACAAGCTTTGCACCCAAACCTTCCGGATGAGAAGCTGTCAAGTGATGGGCATCGGCCGACAAGCCTGCACCTACCAATTCGGCATAAATCTTGGCACCACGTGCCTTGGCATGTTCCAATTCTTCCAAAATCAAGCAACCTGCACCTTCGGCCATGATGAAACCGTCGCGGCTTGCACTGAACGGACGAGACGCACGAGCCGGATCATCATTACGAGTAGACAAGGCATGCATAGCATTAAAACCACCTACACCACCCGGAGAAATTGCTGCTTCAGCACCACCTGCAACGATTACATTCGCCTTACCCAAACGGATGTAATTGAATGCATCGGCAATGGCATTCGATGAAGAAGCACATGCAGAGGTAGTGGTAAAGTTCGGGCCATGGAAACCATACATGATGGAAATATGACCTGAAGCAATATCAGCAATCATCTTCGGAATGAAGAACGGATTGAACTTAGGGCCCATTGTATCCTTGATACCGGCATAAGCAATCATTTCATCTTCAAAAGTACGGATACCACCGATACCTACACCGAAAATAACACCGATCTTTGTCTTGTCTTCGTTGTCGAGGTCCATAGCCGAGTCCTCAATAGCTTCCTTGGCTGCTACGATGGCATACTGGGTGTACAAGTCCATCTTACGAGCTTCCTTACGATCAAGGTGATCGTTAGCCTTGAAACCCTTCACTTCGCAAGCAAATTGAGTCTTGAATTTGGACGCATCAAAATGAGTAATAGGCCCTGCTCCGCTTACTCCGTTTACAAGGTTTTCCCAAGTTTCGGCAACATTGTTACCTACGGGAGTAAGAGCACCAAGACCTGTTACTACTACTCTCTTTAATTCCAT
>JAFQNW010000026.1 GCA_017420875.1 Bacteroidaceae bacterium
CTTCTGATGCGATTTTTCGCTATCCACGCTTACGCCAATCACCTCGTATCCCTTGGCCTTCAGTTCGGCATAATTGTCGCGGAGGCTACATGCTTCGGCGGTGCATCCCGAGGTGTTGTCCTTCGGGTAGAAATAGAGCACGACCTTCTTTCCCTGGTAGTTACTCAAGCGGATTTCTTCTCCTTTTTCGTTGATGCCCAAAACTTCGGGGGCTTTATCTCCTATGTTCATAATGGATTGTTTTTCTATGTTAAATATCTATGCACAAAGATAACCTTTCTAGCCGAGATAGTCAAAATCAGCGGCTTTTTCTTCTTGAGGTTTGTTTTTTTTGTTCGAAATATGTTGTTTTTGTCATATGAAATCCAATTCCCTTTTGAGCAAAATTACCAATCCGGATTTGATTGAACAAATGAAAAGACAGGGTGGTGTATCAGTAGGGAGGGGACTTTTTGGGTAGCGGAACCGGATGTTCGTTATCTGTATGGGCAAGAAAAGTTGATTTAAGCTATATTTTTTGTGTTTTTTCTCGTTTCTTTTTCTAATTACAAAAAACTTCTTTACATTTGTAGTAATTCCCGTCGGGGAATACGTTTTTATTGAAGTGAGCGTTTGAAAGATATTATCCTATATAGGAATTCTGGACAAATTTCTTTAACGATGGGTAATAAACAAGAACGCTCACGCTATGGTTGTATATACTTATGTTATATACCTGATAGGCGTGAGCTATTGTTTGTTATATCGTTAGGGCAAGTCCAGAAGCCTCTATATGGTAACATTCAATTGGCTTACGCTTTTTGTATAATTATGGAGTATTGTGTGAATAAAAGACAATTTATCAGTCAATCTATCGTCTCATTCCTTTTATTAGGATTAGGTGGAAGTATTTATCTATTGTTTCGTCCCAAAACATTACTGATGTTTAAATGGATTGATACATTAGGGCTTAGTGAATACGTAGACCGGTTAAGGGATATGGTTAGTGACATTACATTAAATCATATCACCCTTTATTCTCTTCCGGATGGCTTGTGGCTCGCATCATATATCATTGTTGTAAATTCAATTGTTTCAAAAAACAACAAGCACAATTTGTTGTTTTGGAGTCTTCTTTTACCTTTTATTGCTATCGTATTTGAATTTCTACAAATTCCAGGTATTATTCCCGGTGTATATGATGTGTTTGATTTGATTTGTTATATCATACCTTTGATTATTTACCTAATTTATCTGAAATATGAAAAGTATATTTAAGAAAGAGTCATTAATTATGACTTTAGTTTTGGTTTTTTATGGCTTTATTGCTGGTGGGTCTGTGGATTTTTTATTTGATGGAACCTTCTGGACTATTATAGGAATTCTTACATTGATTATTATTGTGGTAGTTTTGTGTTGGGCTATACCTTCTGCCATAAGGGATGAAAAAAAGATTGAAAAATTGAAAAAAGATTTTTATTCTCAAGAAACAGATATTGACTTGACAAGAAAAATAGAATTATCAAACAATATCAGTAGTGGTTATAACAACATATATATTGACAAAACAAAGAGAAAAATGCTTGTTGTTTCTATTACGTCTAACGGAATAGAAAAAAAACATATTGATGGGTTTGTTGAAACGTATATGGAAAAAATGCCAAATTCCTATTGCTTTATAGATGAAAATAGGGAAAAAGCTTTATTGGTCATTCAGCGACCAATGGCTAAATTAAATTATAAATTAGTAGAATATGGTAATTGTAATAAAAATAAAGATTCACTAATTAGATGTGGCGTTAAAACTTTAATTCACAAAGTGACATTGCCTTATAAAACTAAAGAAGATAAAAATAATCCTCTTTTACCAACTATCGTTTTGATTGATGAAAAATATGGATTTATAACTGTGTTTAAAGGTTTGATTTCATACTCGTTTAACTATATAAAAGAAGATTACATTACTAAAAAGACAGGAAATAAAGCATATGTTACGGTTAAAAATATCGGTTCGTATTTGTTCGTTTTGGATGAATATTTTAAGGTACTGATTATAATCTCTCCGTTAATCTCAACGTATAAAGTTTTTAATTATTCTAGCATTATTAATGTTGTTTACGAAGAAGACGGCAATACACTATTCTCAAAATCAATGAAAAGAACCATTGGGGGAGCAATTGTAGGAGACATTCTGATGGGAGGAGCTGGTGCAATTGTAGGTGGATTGTCTGGTGAAACAAAACAATTTAAAGAAGTAAAATCCATGAACATTAAGATTTTAATCAGAAATACAACCACACCAAGTCTTGATCTTCCTATCAACTTAAAAGGTGAAACTTTTAACACTAAAGATGAGAAAAGCAAAAAGACTTATAATACTCGCATTCAAGAAGCCAATGCTATCAAGGATTTGATTTCTGTCATCATCGACAATTCAAGCCAGCAGTCTACAACAATATTAACTTCTTCACATCAAATAAATGAAGAACCTAAATCGCAAACAGGTATAGCTGATGAATTGGTGAAATTAGCTCAATTGAAAGATGCTGGTGTTTTATCTGAAGGAGAATTCCAACAACAAAAGAAAAAATTACTGAGTTGATAAATAAACTATGAGTTGTTAACGATGGATTGTGGAAATAAATATCAATTGAATGGTTTGTCACATTTCAGAGGTGAATTCCTCTGAAATGTGACATATAGCTTTATTCTTTGTTTAGAATAGATTGTGACCTGTGTTGTTGTCGATAATCTTAACCTCGCCAATTGGGGCTGTTATTGTCTTTGAACTAGATTTTGTCTTCAATTAGTTGATGCCTATTTTATAATTGAATTGTCTATTTTATGTTTTAATAAACGTATTTCTTCCGTAGATTTAACGAAGAATACATTAGGATATTTTGATTCAAATACTTTGAATTCTTGAATGGAATGGATTGGTTCTAGTTCTTTACGTAAATTCATAAGTCTCACTCTAATTGTTTCTATAGCAAATCTTGTATATCTATATCCTATATTCTTATCTTTCTTCTCACCAGTGTATTGAATACACCATTTTTCTATGTCAAAATATGGAGAGAAATATTTGGAAGATTCGCAGAAGTACATTATTTCTTTCTCTTTAAGATTTATAGGAGATTGGGGTGTTTTTTCTTTTAAATCCTTCCTAATATAATCTTTAGGCATATATAATAATTGTTCTTTTAAAAAACGATCGATGTCGTTAGTTTTTAATGTTTTTGTGTCTATATGTAAAGGTGCTGTCATCTTAAATAATCGAGCGAGTCTATTGCAATAACCATCCGTAGAATCGCATTCAATGGCGGGGAATGCTATATTGTACATTGAATTGTTTGTGGAATGTGCTGATTGGTAGCAGATTCCGTCAAACTTTTCATAGTTTCCACTAATCATAAGTTCGCAATTGTTGTCTATAAAAGCTTCCATGATTAGTTGAGGAAGGATATATTCATATTTGTTCCTTTTGTCTATAACCACAAATGATGATGAATATATGAAAGGTATTTTATATAGTTGGGATAGAGATGGAGTATCTGTGTTTGTATAAGAAAAGTTTAGCACCTTAACTGAATCACTGAATCGGTATCCAGCGATGCAAAAGTTTGTTTCTAACTTGTTTAGTTGACATTCTATTAGAGCTAGGTAGGGTGAGCTTGCTAAATAGAGAATAGGGTACTCTAAATTATTGTTACCATATCTGTAATTTTGATTGAAATGCTTGTTTTTGCTAATGTGAAATAAAGAAGTCTGAGTATATTTTTCCCATTCATTATTATCTTTACGAATCTTATAAAACATATTTGATGGATATAAAGTATATTTACTCTCTAAGAATGAAGGGCTATCTCTATTGAAGAAATAATTATTAATAATTTCTTTGTCCTCTAATCTCGTATTTGTGATGGATGTTGATTTGGCATCAATTGTTGCCAAATTTCGTTCTATTATCGTTTTAATGTCTTTGAATATTGCTTCTAATCTAGATGTTATATGTAATTTGGAAACATGAAAAGTCTGAAACCAGTCATGCTCTGGTATGCTGTTTATCATGGTCATAAAACGTCTGTTGTAATAATCGATACGTTCGATGATTGATTTTCCGTTGTTTATTGTTGCATCGTTGATAGGCGGGAAGGTTGTGCTAACTTCTCTAAATAAATTTATTATGGTCATAGTTAAATGTTTAATAATTATGTGCAAAGAAAGCGATAAAAGGAGTTGATGTGTTCTCTCATTGTATTAACGAATTTTAAAATAGGATGTAATTCCTCTTTTGATTGTTTTGATAATAACAATTTTTGTATAACATAACTAATTAGATAGTTTGTAAGTGCTTCTGTTGTGTTAAAACTATTTGTATCAGCAATAATATCTGTGTGTACTATCGGTAGTAAGAGTTGTTAGTCATTACTTACTCTCCACCCGATAATACTCCAACAAAACCTTATACCGATCCTGAGCCGTGAGACAAGTATCTCGCAGATACCCTTTGATACCCGGCCATTGCTGAAGGCCACGATAATAGAACATTTTCAAATCATCTGTGATGATGAAAGGAACATGCCCGTTCGCCAGACATTCCTTGAACATGATGAGTCGGCCTACACGTCCGTTCCCGTCCTGGAAGGGGTGGATACATTCGAAACGATGATGCAAGTCCAGGATGTCGTCGAAAGACTTTTGTTTCTTGGCTTTGTATTCTTTGAGCAATGTTTTCATTTCCTTGCTGACATCCTCCGGAAGACATGTTTCCCGACCTCCCACTTCGTTGGGCAAGCGTTTGTATTCACCCACGGCAAACCAATCCTTCCGGCTATCCGATGTGCCTGATTTAAGGATTCTGTGTAGCTCCTTGATGAATGTTTCCGAAAGCTTTTCCTCTGCCCGCTCGATGATGAGGTCGATGCAACGGAAGTGGTTGGTGGTTTCGATGATGTCGTCCACATTGATGCTTTCGTCTGTTACCCCGATAGTGTTTGTTTCGAAGATGTAGCGGGTCTGTTCGTGGGTGAGTCGGCTTCCCTCGATGTGGTTGGAGTTATAAGTGAGGTCGATTTGTGTCCGATGGTAGATGCCTCCCTTTAGCTTCATCTGTTGTTGTTCGCGGAGGATGGCAAGTAGAGGCATCATCTTCTTGACTGAAGACTTGCGTGAAGGCAATGCGGCATCTTCGGGTATATTCCATGTTTTACCCATCAGAAATGCACCTTCTATCTTATTAGTAGCACAATAATTGCGTGCAGTTCTCTCTGATATGCCGTATTTTTCGGCGAATTCTTTTACTGAAATATACTTCATGCTTCTTTATCTATCGGCAAGTTTGTTGGTCGATTCTTTATGCAAATATAGCATTTCTTGCCGATATCGGCAAGAAAAAGAAGCTTTGTTTCCTTCTTCCTCTTTCAATCAAAACGCCTTCGCAAAACAAAATTACGCCTTTGCATATGAAAAAGGACGTGATTTTAGTTAAAAAGTAGCAAGTTTTGAAGAATTTGAACTTGCGATTTTCGTAAGTTTGATTTTTGCTTTAAAATCTTGATTCCGATACAGAAATGGTCATATTCGAGTCTGTTTAAGCGAATTTTTTTGAAATCTTTGTGCGAAAATTGGTGCTTTTAAGGAAAAATAAAGGACTTTTTGCTGCGTTTTTAGGCCGTTTTTCGTGTCTGAATATGCTATTGAATACGGTTTGGTTTTGTAAATAGTTGATATATAAATATTTATAAAAGTAGTGTAGTCAGTAGTCAGTTAGTCAGTTAAATGAAAAGGTGTTTTTCTACATATAATAATATATAATTAATTATATATATAATATTAATTAACTTAATATTGTTAAGTAAAAGTGTGTTTTCACAAAAAAATAACTGACTAACTGACTACCTGACTACGCTTGAGTGTCCGGTTGCTTATCGGTCTTTACTTTTAGGTTAAGGGGTGTTTGTCGTAATCAATGGGGATTTCAACAAACTTTCGAAGGAGGTATACGACCTTACTTGTACGCCTTGACACACTTGCAGATTGTTGGGCGAAAGGGCTCTCAAGTGCGGTATTCCTTCTTGAGGAGTCGAAAGACATTGGTATCCATGTCGGTTTAGGGCGTTGATTACCCAATGCTTCAAAGTCTTGTCTTCTGCCTCGATGGAAATCTTCCGTTCGCCCTTCACATTGGGGTAGTATACACCATGGTCGTAGTCGAAACGAATTTCCTGATGGGGGAAGAGGTTATCCATCTGATGATTCAGAATCAGGTCCTCGGGCACTCCTGTCTGTAACCCGTTTTCAGGGGAGAGTAGCCAAAGCTTGTCGGCCAATACCAGGGCTTGTTCGATGTCATGGGTAGAAAGCAGGATGGCCTTGTTTTGTTCCTCGGCCAACCGATGTAGCAGGTGCATGATTTCGATACGGCTCACCACATCGAGGAAGGCTGTAGGCTCGTCGAGCAGGATGAGCGGACACTCTTGGACAAGTGCCTTGGCAATCATGACCTTCTGGCGTTCACCATCCGAAAGCTCGGCGGTATAATTCTTGGCCTTGTGGGCGATGCCTACATGCTCCATGGCTTCTTCAATGATGCGTCGGTCGTCCTTGCTCAGACGTCCGAAGAAGCCGGTATGCGGTTGTCTTCCCAAGCCAACCAATTCGTATACGGTCAATCCGCCGGCATAGGTCTTGTCGGTTAGCACCACACCGATGGTACGCGAACGTTCTTTCTCGCTAAAGGCCCACAGAGGCTTGTTGAGCAGGTGTAGCTTGCCTCCCAAGGCCGGTTGTGAAACCGATAATGTGCGAAGCAAGGTGGATTTGCCTGCTCCGTTGGCACCCAACAGGCAAGTCAATTCTCCGGCATAAAGTTCAAAATTCAATTGCTCGTGAACCACATGCTCTTTCTTGCCGGTGCGATAACCAATCCGAAGATCGTGGGCGGTGATGACTGCTTTCTTTTCCATCAGTTGAAGTATTTGATTCGACGTTGGTTAATAATGACATAAATGATGACAGGGGCTCCTAAAACCGGAGTTACGGCATTCAACGGGATGATACCCGACTCGCCTGGCAGGATGCAAATCAAGTTGCAGAGCAAGGCAATGACGCCACCGGTCAGCAGGGTAACGGGTAATAACGAATTATGGTTGGAGGTGCCCAGCATCAGTCGGGCGATGTGTGGCACGGCCAAACCGATAAACGATACAGGGCCACAAAAAGCGGTGGTTACAGCTGTTAGGATACCCGTGGAAATCAATAGCAAGTTGCGTGTACGTTTGATATTAACCCCCAGATTCTCAGCATATCTTGTACCCAGCAACAAGGCGTTGAGTGGCTTAATCAATAGGATAGCCAGCACCAGCCCCGCCAAGGTGAAGAGGGCAAAATAAGGAAGTTGCTCCAAGGAAACCCCACCAAAGTTACCCATGCCCCAAATCATGTACGAGTGTACCCCCTCGGCCGTAGCGAAGAAGTTCAGCAACGAGATGGCCGAAGAAGTGATGTAGCCAATCATGATTCCCGTAATGAGGAGCATGACATTGCTCTTGATGAGGGTGGAGAAGAACAGAATCAATCCCATTACCAGCATCGAGCCGATGAAGGCTCCCAACACGATGGAGAAGAACCCCGATAGCGTGATTCCTGCCGTAGCAATGGTTCCTCCACCGGCCAGCATCACCAAAGCCACCCCTAGGCTGGCTCCTGAGTTGATACCAAGGATGGAAGGCCCGGCCAGCGGATTGTTGAAGGCGGTTTGAAGCATCAAGCCCGACCCGGCCAAAGCTGCTCCGCAAAGCAGGGCTGTAAGGGCTTGTGGTACACGGGCTTCCCATACGATGAAGCTCCAACTGGCTTTTTCGACTTCTTGTCCGAAAAGGCTACGGATAACCGCCTCTGCCGGAATGTCAACCGAGCCAAAGAACAGGTTGGCACCCATCAACAATAGAATGAGGGCGGTCAGAATGATGCTGTATGTGGTTCCTTTGTTATTCATGCTCTTTCTCTTTTTTTTCACCACGGAGTCCACGGAGTTTCACAGAGTTTTATTTGTTATTGATGGAAAATTAATAACTCCGTGTTACTCTGTGTGCTCTGTGGTGAACTTTCACTCCGCTAATTTACTAAAATATTTCAATTCATACTCCGGAAGGAGACTTGGATGGAAGATTTTAATCAAATCCTTCAAGACTAAGTCCGGATGGAAGGGAAAATCCTCGTAATATTCCTTGTAAGCCGTGTTGCATCCATACACGTTCTTATCCTTGAATGCCTTGAAGTTGGAGTAAGGTGAATAGTCCTCTCGAATACCGCTTAAGGTCTTGTCTGATGGCTGGTTGTACTTCATCAACCATACATCGGCATCCTGAGCCTTGTCGAACACAGTCTCGAAACTCAAGGGCACGGCTCCGCTATTGGGGTAATGACCAAATAAGTAATCTCCTCCGGCATCCTTGTAAAGCTTGCCCGTAGTGCTTCTTCCGCCCGGTACATACCAGGCCGAGCCACTCTTCAGCTCGCACATCACCTTCGGCTTTACGGGTTGGGAGGTGGCAAGGGCTTTCAGTTCGTTATAGTTCTTTTCGACGATGGCAAAGATGCTATCCGCCTTGGCCTGCTGATGGAATAATAAACCATAAAAACGTATCCATTCAGCACTTCCCAGGGCAGAAGTCTCCATGTAGTCGGCACACTCGATGATGGGCACTTTCAGCTTCTCCACCTGTCCATGTCCACCACTATTCTCGTAAGGCGAGAGCATTAATGCATCGGGGTGCAGGTCGATGATTTTCTCGATGTCGGGGTTGGTCCCTTCGCCGGCATTGACAATGGTTCCCTTCCGGCATCCTTCGATGATTTCGGGTACCTTGATGTATTGCAATTCGCAGATGCCTCCGATGCTCTTCACGGCTCCCAATTCCTTGATGAGGGCACAATGCACACTGGTATACACCAAGGCCTTACTCAGCGGAGTGTGGATAAGGGTACCTTCGGGTAGTTGGGCGGGCATTTCCTTGTCTTTCTCTACAAGAATGTAGTTGCGGAGAATCTTGGTTGTGTCCCAAGGATTGCGAAGACGTGCTTCGGTGTACCCTTCACCCTTTATTAAGGTCAGGTTTTCGGCATACTTCATGGGGATGATTTCCGCTTCCGTAAAAGCCGAAGAGGTCTTGCCCCCTTCGCTACAAGCGGTAAGGAGCAAGACCAAAATTCCTATATGGGCAGATAGTAGGAGTTTCTTCATTTTGTTAAGGGTTTAATCTACAAATACCATGGTACTTGGATTGATACCACCCGAGTCGAACGATTGGACGAGTTTGCCGCTCTTGTCGAACTGGTAGATGGTGCCATTGGTGGTATAGTCGCTGGTACCTACATAGATGTGTCCGCTTTCTTCATCCACTTCGAGCAGGTAAATAACTGCGGTGCTGAGTGATGCCGGTGCATCTTGCAAGAAAGAAGTTTCGCTCACGGCTCCTGTGCTCGGATTGTAGGTGAAGAACGAGTTGTTCTGTTGCCAGTTTGCATCGTAGGTAGAGCGTATGCCATAAATCAGGCCATCGTTACCCTCGGTAATCTTGTTCGCATCGTTGATGATTTTTTCACAAGCACCTGTTTTAGGGTTGATTACTTGCAAAGCCCCAGCGATATCGGCATAATTACCGGCCGAGAGGAGATAGATTTTATCGTCTATTTCGAACAGTTTGGTTGGGTTTACTACCACTTCGATGGTGCTTTCCAATTCCATGGTCTTGGCGTCGATGACGAACACTTCCTTGTTGTAGACAAAGTTGCCCGAACCATCTTGAGTGTATGTGTTGGCTACGTATAGCTTGCCGTCCTTTTCCACGATTCCTTCCAAGTTGTCGCCACCCTTGAAGGTGCCGGCCAGTGTCATATCCTTGATATTGAGTTTGCTTACTTGACCACCGTATTGAGTTACGTAGGCATACTGGTCTTCTACATCGATGCATCGTGGTGCACCTTCGGCTTCGGGGAAGGTATAGGATGCTTGGTTCTTACATGCTTCATCCAGCCGATTCACGACCTTCGATCCATTCAATACAACATAAATGTTATCGTCTTCTTCCACCATGGCATTGGCCAGGTCTCCCAATTGTGTGCCATTTACTTCTTGGTAAAGGTCGGCCTTTCCAAGTCCTTCCTGATTCGGGTGAAACATGGAAATGTTGGCATTGTTGCCTCCCCAAGTTCCTTCGTTCAAAATGAAAGCTACCGCCTCAACCGGATCCGGGTCAACGGGTAATTCGGGTTGGTTGGTGTTCGGGTTAGAAGGTTCGTTCTCATCATCATCGCTACAAGCGGTGAAACCCATGCCCAGCATCAGCGAGCAGAGTGTGGTCATTAATAAACTTCTTGTTTTCATGTTTTTATGGTTTTAAAAATTAAATGTCCCTGTCAATCTCCACGAGCGTCCCGGCATGGGGTAGTACTTGATGACCTCGTATTGTGCATCTGTCAGGTTGATGATTTCGGCTTGCAGACGCAATCCGCATTTTCCTAACTTGAACTCCCGCCAAAGTGTGGCCGTATGCTCGGTGTATCCTTCTATCTTGTTGGCATCGATGTTTTGAGCCAAGTAATATCGTTTGCCTACCATGGTGACGGTATATCCCAGATTCACCCACGGCATTTCGAGGGTGGCCGATACATTTCCGTTGTGCTCGGGCGTATACGGAAGCTGGTGCTTGTAGTTCTTCGCTTCCTTGTTGGTCTTGTCCAATGCTTTTTGCCAGGAGTAATTGCCTGAAAGGTTCAGGTTTATCTTTTGTCCGAAAGGGATGGCCGTTGCCAAGGTTACATCGATACCCGTGATGTGCACATTGCCATAGTTCTGCATCTTCCAAACATAGGTGCTTGGGAAAGCTATGATTTTGTCCTTTACTTCGTTGTAATATCCATCTACGGTGAGCGATACAAAATCAGTAAATCCGAAAGGCTTGCCACTCCAAGTGATGCCAACGGTATATTCTGTAGCCTTTTCGGGCTTCAGGTTGGTATTTCCCACCCGCAAATAATAAAGGTCGCTGAACGTAGGTACGCGGAAGGTATTCTTGTACAATGCACGCACGAAGAATTGTTCCTCCTCCCAGGGTTGCCACGACGCTGATAGGGTGGGGGAGAGTCGTTTCCGGTCCTCAGGGGTATTGCCGGCTTTCACTTCCTCGGTAATGTAGGTAGCCACCACACTTCCCGATATTTTCAGTAGCTTTCCTTGATAGCGGGCATTCAGTGCCGTCAAGGAAGTATATCGCACAGGCTCAGGCGAGTTTACCCCGTTGGTATGGAGTTTGTTGATGGCTCCGTCTTGCGAGAGCGAAATGGCCAACCATTCGGTAGGGCGATAGAGTGCTGATGCCGATAGGTAATATTCATTCTGACGGTTGATGTCAGTTTGCTTTCCATCGGTATATTCCACTCCCAAGTCTTCGTATTTATTCCATGAATAGTTGTATTTGCCTTGTGCCTGGAAACTCCACTTTGGCGAAAACACCTTCTTGTATCGGGCTTGGGCGAAGAAGTTTTCGTCCCACAAACGCTCGTCGGATGCTTTGTTGTAGAGGATAACAGCTCCCGGCAATCCTCGCTTGGACTTGTAATAATAAGCCTTGGCGGAGAGTTCGCTATCATCTTTGAAAGTATGGAAAAGGTTTATTTCGCCCTGTCCCGATTCAACATCCGAGTTGATTCGTTTTTCCTTGGTGATAAGAGTTCCATTCTTCAACGTGAACGGGTAAGAACCATCTGCTCGCAAGTAATTGGCATCCACCGAAAGGCGTGTACGTTCTCCTAGCTTCTGCCAATGGCGGAGGGCTGGGGTAAGGTATCCGAACGAGCCTCCACGCAATTGTATTTGGGTGAACGTGTTTCGTCCGCTTTCGAAGTGAGGCTTCTCTGTCTCGATGTTCAAGACCCCTGCCGAGGCAAAGAGTCGGGCCGATTGAAGCATGTTGTCATCGTGTCCGATAGCCAACGAGAGATTCGATACATTATCCAACGAGAACCGACCGATGTCAATCTGTCCAGCCTGGGTGTTGCTGATGGCTACCCCATCATAGCTTACCGCCGTATGGGCTGCTCCCAGGTTGCGGACAGATACTGTCTTCAATCCACCGATACCTCCATAGTCGCGTACATTGGTGCCGGCAAAGCGTTTTACGGCATCACCCATATTTTGCAAGCCCAGGTTTTTCAAGTCTTCTTTCCGAAGCACTTGCACGGAAGTGGTCGATGTAATCTTGGCGGGCATACGTCGAGCCGTTACGGTTACGCCATCCAGTTGATGTACATCGCCGTGAATCGAGTCTTTCTGCTCCTGAGCTGAAGCCATGGAAGGAAACAGAACGACCATTACGAGCCGACATACCCATACACCAATGGCAGGGTTCAGTTTCTTCATATACAAAAAATTAAAGTATTCAAATCTTGCACGTTCTTCTTGCTCTTTCCTCGAAAGCACGAAGCATGACTTTTGTTTTGCAGGTCTTCTGACTTACCTCGGTTTACTTTGCCTTCCCACCTTATTAATAGGCAGTGGCTAGGGATTTAAGTAAACTCAATCAATATTAGATGAGGCTTACAGCAGCGGGACTGTTCAGGACTTTCACCTGATTCCCTTTTCATCCGTTTCCTCGCAAGCGGAGGTTGCGGAAACAAAGCATTGCAAATGTATGGAAAAGAATTTAAAATGCAAGAGTTTTTTTGAAAAAAGATGCTCTTTTGAAAAAAGTGCCAAAAGCAGAATTTTTTTCTACACTCCTTTGAATTTGAGAATGTGTGGATTAAGGATTGAATGTAGGGAATGTATATGAAAATACCTTCCGACTCAAGCGAGCAGCTGTTGAGTCGGAAGGAACATAGATTATTTTTTTATATCAGTTTTTTCTGTTTCTCATCGTAATGAACAAAACCGTGTTTACAAATTTAAAATAAAGCTACTTCAACCTCGGTAGAATCTTCTCCTCAAATAAGTCTTTTCGGATGATACGATAATGTGGATGATAGTGCTTATTGAACGATGCACTATGGTGTACCACGTATTTGCCTTCTTTCAAAAGATTGGCTAATAGGGTTGAATCTATTGCGAATCCTTCCAAAGAGGGAGCGACTTTACGGACGGTTGCTTGTATTTGTTGCCATTCTTCCAACCAAGCTTGGGTTAGGGTGGTATCTATTCCGTTGGCACTGGCCATGAATGCATCTACAAAGACATCCATCGGTACTCGTCCATCGGCAATGACTTTTAGATTCACTTGATAAAAGTTTCCTTGCCAGCCACAAGGAATATAATCTTCGTTTTCCCATGTTGTTGTATTGGACATCTCGCTACGGATATAGTTTTCTACGGCTTTTCGGTCGGTTAATAGATGGGCAGGGCCGAAGACATCCTGAAAACTTCCTTTATAAATGTCTTGTAAGGTGGCTTTGGGGTAACGTTCCAAGAATGAACGGACAAATGTTTCCCGATTGTTGGTGGGTTGTGAACAACTTCCCAAAAGAATGACGATAAGCGTGATTATGATGACGTTGAGATATTTATTCATGACTTAATTGTTTTTTTAGAAGCTCGAGGTAATGTGAAATGTAGAGTTATGTATCCTAATACACCTGCGATGAGGGTACCGAGAAGTACACCTAGCTTGGCTTGATCGAGCAATTCCGGTTGATTACTAAATGATAAATTGGCAATAAACAAAGATACGGTAAATCCGATACCGCCCAATAGGCTGATACCTGTTAAATTGGCCCATGTCATACCTTGCGAGAGTGTGGATAGACGTAATTTAATGGCCAACCATGTAAACAAATAGATACCTATAAACTTACCCACCACTAAGCCCAAGGCAATAGCCATGGTGAGGTTGGTGATTCCGATGTTTGTTTCTGCACCGAGGTTTAGCACAATGCCAGCATTGGCAAAGGCAAATAAAGGCAAAATAACGTAGTTTACAGCTCCATTCAGTTCGTCTTCCAATGATTGAAGGGGAGAGATGACACGGTCGGAAGCCGATTCGATACTTTTCAGAATGTTTATCTGGTCACTATTCAGTATCATTCCTTTATCCGGGCCGGTAGGAAAGAATGAGATGCTTTCCTTGATGCTATTAATGTATCTACCCGTTTCATAATGCGGAGAGGCCGGAATAGTAAAGGCAACTATTACCCCTGCAATGGTCGCATGAACACCACTTTGAAGGAAGAAGTACCAAAGTACAATTCCGAAACTGATGTAGAACCAACGTTGAAATATATGCATCCGATTGCCTGATATCAGTATAAACAATACTCCTAAAGCATATAATAGATAAGTTATGTCTAAATGTGTGGAGTAAAAAAGGGCAATAACCAAGATGCCGCCAATATCGTCGACTACGGCAAAAGCGGTCAGGAATATTTTTAGACTGATAGGTACCCTTCGACCAAACAGGCTCAGTACGCCCAATGAAAAGGCGATGTCTGTGGCCATTGGAATAGCTAATCCGCTTTCAGCATTGGTCCCGGCGGTAAAATAATAATAAATGAGTACGGGAACTATCATCCCACCACAGGCGGCAATGATGGGTAGTAAGGCTTTGCGTATACTGCATAATTCGCCTACCAATATCTCGCGTTTGATTTCAAGTCCGACACTAAAGAAGAAAAGGGTCATCAGCACATCGTTGATGAAAGTCATTAGGGTCATTGGATGCCCATGATGATTGAAGAAATTAAATTCTCCTATCTGAAGATAGACCTTTTGTGTCCAAAACTCAGTGTATGCCTGGCCTAATGGAGAGTTGGCAATAATCATAGCCAGCAAAACAATACCCATCAAAAGGATGCCCCCATTGATGCGGTATTGACTGCCCTCGAGGAAGGAAAAGTTGATTTTCCCAATCTTGAGTATTTTCATGTAGATTCTAAAACGTTAATGTATTAATGTAAAATACAAATATACATTTAATTTATTAAAATCCAAATAACTATAGAAATCGTTGCGTTTCCTTACTTGATTTTTTGCCTAATTTTATACAAATAGGCTTTCATCCCTTCTGAATCTTTCTGACTAATGATGTCCAGTAATTGGTTGAGCTCTGTACGTATGCCTTCTACTTGTGCCGGTGTACGAGGATTGAAGAGAATTTCTTGCAACAAATAATCGTCCTCGTTCAAAACTCCTTTGGCTATAGCCATGTGACGCTTAAAGGTGGTGCCCGGAGCGTCTTGATGTTTCATGACTGCTGCAAATACGAAGGTGGATACGAACGGGATAGATAGTGAATAGGCTACCGTCTCGTCGTGTTCTTCGAAGGTGTATTCAAAGATGTTCAGGCCTAGATTTTGATATAAATCTTTAAAGAAGATCTTTCCTAGATGGTCGCCTTCACTGATGATGATGGCATTTTCGGAACTCAGTTTGTCGAGTGCCGCAAAAGTTGGGCCGAACATGGGGTGGGTAGATACATAACGGAATCCACAGCTATCGTAAAACTCTTTCAATCCGGTTTTTACAGATGCGATGTCGCTTATGATGCAATCCTTCGGGAGTACGGGTAATACTTGATTGAAGGCATCGAGCGTATATTTTACCGTAGCAGCATTGATTACTAATTCTGGTTTGAAGTCTTTGATTTCGTCCAATTGGGTAAATCGGTAGCAGTTGTACATGAAACGGAGTTTCTGAGGATTTACATCAAAAACAGCCGTTTCGTGCTTGAAACTCAATACGTCGGTAAAGAAGGAACCCATCTTACCGGCTCCTAATATTAATATTCTCATTGTTGTTATGCTATTAATGTCGTTCTCCACCTTTCTTTGTCATTCAGAGCAAAGCGAAGACGAGTTGTTGAGCCAAAGGCGAAAAATCTCGAGAACATCTACGTGGATGTATTAGTGTATGTTACCGAGATTCTTCCTCCCTTTGGTCGACTGAATGACAATAGACAAGGGGAGGGAGTGCTCTTATTTATTAATAATCTCCATCTGTTGGCGGACACTTTCTTCGTGGATGGCTTCGAACACCTTCTTGATGAAGTCTGAATCCATACCGCAGAGGGCACCTTGTGCACCACGCTTGTCAAGGATTTCATTGTAACGGCCTGTTTGAAGAATGGTTACGTTGTGTTCCTTCTTGAAGGTACCGATTTCGCGGCACACACGCATACGCTTGGCCAACATTTCGATGAGGCTATTGTCGCATTCGTCGATTTGCGAGCGGAGTTCGCTCAAGCTTTCGGTTGTATGCTTTTCCTTACGGATGACGAGCAAGTTGAGGATGTAGCTCAGGATGTCCGGAGTCACTTGTTGCGAAGCGTCACTCCAGGCAGTATCCGGATTACAATGGCTTTCGGCGATGATGCCATCGAAACCCAAGTCCATAGCCTGCTGACAGAGGGGAGCCACCAATTCGCGTTTTCCACCGATGTGTGACGGGTCGCAGAAGATAGGCAATTCAGGAATGCGGCGACGCAATTCGATAGGAATATGCCATTGTGGGAGGTTACGGTAAATCTTCTTGTCGTACGATGAGAAACCACGGTGGATAGCACCGAGGCGTTGCAATCCTGCACCATTGAGACGTTGGAGTGCCCCAATCCAAAGTTCGAGGTCAGGGTTCACCGGATTCTTTACCAATACCGGAACGTCCACACCCTTCAAGGAGTCGGCTAATTCTTGTACGGCAAACGGGTTGGCTGTGGTACGTGCACCTACCCAAAGTATATCGATACCTGCTTTCAACGATTCTTCCACATGCTTCGGAGTAGCCACTTCTGTAGCGGTGAGCATACCGGTTTCGGCCTTCACGCGTTGCATCCATGCCAAACCTTCTACACCGATTCCTTCAAAACCACCTGGCTTGGTACGTGGCTTCCAAATACCAGCACGGAATATTTTGACACCCTTATTAGCAAGGGATGTAGCAGTACACATTACTTGTTCTTCTGTTTCTGCACTACATGGGCCTGCGATAACTATCGGACGTTTCTGAGGAATTCCCGGTAATGCTAATGGTTGTAATTCGAGTTCCATAATACCTATATTTATTGTTTACATTATATTCTTGATTCTTTCCAATGCTTCGGCCAATTTATCTTCCTTGGCACAAAGCGAGATGCGGATGTAACGCTTGCCGTTGCTCCCGAAGATGAATCCCGGGGTGATGAACACACGGGCTTCGTGAAGCACTCGTTCGGTCAGGTCTTCCACATCGTTGTACGAGTCGGGGATGCGTCCCCAGAGGAACATACCCACCTGATTCGTGTCGAACGAGCATCCCAAGGTACGCATGATTTCCTCGGCCAACTGGCGACGACGGCTATACACGCCGATGTTTGCTTCCTCGTGCCACTCCATGCTATTGTTGTAGGCTTGGGCGGCGGCCAATTGCATGGGACGGAACGTACCCGAGTCGATGTTGCTCTTGATTTTCAGCACCCATTGTACGAATTGGGCATTGGTGGCGAGCATACCTATACGCCATCCCGGCATGTTGTGGCTCTTGCTCATCGAGTTGAATTCGATGCAACATTCCTTCGCTCCCGGCACGTTGAGGATGCTCAATGGCTTCTTGTTCAGGATGAGGCTATACGGATTGTCGTTCACGATGA
>JAFQNW010000027.1 GCA_017420875.1 Bacteroidaceae bacterium
GCTTACATCCTTGCCGTCAATCCAAACATCTTGGGCGAAACCGGGATGGATAAAGGAGCTTTGTTCACGACCACCGTATTGATGTCGGCTTTGCCCACCATCTTCATGGCTCTTTATGCCAAGCTTCCCCTTGCCTTGGCACCGGGGATGGGCCTGAATGCTTTCTTTGCCTATACCGTCTGTCTGGTAATGGGCTATTCATGGCAATTTGCCCTAACTGCTGTATTTCTGGAAGGACTTGTATTCTTGCTCTTGACTGTGACCAATCTGCGTGAAAAGATTGTGGATGTCATCCCCCATGCCCTGAAGAATGCCATCGGTGCCGGCATCGGACTTTACATCGCCTTTATCGGCTTGCAGGGTGCCGGTATCATTGTGAACAACGATGCCACCTTGGTTAGTTTGGGTGACTTAACTTCCGGCTCGGCCCTTTTGGGAGCCATCGGTATCATTGTCACTTCCATCTTGTTGGTCAAGAATGTGAAGGGGGCACTTCTTTGGGGTATTTTGATTACAACACTTATCGGCATCCCTTTGGGTGTAACCAAAATCAGCGGTGTGTTCAGCACCCCTCCTTCCATTGAGCCTATCTTCTTGCAATTCGAATGGGAGCAAGTCTTTACAAAGGAGATGGTCATCATCGTGTTCACCTTTTTGTTTGTCGACTTGTTCGATTGTATCGGCACCGTTATCGGAGTAGCCAATCGTGCCAATCTGATAAAGGAAGACGGCAAGATTCCTCACCTGAAAGAAGTGTTTATGGTCGACTCTATTTCTACGGCTGCAGGTGCCGCCATGGGTACCAGTACGGTAGCTGTGTATGTAGAGAGTGCCGCCGGTGTAAACGAAGGCGGACGTAGCGGACTGACGGCTTTTGTTACCGGCATCTGTTTCATACTGGCCTTGTTCTTTGCTCCGCTTTTCCTAGCTATCCCGGCCTCGGCTACTACCCCCGTATTGGTATTGGTAGGGCTGATGATGATGAGTTCCGTGCTGAAAATCAACTTCGACGATTATGCCGAAGCTATCCCGGCATTTGTTTGCATCCTTTTCATGCCTCTCACCTATAGCATTTCCGACGGTATCGTATTGGGACACCTCAGCTATATATTCATTAATTTATTAAGTGGAAATTTCAAGAAGATGTCCATCGGCATGTACATCCTGGCAGCATTCTTCCTTATCAAATTCCTTGTTTAAACAGAAGAATCAACCCGTATTTTGAACCTTTTAAATAAAAACACATATAAAAAGATTGCCTTATGAATACAGTTGTACAAGTCAAGGACAAGAAATTTGCTCTTTACATCTCGGACGAAAAGATTCAGAAGAGAGTCAAGGAAGTAGCTCACCAACTTGACGAAGACTTGAGAAAGAAGAATCCGCTATTCCTCGTTATATTGAACGGTTCGTTCGTTTTTGCAGCCGACTTGTTGCGTAACATCAATTTCCCTTGCGAAATCAGCTTCGTAAAGATGGCATCGTATGATGGTACCGCCAGCACCGGCGAAGTAAAACACCTCATCGGGCTGAACGAAAACGTAACTGGACGTAGCGTGGTGATTGTGGAAGACATCATCGAATCGGGTACTACCATGAAGGAAATGCTCCGCATGCTGGGCGAAAAGAAGCCAAAAGAAGTGTATATCACCTCGCTTTTCGTAAAGCCGCGATGCTTGAAGGTAGACCTCAAAATCGATTACCGTTGCTTCGATATCGAAGACGATTTCATCGTTGGATACGGACTTGACTACGACCACGAAGGTCGAAACTTACCGCACATCTATCAAGTTATAGAATAATTCAATCGCCTGAAACGAACAAGTTTCAGCCTTTTTTTGTTTCTTTGAGGTAAGAAAAATATAACAAGAAACATTATGAAGATCAAGACCATCAAAGGAAGAGAAATATTGGATTCGCGTGGCAATCCCACTATCGAAGTAGATGTAACCCTGGAAAACGGTATCACCGGACGTGCCTCCGTGCCTTCGGGAGCCTCGACAGGCGAAAACGAAGCCCTCGAACTCCGCGACCACGACCACGCACGCTATGGCGGGAAAGGGGTGCAGAAAGCCGTACACCACATCCACAACCACATAGCCCCCGCCTTGGAGGGGATGGAAGTGACCGACCAACGTGGCATTGACCACCGCATGATTGAACTGGACGGCACACCCACCAAAAGCAAGTTGGGTGCCAACGCCATCCTAGGCGTATCGCTAGCCGTAGCCCGTGCCGCAGCCCTCTCGCTAGGCATGCCCCTCTATCGCTACATCGGTGGGTCGAACACTTACGTAATGCCCGTGCCCATGATGAACATCATCAACGGTGGTTCGCACTCCGACGCCCCCATCGCCTTCCAGGAATTCATGATTCGCCCCGTAGGTGCCAAAAGCTTTGGCGAAGCCTTGCGGATGGGAGCCGAAGTGTTCCACGAACTGAAAAACGTACTGAAAGCTCGCAATCTGAGCACCGCCGTAGGCGATGAAGGCGGATTTGCCCCGGCACTGAACGGTACCGAAGACGCCCTCGATTGCATCCTCACCGCCATCAAGGCCGCGGGATACAAACCCGGCAAGGATGTCACCATCGGTCTGGATTGTGCCTCATCCGAGTTTTATCTGGACGGTCTTTACGACTATACCAAGTTCGAAGGACTGGATGCCGCCATCCGCACCCCTTACGAACAAGTGAACTACCTGGAAGAACTCTGCAACCACTACCCCATCGACTCCATCGAGGACGGCATGGCCGAAAACGATTGGGAAGGCTGGCGGATGCTGACCGAACGTATCGGGCACCGGGTGCAACTGGTGGGCGACGACCTGTTCGTGACCAACGTGAAGTTCCTTGCCCGCGGCATCACCGAAGGATGCGGCAACTCCATCCTCATCAAGGTGAACCAAATCGGCACGCTGAGCGAAACCCTCGATGCCATCGACCTGGCACATCGCCATGGCTACACCGCCATCGTGAGCCACCGTTCGGGCGAGACGGAAGATACTACCATCGCCGACCTGGCGGTAGCCACCAATAGCGGTCAGATAAAGACCGGTTCATTGAGCCGAAGCGACCGTATGGCCAAGTATAACCAATTGCTCCGCATCGAAGAAGAGCTGGGCAACCGGGCGGTTTACGGGTTTGGGAAACTGAAGTAGAATTATCCCTAACAGTATATCAAATTCTCGCCAGGAATCTCAGATTTAATATTGAATACGCGAAGGCGTTTTTCGTTTCGCCTTCGCGTACAAGAAAATTAAATCCCACATAAAAATGGAAAGGGGGTGTGCCATAATAGAAAACCAATGTCAATGTGTTGTTGAGGACTTCGTTCAGGATGACACGACATTTTGACGGCAATTCTAAATTTTGACACAGCCTCTTTCAGCTTTACTTACTTGAAAATATCCATCGGTATCTTGGCCAAGAAAATGGATGCATTTGCAGAGGCATGCGAAGCATAGTAGCTGATCCACAACTCGTTACCCACGGTGATAATACCCGGATAACTGCAGTCCCCACCCGATGGAAGCACCAACACCTCCTCCATGTAGCCGTTATCCTTGCCGATGTAGACGCAGGTCTTCTCGGCACCCGGTATGGCATAGTTGCGTGTAGCCATCACCATGCGATTGTCTTCCAGGAAGATATAATCCTGTCCACCCAGACGCAAGCCCATCTTCTTCCATTGCCAGTCGGTGAACGGTGCTTCGCTGACACCCCACCATCCGCGTGTATCGCCTGCCTCGCGACGTACCATGATAGACATGCGTCCGTCGGGCATAAAACGTATGGTAGACTCATTCGGCGAGCCGTCTACCTCCAGCTTCTTGATGACCTCGTACCGCTTTCCGTCGGTAGTCTTCACCAGCCACAACTCGTTGCCCTGTGGTGTCGAGTTATAGCTTGCAGCGTAGCCCACGCCCTCGTGCCAGGTTACACGCCATATCCAGTCACGCTTCGAAGTCATCCGTGCGTCGAGCACAGCCGGTTCGGGGGTCGTGAAAGTCTTGCCGTCCTCGCTGAACATCACATGAGGGATGCAAGCCTCGAGCCGGCGATTGCGGTAGATGGAACCTCCGATGGTTACCAGCATGCGTCCGTCGGGCATCACCGACAGTTTCGGGTCTCGCAAGTCCACGCCCTCCAGACCGATGTAAGCCACCGATTCCCACTTATCGCCGTCGTCCGACACCAAAATGCGAATCTTGCCTTCTGCCTTACCGTCTTTGTCGAAGACATGCGTAGCCCCCTCGCGGAACGAGCAGTAGTAGCGACCCTTGAACGGGATAATCGAGGTAAAGGCACAATGATTGCCCGTATCCCAAATCTTGTTTACCGAGAAACTGATTTGCTGTGCCGATGCGGGCATAACAACCAACAGCACAGCCACATAGAATAGAATGGAACTCAACTTTTTCATAGATAGATATATTTAAGGTTTTTATTTTGTCCATAATTCACAGGGCGCAACCAAACAAAAATAAGCATTTTTTCGGAAACGGACACAAAAAAAGGAGCTACAAACTTGTAACTCCTTCTGTGTCGGGGTAGCGGGATTCGAACCCACGACCCCCTGCTCCCAAAGCAGGTGCGCTAACCGGACTGCGCTACACCCCGAACGTTGTTGTTTTTTGAGCCTCTTGTCGGATTCGAACCAACGACCCCGAGATTACAAATCACGTGCTCTGGCCAACTGAGCTAAAGAGGCGGGTGGGAAGCTAACTATATCGCGCCGCTACGACCTGCTACCTTTGCTGCGGTCAAGCCCTGGAGGATTCACAAGGAGCTGGCCGTATAGGACTTCCCATTTCGTTTTAGCGAGTGCAAAGGTAGACATTATTTTCGAATCAGCAATGCCCAAACGCACATTTTTTTGAAATTCGTACTAAAATCACATTTTTTCACGCCCTTTTATAGCAGTGATTACCATAAAAGCAGTACTTTTGTAGAATACTTAAAACAATCATAATGACCGAAAAGAAACCTACCCTCCAAAAGCATGCCATGCGATATGGCACCCTGATGGGAATATTCTGGACACTGAAGTTCGTATTGTTTCCGCTGGGCATGCACACGCCGATGCTACTGATGGCATTTTTCCTACTGACACTCATCGTGCCGGTGGCAGGCTTCTTCTTTGCCCGCCAGTTCCGCGACCAAGAGTGCGAAGGCACCATCAACTTCTCACGGGCATTTGTATTCACCTGCTCCATGTACATGTTTGCAGCCCTGTTTACTGCAGTGACCCATTACATTTACTTTAGATACCTGGACAACGGATTGATTATCGGCACCTATCAGGATATGCTGAACCAAATGAGTGCCATGAGTATTGGCACTATGAAGGAATCCATCGAGCAATTCCAACAGGCTTTGGACGTGATTGCCAGCCTATCACCGCTGGACATTACCATACAACTGATTACACAA
The DNA here is from genome assembly GCA_017420875.1 of Bacteroidaceae bacterium. GTDB lineage: Bacteria > Bacteroidota > Bacteroidia > Bacteroidales > Bacteroidaceae > Phocaeicola. Next base: position 5,434 of record JAFQNW010000027.1, read on the forward strand.
AACTTCTTCTATTGCACCATGATAGCCGTACCAACCGCACTCATCGTGATGCGTAAACCTCAAAAACAATAAAAGAGCATGGACATTTCTGTAGTGATACCTTTATACAATGAGGAAGAATCGTTGCCCGAACTCCACGCATGGATCAAGCGAGTGATGGACAAGAACGGCTTGAGCTATGAAGTAATATTCGTAAACGACGGAAGTACCGACCACTCGTGGCAGGTCATCGAACAGTTGGCCACACAGTCAGAGCATGTCAAAGGAATCAAATTCCGTCGCAACTACGGCAAGTCGCCGGCCTTATACTGCGGTTTCGAAAAGGCTCAGGGCGATGTGGTCATCACCATGGATGCTGACTTGCAGGACAGCCCCGACGAAATTCCGGAACTCTATCGGATGATTACCAAAGACGGTTACGACCTGGTGTCAGGATACAAGAAGAAGCGTTATGACCCGTTATCAAAGACCTTGCCAACCAAACTTTTTAACGCCACCGCACGCACCGTTTCGGGCATCAAGAACCTGCACGACTTCAATTGCGGCCTGAAGGCTTACCGACGCGAAGTGGTGAAGAACATCGAGGTGTATGGCGAAATGCACCGATACATCCCCTACCTGGCCAAGAATGCCGGTTTCAAGAAGATTGGCGAAAAAGTGGTGCAACATCAGGCACGGAGATACGGCACAACCAAGTTCGGGTTGAACCGTTTCGTGAACGGATATTTGGACTTGATATCATTGTGGTTCTTGTCCAAGTTTGGCGTAAAGCCGATGCACATTTTCGGATTCTTGGGCTCGTTGATGTTTGTATTCGGATTTATCGCCGTAGTCTTTGTGGGTGCACACAAACTTTATGCCATGTATAGCGGCCTGCCCTACACGCTGGTGACCGATTCGCCTTACTTCTACCTGGCACTCACCACCATGATATTGGGCACCCAGCTGTTCTTGGCCGGCTTCCTGGGTGAAATGATTGCACGAAATGCCCCCGAAAGAAACAATTACCAAATAGAAAAGGAGCTATAACCATGAAAAGAATACCAGCCTACATACTGATGCTCTTCGTCGCAATAAGCGGATGGTTTGCCCCGGGATGCAGCGATAGCGATTGTCCGCTCACCACCCTCTCGGTAGCCCGATTCGACTTCCTGGACAGCAAGACACACAAAACCGTCACCCTGACCAATGGGGCGATGATAACCGGATTGATACGCATCGACAACCAATTGGACATAGATACGGTGTTCAACCAGGCCAGCAGTTACATGAGTCTGCCACTGAGCTATACCGACCAAACCACCTACGTGATGCATTATTCAGAAACCTTGCGAGATACCATCGAAGTGACGCACAAGAACATTCCTTTCGTGAAAGATATTGAATGTGGTACCATGATGTTTCACGAAGTGGAAAACATGCGATACACAACCAATGTATTGGACTCCGTTGTACTTGTAAACCCTCAGATAGACAATGAAGAAAAGACTAATTTCTACATATATTACAGGACTGCTGATGATGAGTAGTCTTTGGGGAGTGACCTCTCCCTTGGCTGCTCAGGAAAAAGTCCTTGCCACATCGGCCGACAAGCCCAAACTGTTCCTTTATCAAGGCATGTTCGTGGGAGTGGATTTGTATGGCCCTGCGACACATGCATTGGGAAGTGATTTCTTGAGTAGCGAGGTGAGCCTAGAGGCCAACCTCAGCAATAAGTATTTCCCCGTTGTGGAAATAGGCTACGGAAAAACGGATGCCACAGACGATGAAACCGACATCCACTTCAAGACATCGGCTCCCTATTTTCGGATAGGGGCAGGCTACAATGTCTTCCACAAGAAGCCTCATCTGCCGGGGCAATTCATCATCGGGGCACGCTATGGATACAGCTCCTTCAAATACGATGTAGATGCTCCTAGCATGACCGACCCCGTATGGGGAGGCACTACCATCCCCTTCAGCTATCAAGGTCTGAAAAGCAATGCCAGTTGGTTTGAGCTGGTGGCCAGTCTGAAAACAAACGTGTACAAGAACTTCTATTTGGGACTTTCCGTACGCTACCGGTCGCTCATCAACGTAAAGAAGAGCGAGCATTCTGACCCTTGGTACATATCGGGATTCGGGAAGAACAAATCGACGAATTTTGGTGTAACTTATAACCTCATTTATAAACTACCTTTCTAACTAATGGGTACTCTGGAAATTTGGCTTTTAGCCTTCAGCCTTGCTATGGATTGCTTTACCGTATCGGTTACCAGTGGGGTAATCATGCGACGCATTCATTGGAGCACCGTGCTTACCATGAGCTTCTTCTTTGGGCTCTTTCAGGGACTGATGCCTTTACTGGGATGGTTCAGTGCCAGCCGATTCTATCACTTGATTGAAAGTTTCGACCATTGGATTGCATTCGGGCTACTAGCCTTCCTAGGTGTACGCATGATTAAAGAAAGCCTTTGGGGCGATGATGACAAATGTTGCTTCGACCCTACTCGTCTGAAAGTGATTCTTACCCTGGCGGTAGCTACCAGCATCGATGCTTTGGCCGTAGGCATATCGTTTGCCTGTACCAACATGGACACGTTTTCAGACATTGCCTTGCCCATTATCATCATAGGGGTGGTATCGTTCATCCTTTCCATCATCGGCAATTTGATTGGGGTAAGTTTGGGCAAGCACATCAATCTCCGGATGGAACTTTGGGGAGGAATCATCCTCATCGGTATCGGTATCCGAATCTTAGTTGAACATCTTTCATAAATACATATCCATGAACAAGAAAAAACTCCTCTGGCAACTTCCTTTTCTGGTGATTTTAATCATCGGAACCGTTCTCATACTACAAAAACAGCCTCCTTTCCGCACCAACGAAGGAATGGTTTTCGGTACCGTATACCGGATAACCTACCAACATCAAGATGACCTGCATAATGACATCAAGACGGCTCTTCAGGAAGTAGACAATTCCTTATCCCCATACAATCCGAACTCCATCATCACCCGGATAAACCACAACGAAGATACCACGCTAAACGAACATTTCACACACGTGTTCAATCTGGCTCAAGAGGTGTCCGCACAAACCGAAGGTGCTTTCGACATCAGCGTAGCCCCACTGGTAAATGCCTGGGGATTCGGCTTCAAGCACTCCATCGAGATTGATCAAGCCACGATTGATAGCCTTCGTCAGTTTGTAGGATACCAAAAGATGCAACTGGAAAATGGTAAGATAGTCAAGCGAGACCCACGATTGATGTTGGATTGTAGTTCCATCGCTAAGGGATATGGCGTGGACAGAGTAGCAAAAACCCTGGAGAAGAAAGGGGTAAAAAACTACATGGTAGACATCGGTGGCGAAGTGGTGCTCAAAGGCAAAAACTCACGCATGAAAACCTGGCGAATAGGCATCAACAAACCCGTTGAAGACTCTTTATCCATCAATCAAGAGTTACAAACCATCCTCGAAATCAGTGATATCGGCATGGCCACATCGGGCAACTATCGCAAGTTCTATTACAAGGACGGAAAGAAATACGCCCATACTATTGACCCGAGATTGGGCTATCCCGTACAACACAACATTCTATCGGCCACCGTTTTAGCCAAGGATTGCACAACAGCCGATGCGTATGCTACCGCCTTCATGGTGATGGGCCTTGAAAAGGCAAAAGCCTTTTGCGAAGAACACCCCGAATTGGAGGCCTACTTTATCTGTAGTGGTGAAGGAGAAAATTTTGAAATCTACTACACACCAGGCATGAAAAAGCACATCGTGAAGTTATAATCCCGAGAACTTAGCAAACTCCCTGAAACTGGTCGATGAGCAAGGTGATATTGGCCGTAAATAGGCGAGCAGCAATAGCCAATAGGATAATGCCGAAAAACTTACGGATAAGGTAGATGCCACCTTTACCTAGCAGGTGTTCTATCTTGTCCGTTGACTTCAGCACCACATAAACCCAAACCATATTCAGCACCAAAGCAATCACAATATTAAGCGGAGCATATTCGGCACGAAGCGAAAGCAACGTAGTAAACGAACCGGCTCCAGCCAACAACGGAAAAACCAACGGAACCAAGGTAGCCTCCTTAATAGGGCCTTGATTCTTGAAGATTTCCACATCAAGAATCATTTCCAATGCTAACAGAAAGAGTACCACCGAACCAGCCACGGCAAACGAGGCAATATCCACCTGAAAGAGTTTCAGCACCATGTCCCCCGCATAAAAGAACCCGATGAGCAAACCAAACGAAATGAGGGTGGCTTTCGTTGCACTCACATCACGCCCACTTTGCTTCAAATTCAGAATGATAGGAATAGAACCTATGATATCGATCACCGCAAACAATACGATAAACGCACTGACAAGCTCTTGAATATTCAATGAATCTAACATATTTCGTCTTTTTACTGCAAATATATTACTTTTTTATGCATTCTGCAACCCTTTTACCAAACATTAGTTTAAGTTCAGAAACTATAAAAAACAATAAATCCGCTCATCCCTAACCTAAGAATCAGAGGTTTTATATATATTTGCGTGTTAATTTATAACTTAACGAACATTAAATTGCAATGGAAACGACGATGTACGACACCCTGCTACAACTTCCTCTTTTTCAAGGATTGTGCAAAGATGATTTTACCGCCATCATAGAGAAGGTGAAATTTCATTTCCAGCACTACAAGAAAAACGAAATCATCATTAAGCAGGGCGAGGTGTGCAACCATCTAACTTTCCTACTTAATGGAGAAGTCACTTCCATCACCATCGATTCCTTGCAAGGTTACACGCTAACAGAAACCTTCCAGGGGCCATACATCATTGAGCCTTACTCGCTTTTCGGAATGAGCACAAATTATATGGCAACTTACCAGGCTCACACGGATGTGCAGATATTGACAATCGAAAAATCATTCGTCTACACCGAACTGAACAATTACGAAATCTTCCGTCTCAATTACTTGAATATCTTGAGTAGCCGGATTCAGAGTGCACTCCAAAAATCATGGAACAATCACATCGGTACATTGGCCGAAAATTTCGTTCGTTTCCTACAGACACGTTGTCATAATCCGGAAGGCAGGAAGAAGCTTTACATCACCATGGAAGATCTGGCAAGGCTTATTCATGAGCCACGTATCAACGTATCGAAAATGCTGAACGAACTACATAAGCAAGAGTTGATTCAGTTAAAACGAAAAGAGATTGTTATCCCTGCATTCGAGAAGTTGGCTGAAAGTTTGAATCAATAAGTTATTTTAGCAATTTTGCGGATTAAAATTTGACATTTTTATGATAGAGAATCAGAACCCGTTCTTTACGGTTTATCATACACCTCGCCACACTGTTCCGTTCAACCTTATCCGAACCGAACATTATGAACCTGCCATTCACGAAGGAATAAAAATGCAGGAAGAGGAAATTAATGCCATCATCCAAAATCCAGCCTTCCCAACTTTTGACAACACAATTGTTGCTTTGGAAAAGTCAGGAGCCTTTTTGGATCAGGTAACCACCGTTTTCGGCAACCTGCTCAGTGCCGAAACAAGTGACGAGTTGCAAGCCATAGCCGAACGGGTTATGCCTTTGCTCTCTGAACATAGCAACAATATCAGCCTGAACGAGTCCCTGTTTGCACGCATCAAAGCCGTTTATGAAAGTGCAGAAAAAGAACAATTGAATCCGGAAGACAAAATGCTTTTGGAAAAGACTTACGACGGGTTTATTCGAAGCGGTGCCAACTTGTCGAACGAACAAAAGGAACGATTCAGACAAATCTCATCGGAATTGAGTGTACTCACCCTACAATTCTCGCAAAACCACCTAAAAGAGACCAATCATTACGAGCTTCTGTTAACATTGGATCAATTGGATGGGATTCCTGAAAGTATCATTGAATCGTATGCACAAACCGCCAAAGAAAAGGGAAAAGAAGGATACATTGTCACCTTACAGGCCCCCAGCTATATTCCGTTTATGAAATATAGTGCCAACCGTAGCCTTCGTCAACAATTGTACATGGCCTACAACACTCAATGCATCCATGACAATGAATACAACAACACGGAGATTGTGAAGAAATTGGTCAACCTCCGCTTGGAGCGTGCCCAACTTTTGGGTTATTCTTCGGTTGCCGACTTTGTATTGAAAAGAAGAATGGCTGAGAATAGTCGCAATGTATACAATCTGCTTGATCAGCTATTGGAAGCATATGGCCCTACCGCTCAAAAAGAAGTCGAAGAGGTACAGAATCTAGCTAAACAACTTGAAGGGGCCGATTTCCAGCTCATGCCTTGGGATTGGGCTTATTATTCCGAGAAACTCAAAGAGCAGAAGTTCAATTTTAATGAAGAAGAACTTCGTCCCTACTTTGAATTGAGCCAAGTAATTCAAGGAGTATTTGGCCTAGCCACAAAACTTTATGGCATCACCTTCAAGAAGAATGAAGATATCCCGGTATATCATGCGGATGTAGTAGCCTATGAAGTCTTTGACGAAGATGGTCGCTTTTTAGCCATCCTTTATGCAGATTTCCATCCTAGAGCCAGCAAACGTTCGGGAGCCTGGATGACTAGCTACAAAGAACAATGGATAGACGAAAAGGGCAATAACCGACCCCATGTATCGGTTACCATGAACTTCACGAAGCCATCGGCCGACAAGCCTGCTTTGCTGACCTTCTCGGAAGTCAACACATTCCTGCACGAATTCGGACATGCCTTGCATGGCATGTTTGCCGACACAACTTATCAAAGTATGAGTGGAACGAATGTGTATTGGGACTTTGTAGAATTGCCATCGCAATTCATGGAAAACTTTGCCATCGAGGAAGAATTCCTCAACACGTTTGCCAAGCATTACCAAACGGGCGAGAACATTCCTGCCGACCTCATTCAATGCATCATAGATTCATCGAATTTCAATGTGGCTTACGCTTGTTTACGCCAATTGAGTTTCGGATTATTGGACATGGCTTGGTATACTCGTACTGAAAAGTTCGAAGGCGATGTACGTGCTTATGAGAAACAAGCCTGGAAGAAAGCACAAACGCTACCCGATGTTCCCGAAACCTGCATGAGTGTACAATTCTCGCATATCATGTCCGGAGGATATGCATCCGGATATTATAGTTATAAGTGGGCTGAAGTGCTGGATGCCGATGCCTTCTCGCTATTCAAGGAAAAGGGATTATTCAATCGGGATACAGCAAACTCTTTCCGCGAAAATGTGTTGTCTAAAGGTGGGACAGAGCACCCCATGGACCTTTATAAGAAGTTCCGTGGACAAGCACCTGGCATCCAGGCATTGCTAAGAAGAAATGGTATCATTTAAAAGAATATACAACTATGAAATTAAAGAATTTGCTTTATATATGGATGATTCTCCCTCTCCTTTGGAGTTGTAATGAAGAGGACGACATCAATGAAATTTTCGTCAGTGGTACTTGGAATGTCGGCAATTTCTATACCGGCGGAAATTGGGACAAGTACAATGAAGGTGGAAGACCCCGATACACCAAGGAAGAGGATTTGAAAATCCTGAATCAGATGTCCATCAGTTTCCAGGAAAATGGAGTCGCACAAGGATTTACCACAAACGGTTCATTTACCGCCGAATGGGAAGCCGACGGAAAAGACCGTACCATCCATATTTACAACATTAAGACCAGTGCTACCCCTACCGGTAAAGGCAAAGAATTTATAGATGCCTTAAAAGTGGCCGCTTTCTATAAAGGAGATAGCAATTACTTGAAATTGGGTGACAACGAAAAGAAAACATACGTACAATTAGGACATTATTCTAAGTAAGATGAACACACAGGAAGAAAAACAATATACCTTAGACAAACGATATATACGGATGGCCAGCATTTGGGCCGAGAATTCATATTGTACCCGTCGACAAGTCGGAGCATTGATTGTCAAGGACAAGATGATTATTTCGGATGGCTACAACGGGACGCCATCGGGCTTTGAAAACATCTGCGAAGACGAGAATGGAGTAACCAAGCCCTATGTTTTGCATGCCGAGGCAAATGCCATTACGAAAATTGCACGTTCCAGTAATAGCAGCAATGGTGCCACCATGTATGTTACGGCTTCACCTTGCATCGAATGTGCCAAGCTGATTATTCAGGCCGGCATCAAACGAGTGGTTTATTCAGAGAAATATCGTCTGGAAGATGGATTGGAACTATTGAAACGAGCAAATATTGAAGTGATCTACTTAAACCCTAACGAATAACAGAAACAACTATGAGCCAAAATAAGATTTCACGCTTTATCCCAATTATCATAGCCGTAAGTATTGTGGCCGGCATACTGATTGGCACATTTTATGCCGGTAACCAGCCTGAGAGTAAACTGGGCGTAATCAATACTCCTTCCAACAAGTTGAATACCTTATTGCGGATTGTCGACGACCAGTATGTAGACACCGTAAATATAACCGACTTGATAGAGGAGGCCATGCCACAAATCTTAAATGAGTTGGATCCCCACTCATCGTACATCCCCGCCAAAGACTTGCAAGCGGTAAACGATGACCTTCGAGGAAGCTTTAGTGGAATCGGTGTTCAGTTCACCATCCAACAAGATACCATCCACATCAACAATGTAATTCCAGGAGGACCATCTGAAAAAGTGGGACTCATGGCAGGTGACCGTGTGGTAGAAGTGGATGATTCGGCCTTTGTTGGCAAGATTGTCACTAACGAAGAAGCCATGAAACGCCTGAAAGGAGAAAAGGGAAGTGAAGTGAAATTGGGAGTCTATCGCCAAGGAGAAAAAGAATTGCTTCATTTTACCGTCATCCGCGGAGATATCCCAGTGAAGAGCATCGATGCAGCTTATATGATTAATGACAAGTTTGGTTACATCAAGGTTAACAAATTCGGTGAAACCACTTATCCGGAAATGCTAATCGCTTTGGCACAATTACATCAAGAAAATTGCCAAGGCCTCATCATCGATTTACGAGGCAATACCGGTGGCTATATGGCTGCTGCTATTCAAATGGTAAACGAATTTCTTCCTAAAGGACGATTGATTGTTTATACCGAAGGCCGTAAATCGCCACGTGAGAACTATTCCTCAAACGGTACCGGAAGTAGTCCTCAGCTACCCCTCATCGTTTTGGTAGACGAAGGCTCCGCATCGGCCAGTGAGATCTTTGCAGGAGCTATTCAGGACAACGACCGGGGAACTATCATCGGACGCAGATCCTTTGGTAAAGGCTTGGTACAACAACCCATTGAGTTCAGTGACGGCTCGGCCATACGCCTAACCATCGCCCGTTATCACACTCCATCCGGACGTTGTATACAGAAGCCATATACCATAGGGAACAATGAGAATTACGACATGGACATTCTAACTCGTTATGAGCATGGTGAGTTCTTCTCGCAAGATAGTATCAAGCAAGACGAGAGCCACATCTATTATACTTCATTAGGACGTCCGGTTTATGGAGGTGGAGGCATCATGCCCGACATCTTCGTCCCACAAGACACCACCGGTATTACCTCTTATTTCAGCATGGCCATCAACCGAGGATTAACCGTTCAGTTCTCCTTCCAATATACCGACCAAAACAGGTCGAAATTGCAGAAGTACACCACCTCTGAAGAGATGCTGAAATATTTGAAGACTCAAAACATTCTGGAGAAATTTGCCCGATTTGCAGAAAGCAAGGGATTGAAACGACGCAACATATTGATGTACAAGTCCCAGAAGTTGTTCGAACGAAACCTTTATGGAAACATCATCTATAACATGATGAACATGGAAGATTATCTGAAGTATCTAAACCAATCAGACCCCACCGTGTTGAAAGCCATAGAAGTACTGGAATCAGACAAGTCATTCCCCACTGCTCCTGAACAAAAGTTGGAAACCAACCATGAGAGAACAAAAGAAACAATTGCGAAAGCTAATCAAGGAAGAAAAAAAACGCCAGCCAGCCGACGTGCTGCTGGCAAATTCTTCAACATTGCTTAACCATATAGAAAAGCATCCTTACTTCATCGCCGCCCAAACCATCTTGTGTTATTACTCTTTAGGCGATGAAGTATATACACATGCCTTTGTAGAGAAATGGCATACTCAGAAAAAGATTTTATTACCGGTTGTTAAGGGAGAAGTGTTGGAGCTACGCCATTATACCGGAAAAAATTGTTTAAAAGTAGGTGCTTTCAATATTGAAGAGCCCATGGGAGAACCATTCACTGATTACAACGAGATAGAACTCGGTATTATTCCGGGAGTATCATTCGACCAACAAGGAAATCGTTTGGGAAGAGGAAAAGGATATTATGACAAGTTATTACCTCTTCTACATACATATAATATAGGTATTTGCTACCAATTCCAAACCCGCGAAGAAATCCCTTCCGAACCTTTCGACAAAAAAATGGATGAGGTATGGACAGAAGAAGGACGTTGGTTTTAATTATCGGAAAATAATGTTCACAATGACCTGTGCCCCTACTTGCTGATTCAGATTACGTACCAACAGGTCACGCCCCATCATCAGTTCCTCTCGCAAGACAGACGAGGTGAGGTGCACATATAAGATTTGATTCTTGATATACAGATTACTGGTATATCGGGATATGGCAGGTCCTACCACATCATTCCAAGCTTGCACTAAACGATATTCATTCAACGGAGACTCCAACCCATTTTGCCGGAAAAATTTCCGAATCATATCCCCTATTTGTTCGGCATTATTCCTCCTCATTTGCTTGCTCCTTTCGTTCGATTACATTACCTTGTTCGACACTGAAAACTTTGTATTCTCCATGAACCTTCTCCAAAATCTTGTCCAGATGGTCGCGATTAGTATCGGTTATAAAAATCTGACCAAACCGATTGCCGGATACCAACTTTACAATCTGCTCGACTCTCGAAGCATCCAGCTTATCAAAAATATCATCCAGTAGCAACAAAGGAGTGGTGTTACTTCCCGTTCGACGCAAGAAGTCAAACTGGGCCAATTTCAATGCAATCAAGAACGTTTTGTTCTGTCCTTGAGAACCTTCACGTTTGATTGGATAGGAATCCAATTGCATCACCAAATCATCTTTATGAACTCCCTTCAAGGAATATCCCATGATACGATCACGTTGACGATTATCCTTCAATTGTTGCAACAGATTACCATTGTCAGCATGCGATTCGTAGGACAAACTCACTTGCTCTTGACCTTGAGAAATCGATGAATAGAAGGTTTGAAATACAGGGATGAACTCATTGACAAACTCCTTTCGTTTGCGATACACCACTTCGCCGGCCATCGCCATAATTTCTTCCCAAACCTCCATGAGTTCATTGTCGGGCTCTTCTTCCGCCTTCAACAAGGTATTTCGCTGGGTCAAAGCCTTATTGTAGCGAATCAAAGCCGACAAATAGTCTCTATCGTATTGCGAAATGACCACATCCATAAACCGGCGTCGCTCTTCACTTCCCCCGGCTATCAATTCAGCATCGGCTGGCGAAACCATTACCAAAGGGATGAATCCGATATGATCAGACAAACGGGTATATTCCTTCTTATTACGCTTGAATTGCTTCTTCTGTCGGCGTTTCAACCCACAATACACTTCTTCCACATCGCCCAACTCCGTGACATAGCTTCCTTGAAGAACAAAAAAGTTCTGATCATGCTTAATATTCTGAGAATCAATCGGATTATTCGCACTCTTGCAAAACGAAAGATAATATATCGCATCCAGCAAGTTAGTCTTTCCCATGCCATTTTGACCTATAAGACAATTCATTTTGGTCGAGAAATCCAACTCTACCTGCTCCAAGTTTTTATAATTCAATATGGAAATTCGTTTTAAAATCATAGATAATCCGTTTGTTTCATCCTACAAAAATAGAGATAAAAAAGGGAATATATAAAAAAATATGCTCGCAAATTTCATAAATACGTAGAAATAAACTACTTTTGCTGTCCGAAATCCAACTCGATAAAAAATAATAAAAGTAAATATAAAAATGGCAGAACAAAAACACACTCAAGACCCATTGGATTTGGAAGCCGCTATGAGTTCTTCCGAAGCCTTTATCATTAAGTATAAGAATAAATTTCTAGCTGGAATCGCCGCTATCGTTATCGTAGTAGGTGGCGTATTGGGTTACCAGCACTTCATTTCTGAGCCAAATGAAAAGAACGCAAGCGAAGCATTGTTCAAGGGCGAACAATATTTCAATGCAGACAACTTTGAATTGGCTTTGAACGGAGATAGCTTGGGATACAAAGGCTTCTTGAATGTAGCTAATGAATTCAGCGGTACAGCTGCAGGCGAATTGGCTAACGCATATGCAGGTCTCTGCTACGCTCAACTGGGTCAATACGAAGAAGCTGTGAACTACTTGAACAAGTTCGATGCAAACGACCAATTGGTAAGCCCGGCTTTGTTGGGAACCATGGGTAATTGCTATGCACAACTTGGCCAATTGGACAAGGCAGCTGCAACCTTGGTAAAGGCAGCCGACAAGGCTAACAGCCAGGCTTTGAGTCCAATCTATTTGATTCAAGCCGGTCAAATCTACGAAAAGCTCGGCAAGAATAGCGAAGCTGTAAATGCATACAAGACCGTAAAGGAAAAGTACTTCAACTCATACCAGTCAATGGACATTGACAAGTACATCGAACGTGCATCAGCAAAGTAAGCAATCAAATTCATAACCCATAACACGGATTTCACGGAAAAGCACGATTACCAATATCGTGAAATCCGCGAAATCCGTGTTTTTTAATCAAAAACATTATGGCTACAGCCTACCACAACCTGAGCGATTACGATTTCAATTCAGTACCCGATGCTACTAACATGCGTTTCGGCATTGTAGTTTCCGAATGGAACTATAACATAACCGGTGCCCTCATGCAAGGAGCTATAAACACCTTGAAGAAACACGGAGCACAAGAGAGCAACATCCTTGTACAACACGTACCAGGAAGTTTCGAACTCACATTCGGTGCAGCCCAAATGATTCAAAGCGGAAAAGTAGATGCCGTCATTGCCATTGGATGCGTAGTACGAGGCGACACTCCACACTTCGATTATGTCTGTGCAGGTACCACTCAAGGCATCGCACATCTCAATGCCACTAGCAACATCCCCGTCATCTACGGATTGATTACCACCAACAACATGGAACAAGCCGAAGACCGTGCCGGAGGTAAACTAGGAAACAAAGGCGATGAATGTGCAATTACCGCCATCAAGATGATTGACTTCAAACATCAAGTGAATTCATAAGAAACGTCTTCACGTTTTTAGAAAAGGCCTTCACATATTTTAAATACGCGAAGGCCTTTTTTAATCGATAAAAAGAAAAAAAACAACCCATTCGCTTGCACATTCAAAAATAATTCGTACCTTTGCATCGCAATTGAGAAACAAAGCTACTCAATGGAAACAAAGAGTAGTTCTCAAGAGCAAATGGGCAAATACCAGAGTGGCCAAATGGGGCAGACTGTAAATCTGCTGGCTTACGCCTTCGGTGGTTCGAATCCATCTTTGCCCACTTTAAGTTGCGGAAGTAGCTCAGTTGATAGAGCATTAGCCTTCCAAGCTGAGGGTCGCGGGTTTGAGCCCCGTCTTCCGCTCCACTGAAAATCAGATAGTTACGAAAGTTTCTATCTGATTTTTTGTTTTTATATTTTTTCTCATTTGCATAAAAATATACGGTTAACGTCAACCAAGACATCAACCGCATATTAAATCAAAGTTTCTTTTCTAAAAATCAAGCATCAATTCTACCGGACAATGGTCGGAGCCAAATATCTCTGTATGAATCTTCGCACCAACCAACTTTTCATTCAAAGAAGAAGAAGTCACAAAATAGTCGATACGCCAGCCGGCATTCTTCTCTCTGGCTTTGAAGCGATAAGACCACCAAGAATAGATTTCTTTCTGATCGGGATAGAAATAGCGGAAGGTATCCGTAAATCCAGCCTCAAGCCAACGGGTAAACTTTCCTCGCTCCTCATCCGTAAAACCAGCATTTCTACGATTTGTTTTAGGATTCTTCAAGTCTATTTCCTTATGAGCCACATTCAAGTCCCCACAAACAACAACAGGCTTCTTTCCTTCCAATTTCTTTAAATAAGCCAAGAAATCATCTTCCCAACGCATGCGGTAATCCAAGCGACGCAATTCATCTTGAGAGTTTGGCACGTAAACCGTCACCAAATAAAAAGGCTCCATCTCAAGCGTTATCACGCGACCTTCATGATCATGCTCATCCACACCTATACCATATGCTACAGAAAGAGGTTGATGCTTGGTAAAAATTGCCGTACCCGAATACCCTTTCTTCTCGGCATAATTCCAATAAGACTGATAGCCCTCAAACTCCAAATCCAGCTGCCCAGCTTGCATCTTGGTTTCTTGCAGGCAAAAGAAATCAGCATTCAACGTTCTGAAAATCTCCTCAAATCCCTTACCGCAACAAGCTCGCAAACCATTTACATTCCATGAAATCAGTTTCAACATACTATTTCGATTAATATGATTACTGCATACAAAAATAATCAATTTAATTTTTCTTCAAAACAAAAGCGGCTCGTTCTATGAAGAACGAACCGCTTTTATTTCTTTTAATAGAAATTCCGATTTACTCAGCTTCCGGAGTTGCAGGAGTTTCAGCAGGTGCTTCAGTAGAAGGAGCCACGAAACCTGTTGGTGCATTCAACGGATTAGTAGCACTTTCTTTTACTGCCTGTTCCATGATTACAGAACCACCAGCTTGTGCAGAAGGAAGCACATAAGCAGTAGCGATACTTACTACTACCATAAAACCAGCCAATCCCCAAGTCAACTTTTCAATAAAATCAGTTGTCTTGCGTACACCCATAATCTGATTGGAAGAAGCAAAACTAGATGCCAAGCCACCACCTTTTGAGTTTTGAATCAAAACTACAAAGCACATCAACAACGCTGCAACAACAATCAATCCAACGAATAATAAATACATTTTTCTTTATTTTGATTTAGTGTTAATAATCAATTTTTCTAAGAATCTTATTTGTTCTGCAAAGTAAGCGTTTTTTTTTGGATATTTCAAATTTAATTTTTTAATTATTTCAAGAGCCTTCGAATATCTTTGCTGTTTAACATAAATTTTAGCCAAAGTTTCTGTAAAATAGCTCTCATCATCCAAATTTTCCGCATCCAGAGGCAATTCCGGTTCTTCCGGCTCATCGGAAGAGTCATTGGAAGCTTCCTCCAATTCTTTGCCTAAATCCAAAGCAACGGCAGGTTCTGTTTCTACCTTTTCCAAGAAAGAGTCAATCAACTCTTGGCCTTTTAATTTCGGTTCAATTCCGCCCCTATTGGTGTCGGTTTCTGTCACATCTGGCTGCTGCATCAGGAAAGTGGCATAATCGGATGTAATCTCAGGAGTTACCTCAAGCAGTTCATTCCCTATCGGTTCATCCTCGGGTAAGGTTGAAAGGAAAGCATCAATCAAAGACAAGGTTCGGTCTACCCCCAGAGTTTCTGTTTGCGAGACTTCTTTCTTCAATGCCTTTAAAGAAAAGCGTTCGCCCTCAATCAAAGAAAACAGCACTTTCCGGTCAACAATATACAAGGCTGCTTTTCGCAATTCTTCGTCAAAAGAAGCATCGTGAAGCAGAAACAAATTCTTAAGATATAGCAATCGAGCTGTTTGGAAATAAGGATATCGTGCGAGCAACGTACGTAGCTCATACAACGACTCCCGATTCAACATCTCAGGACGTCTAATCCACTCGTATATCTGTTGTTGTGTCATTACCAATTCGCAACAGTTGCATTAAAAATTTGATCTACAATGTCCTTAATCATCTGATTCACCAATTCATCCTGAACCGCAGAAAGTTGTTGGGTAGCATCATACTCTCGGCTGGAAGTAAACTGTCTTGCCTCGAAGTTTTCTTGAGGATTTACCGTGTTGACAAACGTTACTCGCACCGTCATCCGAAGCTCTGCCATTGTAGAATAACCATCCGAGCCAACTCCCTTATTGAATGCATCATAATTGGTGATTTCTCCCGAAAGCTGGATATTACCGCCTCTGTTTACTTGTTGCAGACGGGTTTGCTGCATATAAATATCCTGTAAGGCCGTATTGAACATACTTTCCATCGGGCCCCACACAAATCCTACGGAACGGTTGGGGAACGTTTCAAAGGAAATCGTCTTTACCTTCGTATAATCAATGGAAGAACCATTAAACTGATACGAAATGGAACAAGCTGTCATAAACAACGCCAGCATCACCCCTACACTTATGTTCTTCATTTTGTTATTCCAAGCCATATTCCTTAATTTTACGATATAGTGTTCGTTCTGAAATCTTCAAATCCTTGGCCGCATTCTTACGCTTTCCATGATGTCGTTCCAATGCCTTACGAATCATTTCCTTTTCCACCTCATCCAGCGACAAGGTTTCTTCAATGTATTCTTCCGTATCCTGAATATCATCGTCCTCTTTGGATACGCCGGCATGCTTCACCGGAGATATAATGGTAGGAGATGCAGCAGGTGATGCCACCAGGTTATAGCTCGGTTCCTGATAGTATGAAACAGCTGTAGGATGCGACGATGGCATATTCGTTCCTCCCCTATCAGCCATGAGGGTGTTCACCAATTTCTTCAATTCGGTTACATCCCGACGCATATCAAACAACACTTGATATAAAATCTCGCGTTCGCTCTCGAAGGTCTTGCTTCCATTTCCCTTCGCTCCGAACAACATAGGCAATCGCGAATCGGTAGGTTGCGAAGGCAAATAATTCTGCAAAATACTTGCAGTAACATCCCTGTTTGTTTCAATGATTGATATCTGTTCGGTGATATTCTTCAACTGACGGACATTGCCCGGCCATGGATAGGCCAACAACAAACTCTTTGCCTCCTCCGACAATTGAATGGCAGGCATCCGATACTTCTCTGCAAAATCAGAAGCGAACTTACGGAACAACAAGACGATATCATCAGCACGGTCACGCAAAGGAGGGATTTGAATAGGAACAGTATTCAATCGATAATAAAGGTCTTCACGGAAACGGCCTTCCGAAATGGCTTCCACCAGATTCACATTGGTTGCAGCTACAATACGCACGTCCGTCTTCTGAACTTTGGATGAGCCTACCTTTATATATTCCCCGCTTTCAAGCACACGAAGCAAACGAGCTTGCGTGGATAAAGGGAGTTCACCAACTTCATCCAAGAAAATGGTACCTCCATTAGCTTCCGCAAAATAACCATTTCTGTCACCAATCGCTCCGGTAAATGCACCTTTTTCATGACCAAACAATTCCGAGTCGATGGTTCCCTCAGGAATGGCCCCACAATTCACCGCAATGTATTGTCCATGCTTTCTCCGGCTGAATTGATGTACAATTTGAGGGAAAGTCTCCTTTCCCACCCCACTTTCACCCGTTATCAACACAGACAAGTCGGTTGGAGCTACTTGCATGGCAATATCAATGGCCCGATTCAAACCGGCCGCATTGCCAATAATGCCAAAACGCAATTTTACATTTTGAATTTCCGTTCTCACCATAAATCAAATCCTCATAATCTATGACAAAATTACAAATTAGTTCATTTACAACAAGTAAAATTGTCAGTTTTTTCATTTAGTTCCAATAGTTTAAGCCTGTCTTAACCTATCTTATCGCTTTTATGACCATTACTTAGCAAAAAAGGGTGATTTAACATGGCTACCTCAGTTAAAAAGTGTAACTTTGCACGATTTTAAATACAAAAGAACATGAAAGAAATTTGTTGTATTGGACACATTACGTTAGACAAAATTGTGACTCCCAAACAAACAATCTACATGGCTGGTGGTACTTCTTATTACTTTTCACACGGAATCAGCCATCTGAATGATGCCAAGAATTATAAATTGGTTACTGCATTAGCCCCATCCGAATATCAATCAGCCGAAGACATTCGGTCAAAAGGAATCGAAGTCAAAGTAATCCCTAGCCAAAAAACGGTATACTTTGAAAACATATATGGCGAGAATCAAGACAACCGCACTCAAAGGGTTTTGGCTAAAGCCGATCCTTTTACCATCGAGAATTTAGGTGATATCTCTGCAAACATCTTCCATTTAGGCACCCTGCTTTCCGATGACTTTTCGCTCGAAGTCATCCAATACTTGTCTACCAAAGGAAAATTGTCGGTCGATGCACAAGGATACCTTAGAGAAGTACGCGGAGAACAAGTGCATGCCATAGACTGGGATGAAAAGATTGAAGCCTTAAAGCACATCGACATCTTGAAAGTAAACGAACGTGAAATGGAAGTCCTAACCGGACATACCGACCCAAAACTGGCCGCTCAACAATTGGCCGACTGGGGCGTAAAGGAAGTCTTGATTACGTTGGGAAGTTTGGGCTCTCTCATCTATGCAGAAGGAGAATTCCATACCATCCCGGCCTATCCGCCCAAAGAAGTAGTTGACGCAACTGGTTGTGGAGACACTTACATGACCGGATATCTCTATATGCGAAACAAAGGAGCTTCTTACTTGGAAGCCGGACAATTTGCCGCTGCCATGTCTACCCTGAAACTGGAACATTCCGGTCCATTCAACAAGACAGAAGAAGACATTCAAGAAATCATCCGAAACAATTCGTTATAATAATAAAAGTGGGCGTGTGTTTAACACGCCCACTTTTATTATTTCTGCATTTTCACAACCCTGCCTGCATAAAGCAATACCACCACAAACGAAACCAATGGTACCATAAACGAAATGGACATGGTCGTTTGGTCGGCTACAAATCCCATCAACAACGGGCCTACCGCTCCTCCGATAGGAGTCATCATCAGATAAGACGATGCCCGCTTGGTATAGTTCCCCAATCCACGCAAAGAAATGGCGAATATGGTCGGGAACATAATGGCTTCGAACAAATAAATCAGAATCAAAGCAACAAACGAGACGATGCCTACCTCCATCACTACTAAGGATGTAGCCACTACCGTAGCTATCGCACAAATCAGCAAGAATTTCTCGGCACGGACGTAACGCATAATCCAGCTTCCGACAAAGCGGCCAACCATAAACAAGCCCAAACCGGCAACCGACAAGAGCTTGGCTGCATCGAGTGTATTCATCCATCCATCATCTACCACGTAATTAATGAAGAAGCTATTGATGGAAATTTCCGCAACCTCGTAACAGAACAAGGTCAAGACACCAAACACAAACAATTTATGCGACCAGATTCCTTTCTTGCTACCAGTTGTTTCACACTGCGTTGTATCTTCTTCGTGAACGATTTCAGGCAAGTTAACTTTCGAGAAAATCAATGCCACGGCCAACACAACCCCTCCCATAACCACATAAGGGAAAGAAAGATTGGCCTCTTGTCCTTCGGAGAACAACATCATACCCACCAACAAAGGTGCACAAGCACAGCCCAAACCATTGAAGGATTGAGCCAAGTTCAATCGGCTGGCTGCGGTTTCTCGTTCTCCCAACTCGGTCATATAAGGGTTGGCAGCTGTTTCCAAAAATACCAAGCCACACGCTATGACAAACAACGAGAACAAGAAAAAATTAAAGGACATATAATATTCGCCGGGAATGAACATCAACGACCCGATGCCAAAAAGCAATAGGCCGAACACCACTCCCTTGCGGTATCCATTACGGGCAATAAACAATCCGGCCGGAATTGCCATAATGAAATATCCCAAATAAAACACCACCTGTAGCAGTGCTGAATGAGCCAGACTGATTCCCATTGCTTCCTGAAAATGCTTGTTCAGCACATCCAGAATAGCACGGGCAAATCCCCACATAAAGAACAGGGAAGTCACCAATACGAAAGGCAACAGATACTCCTTCTTTACCAGAGCATGAGCTTGTTTTTCTTTATCAACTATACTTTTCACCTTAAAAACCTATATTATATATATTAGAATACTGTACGTATCATCAAACGGATACCCCACTTGTTTGCCGTCGGCAGATGGTTGTAGTTCAAACGACGAACGTACTCTACATGCAACAATTTAAAGATATTGTGGATACCTACATGTGCTTCAAAATAAGGCTTCTTAGGATCCAGCACATGAGTGGTATAGTCGTATACCCCATTTGCACGGTAAGTTCCCGGGAACTTCATCAACACATCATCGTTCCGGTTCTGTTCCAAGAACGGATTGTTCTTATCGGTCAGTTCTCCCCAGAGACACTTGATACCAATAAATTCACGCCACTTCAACTTCTTCAGCAACGGGATACGATTGAACAACTTGCCTTGCATGTTCCATGAAATGTCCAATGAGCCATAACGGTCGTTCAAGAATTCCATGTTGTTAATCAAGTTGAACGTTCCATCCTGAATGATGTACGACAAGTTAGCGGCCGGCATAATCAGCAACGGGAACGGAACCTTATTCCATTGGATACCACCCTTCAAATAAGTATCGATGTTACCCCAAGAGCCAAGCCACAAACGCTTGTAGGCACCGGCTTCCGTGAAATTATACTTGTATTCCGAACCCAAGATACCATTGATACCAAATGTATGCGATAACGAGAACACCGGAGCATCCAGGTTAATAGGCAAACGTCTCTGCTTGGTATTGACAAACGTTTCGCCCGGAGCATAGCGTACCCCCAAGGTAGCCTCAACCACCGTGATATCCTTTTTATTATAAGGTGTACGGATAAACTCTTCTCCGGTAATGGTTCCATTCGCAATGGCTTGTTGCAATTGCGATTCTCCCTGCATGGTACGGTAGAACAACTTACCACAAGGTTCGTAATTGGCATGACGCAACATGGCGTGTGTCTTCAAGCCATTTTCGCGTTCGTGTTCATAATTGATGGTAAACTTACGTTCGTAGTTGTACTGGGTAACGGTTGTCCACTTCATCGAGGTAAACATGTTATCCTTATCGGTATTGATGAATTTGTCCGAAGGCAACATGTTATCATACTGATAAGAAACCGCGAGGGCATGTTTCGGGAATTCGCGTGCCAAATATCCTTTCTTGTCGAAAGAGTATTCCACCTGTCCCAAATACTTCATCTTTTCGTCTCTGAAACCATAAGCCACATACCCCTTGAAGAACCAGTTCGGGTTCAGGTTGGCTGTAGTCTGTGCCGACGCTCTCAAACGAAGCCCGTCAATGTAGTTGCTGGTCACCATGGTGTTGATCGGACCGATATCCACCTTGCTCGGATGATCCTTTGTACCTGTTTCCACAAAGTTTTCAATCAAGGCTTTCAAGCCGAACAGAATGTACTTGAATCCTTTTATCTTGGCCAGGTTGTCCACAAATCCGCTCATGTTACTTTCCGACTCAGTCAGCTCCGTAGCACGATAACGGTTCCAGAACTCATCGTTACGCATCATGGCATTCACATCCTTGATTTCCTTTCCTTTTTTCTTGAAGAAACGTTCAGGAACTTCCAGGAAGCTATAGTCTGAGTTATGCGTGATTCTTCGCACCATGAAATGTCCGCCAAAGAAATTCAGTTCGCACAACATGTCGTCCGTCTGTTGCACCCATTCCCCTGAAGGCAAGGCACCGAACTGTTGCAGAATCTGCATGTTTTCCACAAAGTTCACATCCGTCTTCTTTGGCAGGTTCAGCACACATTGCTTCAAGCGGTAGGTAGAGTCCGCCATGATATACAAATGACCGGTAAACCCAAAGTCCTGCGAATTGTTCGGAACGAAGCTCAAGTGGAAACATTTGTCCTGCTCCACATAAGTGGTATCCATGATATAATAACGGTAGAATCCGATACCGTTGTCCGAGATAGGACTATCAAATGGATATTGCAACAAACGGACCCGATCCTCGTACACGTTGACATTCTGGAAGACATCCTTCAGAACGGTTGTCAACATATCCCCCGTGTTGAACAGTTCGTTCACCCCGGTAGAGTTAATCCCCTTGATGATGTTCTTTTCACTTTCCGGCTTTTTGCGGAAGATGGTCTGTGTCAAGGTTTCGTCTACCGACAACGGAAGGATGTTCTTGTCAATCTCCTTGCAATATTCCACCTGTTCACGGAAGAAAGGATATTGCTTGAACAATTTGGATTCACGCAACGAGTCGGCCGTGATGTTATTCAGAGCCAACGTCAATTTCTGATAAATGTTATAGCTATAATAATCCTTCTGCTTCAGGTCGTCCAGTTCCTTGCTGGCCACCACCTTCTTCATCAATTCTACCGCCGGATTATTCTTACGGGAATATTTTTCACGCTTCGGGCGTACCACCACTTCATCCAGCGTGTGGTCCATCACCTTCATCGTTACCGTCAGATACTCTGTCTTTGCATTAATAGGCACCACTTCAGTGGTATATCCTACAGAAGAGAAGGTCAACGCCTTCCATTCCACCATCTTATCAACCTTGAATCGTCCTTCAATATCGGTAATACCACCTACCCCTTTTCCTTCATAATACACATTCACGAAAGGAAGAGGTTCGCCGGTATCTGCATCTTTTACAATACCCTGAATTTGTGCAAATGTTTGCACCATACAAGCAAAGCACAAAAGTCCAATAAGGAAAACCTTTTTTAACATATAAAATATTTCAATAAAAAACTGTTACCCACAGGGTACAAAATTACAAAATGTCTACCAATCTCACAAAACAGCACCGATATACAGAAGTAAAAAAGAACATTTTTTTCAACTTCGCGAACACTTTTCACATATATTCACGACCTACACGCCCAATTTCCCCTTTCCCTTCAGTTCAAATTTGCTCTAAAACAGGCAAATAACTCTCCAAATATTCCTTATTTAAAATATAATTCGTAATTTTGCATGAAATTTATTACAACGTTTCGTGAAGAGAATGCCATTATATCATCAGTTGATTGCCACAAGCCTTGGAGTTGGTTTTTTCCCATACGGGCCGGGCACTATGGGGGCGATATTCGCTATTATCGTTTGGCTCGTACTGGCTGCTTTGGTCAGTACTCCTTATTTAATAGCAGTGACTTTAGCCTTGGTAGTGGTGTTCACCCTATTAGGAGCATGGTCTTCTTCTGTATCCGAACGTTATTGGGGGGAAGACCCTTCCCGGGTAGTCATCGACGAAGTGGTAGGACAATGGATTGTCCTGCTTGCCATGCCTGGCGACTTCCAGTGGTGGCATGTCCTCATAGCTTTAGCCTTGTTCCGTTTCTTCGACATTGTCAAGCCATTGGGTGTCAGAGCCATGGAAAAGCTGAAAGGCGGATGGGGCATCATGGCCGATGATGTCTTGGCCGGCGTATATGGTTTCATCGTATTACACTTATTGCGTATTGTATTATGAAAAAGTCCCGTAAGCTACAACGAAACCTATACACGTTCCTACGGGCACAATTGTCTGCACAGTTTGCTACCTTGACAGACTTTACCCTGACCTACACCTGCTTTCAATGGTTGGGCATCCACTACTTGTTGGCAACCACCATCGGCACCAGCATTGGCGGACTCATCAATTGCCTCATCAACTACAAATGGGCTTTCATGACCAAGGATTGCCAATTCAAGTGGGTACTATTCAAATACATCATTGTGTGGGGCGGTAGCCTGGCACTCAATGTATTCGGGGTTTTTATCGTATTCGAGATTTTGAAAGACAACGTCCGCGAGTGGGAACTCTTCGACGGATTCTATTTGATACTTTCCAAGATATTTGTCTCCTTCATCGTGGCCGTAGGATGGAATTACACCCTCCACCGGTATTTCGTATTCCGCGATGCGAAGGTAAAGTCTTGGTTCAAAAACCTATTCAATAACAAAGAACAAAACGAACAATATGAATATTAAAAGTTTTTTCAAAGAGAAAAGGGATTGCCTTCAGCAAGCCATCTATTTTGTCATCAATCCCTTGGTACGTGGACTCATTAAAATCGGTTTCACTCCCAACACCGTAACCACCATCGGTTTCTTGGGCAACCTGGTTGCCGCAGGAATGTTCATATATGCCAGCCAGTTATCTGTCCCTGGTGGACAACCGGCATACGACTGGATAGGCTGGTCGGGAACCGTCATCCTATTGGCTTCGCTCTTCGACATGCTCGATGGACAAGTGGCCCGTTTAGGCAACATGGCCTCCACTTTCGGTGCCATGTACGACTCGGTGCTCGACCGCTATTGCGAACTGGTAACCTTAGGCGGTATCTGTTTCTACTTGAACAATGCAGGTTATCTGACCGGTGCCATCATTACCTTTGCGGCCTTGGTAGGTTCTATCATGGTGAGCTATGTACGTGCCCGTGCCGAAGGCTTGGACATCGAGTGTAAGATTGGCTTCATGCAACGCCCCGAACGTGTGGTAGTAACCAGCCTTTCGGCCATCATCTGTGGCATCGTGGGTTGCAACGTCGAAAATCCTTCGTTCGACCCCATGCTTATCCTGATTGTCGCCATGGGCATCATCGCCGTGTTTGCCAACCTTACTGCTTATGCCCGCATCATGCATTGCCGTAAAGAATTAAGCAAAACCAACAAGCAGGCATAACATGGCAAAGTTCAAGATTCAACTGCCTCCCCTCCGCGAGGTGATTACCTTATTGGTATGTTTGGGATTGTGGCTGGGCATCACCTCCATGTTCGTGGGCTTCCGTCCGGAACATCCGTTGCTGGCTATCCTGATAGCGGCCTTGTTCTGTCTGCATCCACAAACCAAGAAGTTGGCCATCGCCCTCATGCCGTTCATCGTGTTTGCGGTGTCATACGACTGGATGAACATCTGCCCTAACTACAAGGTGAACCCCATCGATGTGCAAGATTTGTACGAAGCGGAAAAATCTCTTTTCGGCATTGCTACCACCGGTGGCCTATTGACTCCCAACGAATACTTCGTGCAACACAACTGGCCGGTGATGGACTTCTTTGCCGGGGTCTTTTATCTGTGCTGGGTGCCGGTGCCCATCCTGTTCGGGTTAAGCCTTTACTTCATGAACCAGCGTGCGGTTTACTTGAAGTTTGCCTTGGTATTCCTGTTTGTCAACCTGATAGGTTTCTGCGGCTATTACATTCATCCCGCTGCCCCACCCTGGTATGTCATGAAATACGGCTTCGAGCCCATCCTCAACACCCCGGGCGATGTGGCCGGTTTGGGTCGCTTCGATGCCATGACCGGATTGGGCATTTTCGACTTTCTGTATTCCCGGAACTCCAACGTGTTTGCCGCCGTACCATCGTTGCACTCCGCCTACATGGTCATTGCCTTCTATTATTCATTGAAGGCAAAGTACCCCAATTGGCTACGCATTGTGTTCGGCATCATCATGCTGGGCATTTGGTTTACCGCCATCTATTCGGCCCACCATTATGTCATCGACGCCATCCTGGGAGCCGGCTGTGCTTTGCTCGGCATCTTCCTGTTCGAGCAGGTATTGCTCCGATGGACTCCTTTCCACAAGTTCATCCAGCGGTATATTGAATATATTTCATAACCCACCTTCACTTTGTCACCATCGTCATTCCAACTGTTTTTCAAAAGGTTGGAGTGACGATGCGTGTTTTTTTCGGGAGTGAACTTCCACTATCGTGCTCATTTTCTGAACATCCCACTCGTGTCATCCTGAGCAACGCGAAGGATCTGTATACACCCACAAGAACATTACCCTCCATCAAGTAACATTCTCCGAAAGTAGCAGAAGAATTCTCTGTTTCTTCTGCTCTAAAAAGCAAATCATAAGTTTTGATTCGTCAATCAAAAGTTTTGTTTCGCAAAACATAAGTTTTGATTCGCGAATCAAAACTTATGATTAACTTTCTTATGCTGAAGAATCGGAAAAGTGTTCTGCAACAAATGCGGAATGATAGCTGTAAGCAGACAAAAGAATACAAAACAAAGTTAAATTCCTGTCACAAATAAGCTCACAGTTGGGCTTTCGTCCGAAACGGTGGAGCGATGCAAAGTGGTGCTTTCGCTAGTTAAGGAAACACGGGGTACGGCCAAGGTTGTAATTAAAGAGCGTACTTTGTTGGAGTGCTTCTTTATGCGGTAAAGAAAATATTCCAGTGGATGACGAGCAGGAAGTTCACTCCGAAAAACCACGGAACGGCACTTTTAGGCATTGAGAATCAAGAAGAATGCCGTTCGTGAAGAAGTGAAGACAAATAAAAACAGGTGTATCGAAAAAGCGTTTATTTCGATACACCTGTTTATTTAAGAAACTCCTAATAAGTTATCCTTCCTGATCCAGCTTCAGCATGTCGCTATCGTCACGACGTTCGTAATATTGCTTACGCAACGGACGGGCATGGATTTCTTTCTCAATCAAACGGTTTCGGTAAATATCCATCGCTGCATAGATGGCCTGACGGAACGAGCTTTCTTCGGCAAGACCTTGACCGGCAATATCATAAGCAGTGCCATGAGCCGGCGAGGTACGCACGATAGGCAAACCGGCCGTGTAGTTCACACCTTCGTCCATAGCCAAAGCCTTGAATGGAGCCAAACCTTGGTCGTGATACATGGCCAAGATGCCATCGAAATGACAGAAATTACCTGAACCCATAAAGCCATCGGCCGGATAAGGACCGAAACACTGGATGCCCTTGGCTATCATTTCTTCCATCGCCGGACGGATGATTTCACTTTCTTCCGTGCCAATCAGTCCATTGTCGCCTGCATGAGGGTTCAACGAGAAGACGGCAATACGAGGATTGTCAATGCCAAAGTCCTGCTTCAACGAGTGATGGAAAATGGCCAACTTTTCCTGAATCAGTTCCTTGGTCAAGGTAGTGGCAATGTCCTTCACCGGGATGTGTCCGGTGACAAGGGCCATGCGAAGGTCGTCCTTCACCAGAATCATCAAAGCCTTCTTCCCCTCGCCCACACGCTCTTCAATGTATTCGGTGTGACCCGGGAACTGGAAGGTTTCTGACTGAATGGTATGCTTATTGATAGGGGCAGTAACCAGTACATCAATCAATCCTTCCTGATAGTCCTCCAAAGCTCTTT
This sequence comes from Bacteroidaceae bacterium, assembly GCA_017420875.1. Classification (GTDB taxonomy): domain Bacteria; phylum Bacteroidota; class Bacteroidia; order Bacteroidales; family Bacteroidaceae; genus Phocaeicola. The sequence continues at coordinate 32,410 of JAFQNW010000027.1, forward strand.
CCAATGCATCCAAAGCGGCCTTTCCGGCTTCTTTGGTTGGCTTGGTCAGTTCCACCTTCAACTCATCGTCGGTACAGTTCAAGATAGAGAGTCGTTCTTCCTGAGCTTCTTCGGCCGAATTGATGATACTGAAATTGGTCGATATGTCCAACCCTTTCCGATGATAGGCTGCTACCTTGGGCGAGCCATAGACTATCGGAGTACAAAGTTCGAGCATGGCAGGATCTGAGAAAGTTTTCAGGATGACCTCATATCCTACTCCGTTGATATCCCCGTGGGTAATACCAACTCTTATTTTACGGTTGTTTTCCATGAATAAATTATCTTATCTATATATTAAATCACTGCTAAGATTCTTCTTATTCTTCGATTGTCACTTCCGGCGACACGACGATTTCTTCCAACTCCTGGTCTTGTGGCAAGTTCAGGGTATAGAGCGATGCCTCCATCTGGCGAATCAAGTCACGCTTTTGCTTTTCAGGAGCATAGACGAAGGCTTCCACCACCACAACACGACCATTCGGACGGTCGACGCGAGCATGCGACACAAACGGGCCTCCCATCATATCGCCCTTCATGTACCAAAGGCCACGGGCTTCGAAACCATATTCGCCACGCACCACAATGTCCTTTACATCCACGTAATCGGAATCGGTGGCCATGTACATTCCTTCGCGAGCACCGGGGATATTGGCTTCCATTACCGAGTCACGCTTATGGATGAAATACTCTTTCGTAAACGTATTCTTGTCTGTATACGGATAAGAGTAGATGACAAAACTGAGGTCGGAAGTACCACGTCCGGTAGAGAACCACAAGAAATCTTCACCCTGCTTGTATCTTTCCAAATCATTCGGAATCCACACATCACATCCAAACATGCTTCCCACCTTGGTGGATGCCAACTCATTGTGTTTCTTCTTCAACAAGGCAATCTGACGGTTCATTTCGGCCTTGGTAAAGAAGTCAATGATTACTTGACCATTCTTCTGCACAAATTCTTCGAAGCTCTTTTCATCCGGAGCCTGAATGGTCATAATCATTTGCGGTGAGGAATAGCTATCGCGTGAATATTTCAGCTTGGCTTGGGTATAGATAGGCTGGATATCCACATCAATAATGTTGCGGAAGATACGGAACCCACGTTCGAAACGGTCTGGGCCAACATTCGAGATACGGAACGAGCGTTCGGGCTGAGGTAATCCCGGCACATCCTGATCCAACACATTAAACAAGGCACGACCTGCAGGACGTTCCCACATGCCCTTGTCTATCACTACCAACATTTCGTAAGGTCTACCGCTAGAGACCGGTGTAAAGAGGGATTTACCGCCACCTTTACCATCTCCTCCACAAGAGGACAGTACCAACATCATCAGTACAATGCCCAACAGATTGATTGTTTGTCTTTTCATTTTTCTCTATTTTTTCTTGATCATTTCTTATTTTCCTGTTGCTTGGCGGTGGAAAGCATTCCACAAGCAGCAAAGATATCTTCCCCACGCGACGCCCGAATGGTAGCAAACACACCGTGCTGTGTCAGGTAATCGCGAAAAGCAATGATGTGCTCCATGCCTGTTCCGTCCAAATCGACATTGGGGATGGCATGGAAACGAATCAGGTTCATGCGGCACTCAATGCCCCTCAGCAACTTAACAATTTCCTTGGCATAAACGAGCGAGTCGTTCACATTCTTAAACATAATATATTCAAACGACAAGCGACGCTGCTTGGTGAAATCGTAACGGCTCAGCACCTCTACAATCTCGGTAATGGAGAAAGCTTTCTCGGCAGGCATCAATTCGCGACGTTGCGAGGGGAACGGCGAGTGCATGCTGATAGCCAGGTGGCAATCGCTTTCGTTCAAGAACCGTTCCAAGCCTTTCTTCAGCCCTACCGACGAAACGGTGATACGCTTGGGGCTCCATTTGTAACCATAATCCGAGGTCAGTACTTCGAGTACTTTCAGCACTTCGTCCAAATTGTCAAAGGGTTCTCCCATCCCCATAAACACCAGATTGGTCAAGGTGTCTCTCTCCGGAATGGAAAAGATTTGATTCATAATCTGGTTGGCCGTCAGGTTGGCGGTGAATCCTTGCTTGCCCGTCATACAGAACTTGCAATTCATCTTACAACCTACCTGCGAAGACACACACAATGTGGCACGGTCGTTATCCGGAATATATACAGCTTCTACATAATCATTGGTTGGTGTACGGAACAAGTATTTCACCGTTCCATCTACCGAACGCATTGCCTCGACAGGAGCAGACGCACCTATTTCATATCCTCCTTTCAGCAAATCGCGGTGTTTCAAGGAAAGGTTGGTCATCTCGTCAATCGATGCGACCTTCTTCTCGTAAATCCAAGAGGCAATCTGCTTGGCGGCAAACTTTGGCATGCCCAAATTAGCCGTTATCTGTTGAAGCTCATAGAGAGTCTTTCCCAACAAGGCTGTTTTGAAATTTTCCATGTTTCTTTTCTACATTAAAACATACAAAGGTATACAAAAATAAAGATATAATGCCTATATTTGTAACCATAATTACAAAATTTAAGACTATGTCAAACAAAATCGACTGTTTTATTCCTTATGAGAATAAAACATCCGTCCAAAGAACCATTGCCTCGTTGATGCAATGCAACTGCATTGGCCAAATCTTTTTATTATCCACGACCCATACGGAAAAGGAACTGGATGGTTTTCCCATCCTATCGATTAAAGACTATCAAAGCACAGATACGTTTATCTTACTGGCTCAAAAGGCCAAGGCTCCCTATACATTGCTATACACCAAGACTTCCCCACTGGATATGGGATACAAAGCCTTGGAAAGGATGTGCAGCTGGTTCACCGAACGGACTGCAATGGTCTATGCCAATTATCGCGAATGGAAAAACAATGAATTACAGAACCATCCGGTGATAGACTATCAAGCAGGAAGTGTGCGGGACGATTTTGATTTTGGCTCGGTGCTTATGTTTGCAACTCCTTATTTCAAGGCAGCCGTACATCAGTTGAAGCAACAGCCTCCTTATCAGTTTGCGGCCCTGTATGCCATCCGGTTGTTCCTTTCAAGTCAAGGAGCCATTACCCACATCAACGAATATTTGTACACAGAGATAACCGAAGACCTCCGTTTGTCCGGCGAAAAGCAATTCGATTACGTCAATCCGCGTAACCGGAATGTGCAGATAGAAATGGAACAGGCCTTCACGAATTATTTAAAGGACATCGCAGCTTATTTGCCGGCCAGAGAACGAAAGGTGGATTTCCAAGCAGAAGATTTCGACATGGAAGCTTCTATCATCATACCGGTAAAGAACCGGGTACGTACCATCAAGGATGCCATCGACTCGGTGTTAAGTCAGGAAACCCAATTCCCATTCAACTTGATTGTAGTCGACAACCACTCTACGGATGGAACGACCGAAGCCATCGACAGTTACGGAGCGAATGAAAGAATCGTGCATATCCTTCCGGAACGCACGGACTTAGGCATCGGCGGATGTTGGAACATGGCTATCCATCACCCTAAGTGCGGACGTTTTGCCATCCAATTGGATAGCGACGACATCTACAACACTCCACACACCTTGCAGAAAATCGTAGATGGATTCTATGAACAAGGTTGTGCCATGTTGATTGGTTCTTACCGCATCACCGACTTTAACCTGAACACATTACCTCCGGGAATAATCGACCACAAAGAGTGGACGGACGAGAACGGACACAACAACGCCCTTCGCATCAATGGATTAGGAGCTCCACGAGCTTTCTACACTCCCATTTTGCGACAGATTGGGGTACCCAACGTAAGCTATGGAGAAGATTATGCCCTAGGGTTGGCCTTCTCGCGGGATTACAAGATAGGCCGCATCTACGAAGAATTGTATTTGTGCCGACGCTGGGAGGGAAATTCGGATGCAGCTTTAAGCATCGAACGGGTAAACCAAAACAATTGGTATAAAGACAGCCTGAGAACGCATGAAATAAGCCTCCGCCAGCAATTGGTTAGCAAGACATCTGCCCAAGGCACCTTGTCGCAAGTAAAAGATAAAGTGGAGGATTTCATAGAAAAAGAAATCGGCCGGTGGACACTGGCTAGCGAAAACCACCAAGCACTCCAACAAGTACAGGTCAAGTGTATGGACATCCATGGAATGCCGTTCAAAGTTCAGTTCAACCCTGCACGGATACAGTCCACAATGGCCAAAACAGATAGCCAAAGCATCCAGAGCCGTCCTTGTTTTTTATGTAGACAACACCAGCCAAAGGAGCAATCGGTTATCGCCTTGGGAGAGCATTTCCACGTATGTGTCAATCCTTATCCGATTCTTCCGAAACATATCACCCTTCCTTTGGTCACTCATCAACCACAAAAGATGAGCCAAGACATGTGGGCTGAATTAGAGTTGTTAATCGATTCATTACCCGAAGAGTATGCAGTATTTTACAACGGAGCGTGTTGTGGTGCTTCAGCTCCAGACCATTTCCATTTTCAAGGTGTACCCAAACAATACATCCCGCTCATTTCCCAATATACAACATTAAGAGAACAAGGTAAATGCATTCACCACGAAGAACTGGTCAAAAGAAGCACGCTATCGGAAAAGTTAAGCTATCAGGAAACTGCGGTTTATTATCTGGACAATTACCTTTGCCCGCTTTTTTCCGTGGAAACATTATCACCCCTGAGTGGATTCAACTTCATTGAATTCTTGACTTGCCTACCTTCATCGGAAGGAGAAACAGAGCCCAAATACAATTTGTTGGCTTGGAAAGACGGAGACCAAAAGATAGCCTTGGTTATTCCACGGGAAAAGCATCGACCGGTTTGCTATTCAGCCACCGGAAACGAGCAACTGATGGTAAGCCCCGGCTTATTGGATATGGCAGGCATCCTGGTAACTGCTCGTCCGGAAGATTTTGAGAAAATAACCGCTGCCGATATCCAGCATATCATAAGTGAAGTAGGCCTGTCTACCCAGCAAGCCGAACAAGCAGCAATCCAATACCAAACTTTAAAAAGAAACAAATGAAAGAACCTGAAATCAGTGTAGGAATCGTCAATGCACAAGAAATTCATTTTACGCTAAACGGAAATTTCTTTGCCAAAGGAGAAACAGTCTACGGAGAACAAGTAGTATGTTTCAATGAAGGAGGTATCTTATGGAACAACAATTTATATAGAGAGTTGACCTTTACTCCTCAAGACGAACAGAATTCATTCTCTTTATACGATGTAACCATCGGCATCAATTTCCATTGGGAACGACAAGAAACGCAAGTGTTTCTGGGTACCTTGAAGTTCGTTGTACACGAAGACAAGATTACAGCCATCAACCAGCTACCGGTTGAAGATTATCTGACCAGCGTTATCTCCTCTGAGATGAGTGCCACTTCATCCTTGGAGTTGCTGAAAGCTCATGCAGTCGTATCAAGAAGCTGGCTGTTCGCCCAAATCGAAAAGCGGAAAGCGATGAATAACGCCGGCAATGAATTCTTCCCGTTTGTCAAGACAAAAGATGAGTATATCCGTTGGTACGACCGAGAAGACCATACCATTTTCGACGTATGTGCTGATGACCATTGCCAACGGTATCAAGGAATCACCAAAGCTTCCAATGCAACGGTTGCAGAAGCAGTACGTGCTACACGAGGACAATTATTGATGTACGACAACAAAGTATGTGATGCACGTTTCTCCAAATGTTGTGGTGGAGCAACCGAAGAATTTGGTTATTGCTGGGAAGACAAGAGCTATCCATATCTGACTGCGATAAGAGATGCCGAGGAAGAAGAACACAGAGTACTACCCGACTTGACGCTGGAAAAGGAAGCACAGCATTGGATTCGGAAGGCTCCCCAATCATTCTGTGACACACACGATGCCAAAATCTTGTCACAGATATTGAACAATTACGATCAGGAAACAACAGACTTTTTCCGTTGGCATGTACGTTATTCCCAACAAGAGCTGGCCGAGCTAATCCGTACCAAGACAAAAACAGATTATGGCGAAATCATTGATTTGATACCGATTGAACGAGGTAAATCCGGACGAATATGCAAATTGAAAATTGTAGGAACATTAAAAACCTTGACTATCGGGAAAGAACTGGAAATACGCCGAACACTTTCGGATACCCATTTATTCAGTTCGGCCTTCATTGTCGACAAAGGCGAATTGATAGATGGCATCCCACAATGGTTCTTCATTTCGGGTGCCGGATGGGGACATGGTGTAGGACTTTGTCAAATCGGTGCAGCCGTGATGGGCGAAAAAGGTTACAAGTATGATGAAATCCTATTACACTATTATAAAGGTGCGGACATCCGCCGCTTCTATTGATTATGAAAAAAACATCACCGTGGGCATGGATTCCCACCCTCTATTTTGCACAAGGCTTACCCTATGTTGCGGTCATGACCATTTCGGTCATCATGTATAAACGTTTGGGAATAAGCAATGCTGAATTGGCGTTTTATACCGGTTGGCTCAATTTGCCTTGGGTTGTAAAACCGTTATGGAGTCCATTCATTGATTTGATAAAAACCAAACGCTGGTGGATTACCGCCACCCAATTGCTGATTGGAGCAGGTCTGGCAGGGATTGCTTTTACCATCCCTACCACCTATTTTTTCCAACTGACTTTGGCCGTATTTTGGCTACTTGCTTTCAGCTCGGCTACCCATGACATTGCTGCAGACGGTTTTTACATGCTTGGCCTCAACTCGCACCAACAGGCTTTGTTTGTAGGAATTCGAAGTACCTTTTATCGCATTGCAACCATAGCCGGACAAGGGTTGCTTATTATGTTGGCCGGTTATTTAGAAACCTCAACCGGAAACATTCCTTTTGCCTGGAGTATTACTTTCATGGTGCTGGCCGGTATGTATCTCGGATTATGGGTATACCACAAATAC
>JAFQNW010000028.1 GCA_017420875.1 Bacteroidaceae bacterium
CTACGTGCAAGCCTGCTCCCGATGGATAAGGGAACATGTTCAGCACATAGAATTTCTTCTTCGATTCGTCTTCAACAACCTTGTAGGTCTTGTTATCGACCCAACGTTGTTGCCATTTCTTCTCAATCTCTCTGAAATTGTATTCCATTGTTATCTGATGTTATGATTATATTATCGCATATTAACTTGCAAATATACAAAGACTTCGTGATTAAGTAGGTAAACTTTGTGCGAAATGTTCATCTTTGTGGAAAAACAAAATATTAAAATCAGCCTTCACAAGTTTCACGGGTACTTAACTTTTTGATTTACAGTGTAAAACTGTGAAACATGGGCACTTTCACCAAGTTTCACAGGTTTCACAAGAATTTTGAGTGTGAAACTTGGTGAACCCTTTGTGAAGGAAGAAGTTTCACTTGGGAGTATTGTCAATCAACGAGTTACCTACCAGTGAAACTTGTGAAGGCTGGTTGCATACCTTTTTTTGATTTTCTTCCCTTCGCAAATTAAAAAAACGCCTTCACGTTTTACCTAAAATGTGAAGGCGTTTTGGTTTGAATGATAAATTGTCCAAGTTTTTGTGATTATAAAAGCCGAGGAGGATAATCATTCTTTCAAACAAGTCTTTCCGATTATACGAATCCGTCCTTCGGTTTCGGCATATCTTCTGTCAATCGTGCCCCCAAGGTATTGCTGCATATAGATGGAAAGAATTTCGATGTCTTGTCCCATATCGGGAGCAAGGATGTTTGCCCCGTTCAAGATGCCTTGTCCGCCTCCGTCTACCAGATGATAATTGAATCCGGCAATGGTATAGGTACGGGTTAAGTCAATCGGTTCGTAGGCTCCTTCGTGGTTCAATATCTGTATGTTTGAAACTCGTCTGTTTGTATTGTCCACTCCGGCATAGAGTCCGTTTTCGTCTGTTAATACGGGTGAGGGAATAGATGCATCCACTTCGAATTTCAATCCGCTAACATGCATGAACTCGCTGGCGGAAAGTCGTTTTTAATCACTTTCCGCCAGCGAGTTTTTGTATTTATTAATTTAATAGCTATATATGCGAATCAGAATTACTATATTTTATTGCTGGTCTGATTTTTGGAATGAAACCTAAAATTTCTTCAATTTTTTTGAATTCTTGCAGAAACAATTACATATATTCTTTCTTAAACCAAGTAGCAAAAACAGGGTCGCTCAATGTAACAAATTCTCCTTCCGTTTCAATAATTTCCTTTTCTACCAATGTTTTTTTCAATCGGCTAATATTAGACTTGCTTCCTAATTGATATGTTTCCAATACTGCCTTTGAAGTAAAGTCTGTATGTATACCTTGGCAAAGACAACGGATAAGATTCATCTGATAAGTAGTCAGTCCTTGGATTTGCTGAATGAAAAGAGGACTGCTCTGAGCCAATAATTCGGACACGCTCTGCTCAAAAATTTCTTCGGTCACTTCCTTATCTGTATTGACCATAATATTCCAAGCCAATTGTTGCACATACGAAGAATGGTTATCAACTGTTTTACAGATTTTCTTTACAAATTCTTCGGAAATGTTTTTTCCCTTTTCTGCGAATTTATCACAAATAAAAGGAATCCAATCAATTGTTGATATTGGCTTCAGATAAATGGTGTCTCCAAAATGGTAGAATGGCATTCTCTTGCTTTGGAAAAGGTTTGTCAACAGATGTTTCTTGCTTCCGAACAAGCAGTAAGAAGTATTTTGTTGATGTTGCCAAACAGAACGCATCCTTTTTTGAACGGTCAGTGAATCGCTCCACTCACCTATTTGTTGGAATTCATCTATACATACCACGATGTGGATACCTATTTTGGAAGCTATTTGTTCGGGAAGGTTCAGAATTTCTTCCGGCGAATAGTCTTTGGATGTAATGCCTAAAGATACGGAATAGTCCATATTTGGGTCAGGACTGAAAGATATTTTTGGAGAAATCCTTGTAAGGAACTGCTTCACATTTTCAAGGAACAATTCCATTTTTCCGGAAGTTTCTTTCAGAATGATTGTTGCAAATTTGTTGTAAAAGTCATATTCACTTCTACAATCATAAATGTCCATATAAACCACTTTGATTTTCGGATTATTTATTTGACTTTGCACTTTCTTCACAAGTGATGTCTTTCCCATCCGTCGTGGAGAGATAAGTATCACATTCACTCCGTTTTCAAAATCCATAGCCAATCTTCTGGTTTCTTCGACTCTGTCAGTGAAGTTCTCACCAGAAACAGAAACTCCGTATATAAATGATTTCTTCATATCTCTTTTCGTTAGTGTAAGTGCAAATATATCAATTCTTTTTGTGGTTCACAAGTTTGTGGTCCACAAAGTTGTGAACCATGTGTTTTTTTGGAAAAGAATAAAACAAATGATTGTTAAAATGATAACGCCGAGTGGAATATTGGGTAGGAAACCAGGCTCTGTGAAGACTTCTGAACAGAAACGAGAAGAGTATAAGGAAGTTATTTGACTTCTTCGTAAAAGGTATTCAGTGCGAAATGCTACCATGTTAAGTAGTGTTAGTATCAGCACCGTTCAACGAATAAAGAAAGAGCTTGCTTTACAAGAAAATATTATTACTTTTGTAATACAAATAATAGGCATTATGATTAATAATCCACAATTAGAAATAGCAAAGAAAACTTTTAATATTCAATCAATCGAAGAGAATGTTAAAAAGAACATGGAACTTAGAGAAATGTTTGTAAATTATTTTACCCTTGATAAAATAAAATCAATGGATATAAATGAATATGTAATCGGGGTACAAAATAGAGAAAGTTTTTGCTATTATTTAGAACGCACTTTATATGAGCTTGGGAGTATTTCAGGACAACCAAGTTATAAATATGGTGTTTGGTATTCACCATCAAAAAAGCAATATTGCTTCGAGAATCGTTTCGGTGATAATTATATGGATGCATTTGAAGAAGTGAAAACCGCTTTATTAAAACTTATAAAAGATGGTGAAAGTAAGGATTTTGAATCAATCAAAAATAATCCTATTAACTCTTCAGTCAAAGCTAAAATATTGGCTATGTATTATCCCGATAAATACATGAATGTATATTCTCTAAAACATTTAGACCATTATCTAATAACTTTAGGGTTGAATACTAGAGAACTTATGCGAGCAGATGTTTTATACAAAAGGGAAGCATTAATAGAATTCAAGAATGAAGATAAGGATATGAAAGAATGGAGTAATTATATGTTTTCAATTTTTCTTTGGTCACACTATCCTAAAGACCCAAGACATTTGACACCAGTTCACTCTTCATAGAGCAAAACAAGGAGTTAAAGTGTTGATAATAAATATAATACAAGTTGTATTTTAACTAAAATGATGTAATTGGAATAATAACTTCCATTACATCATTCAGTTATTAGCGAAGAATCTTGGTTACATTCACTTTATGTTACTGAGATTCTTCGCTTCTCTCAACAACTCGACTTTCTCCCTTTAATCGTTTGAATGCCAATTCGATATTAAGAAAAACAAAAAATAATTCTCGAAATACTTGACAACGCGAGTGCCGAAATTGTATATTTGCCCCTGAACAAAAACTAACTTTATCTTTATGAACAACACAACAATGAGCATGGGTGCAAACCCGAAGTTGGAAGAGCTTCAAAACTTCCTTTCTGAGAACTTCGACTTCCGCTACAATGTATTGACCGACATGCCGGAATGCAAACCGAAGAACACGACCACCTATCGGATGATAGACAAACGAATGATGAACAGCCTCAGCTACAAGGCCATGATGCAAGGTATCGATTGCAAGGACGTGGATGTAAAACGCTTTCTTTTCTCTGACCAGATTGCTACACACCACCCCTTCAAGGATTACATGAATGACCTTCCCGAATGGGATGGCACTGACCGAGTGACGATGCTGGCTGCCCGAGTATCGGGTAACGGGATGTGGCTCAACGGTTTCCATCGATGGATGCTGGGCATGGTGGCTCAATGGATGGGGTATCCGGCCAGATGTGCTAATGCCCTTGCACCTATCTTGGTCAGTACGGAGCAAGGAATGTGCAAATCTACTTTCTGCTCGATTCTTCTGCCAAAGGAGCTTCGTCCTTACTATACAGACAAGTTTGCCATCACTTCGACAAGCGGGTGCGAGCAGAAAATTTCTACCTTTGGTCTCATCAACATGGACGAGTTCGACCAGTACACCGAACGCATGATGACTATCCTGAAGAATCTGATGCAGATGAAGAAAGTAAATTATCGCAAGTGCTTTAAGGCATACTATAGCGACTTGCCTCGCATTGCTTCCTTCATTGGTACAAGCAATGAAAAATCTTTATTGACGGATGAGACAGGAAGCCGACGTTTTCTCTGCATCGAAGTGGAGAAACCGATTGATTGTTCGCCGATTGACTATCCCCAACTCTATGCCCAATTGAAACATGAACTGGAAGCGGGTAAGCGTTATTGGCTCTCGAAAGAGGAAGAAATGGAAATTCAAGAACACAATAAAGCTTTCTATCGACATTCGCCGGAGGAAGAAGCCTTCTATAAGGTTTTTACTTTGGCTAAAGAAGGGGAAACTTGTATGAAACTAACCGCTACGGACATCTTCAGCCAACTTCAGAAACGTTTTCCAAAGGTAATGCAGGGAGTGAAGCCTCAACGTATGGGGAATGTGATGAACAAAATTGGAGCCAAGAAAGTGCATACCCGATTTGGGAATGTGTATCGTGTGAAACCTGTGAAGCTTGGTAAAAGCACCGAGGTTTCACATGAAGAAATTAAGAATCAAGCACTTATGAGTGCTTGATTCTTGTGAAGGCAGTTTGAGTTATTTTATATAAAGTATTTCGGCCGGAATTTTTTTCCACGGCATTTTCAAGCTAGCCATATCGATGGTTAGGTTTTGGCCTGCATAGTTTCCATAAAACATAGGCTTTTCTCGTAGATTATTTGTAAACAAATATCTTTCATTTAAAGAAAATAGTTTATATTTGCGTTCATGTAAATAATAATCTTAAGTCTATGAAGGAAAACACAACTCTTAACCGACGTATTACGGTGATTGATGCCTTGCGTGGGTTTGCACTTCTTGGCGTATTGTTGGTGCACATGAACCAGCATTATAGTTACGGCTCGGCTGAACCATATGGCCTGCATGAGCCATTTTTGGCAAACTGGAATGAGGGAGCCACTTGGTTTGTACGGACCATGTTGTCGGGGAAGTTCATCAATATTTTTGCATTCTTGTTTGGGATGAGTTTCTTTATTCAAATGGATAGAGCTGCTCAAAAAGGAGTGCATTTCGAAGGTCGTTTCTTGTGGCGAATGGTGGTCTTGTTTGGAATAGGTATTATCGGTAATTGCTTCTATTCGCAGGATATTCTTTCCATTTATGCTTTTTTTGGTGTTATCTTGCTTTGCTTGAATCGTTTCAAAAATTGGGTATTGATTTTGATTGCCATCTTGTTGCTGGCCGGAGCCCCTCGTTTGGTAATGGTAGGATATAATGAACTAGTAGGAAGTCCTATTCAAGAAATTGCTTTTGTGGATGCTCCTACAGCTGGGCCAAGAAACACGGAAACGTCGTACATGGAATCCTTAAATCATACCATGACTCGTGCCAATGCCTGGAAACTGAATTTTCAGTTTGTGAAGGCCACACGCGGCTACATGACCATGGCTATCTTTATTTTGGGATTGGTAGTGGGCAGAACACGTTTCTTTGAAAACGTACATCTAAAGAAACGTCTCAACTGGATATTGTTGGGAACCTTCACCGTATTTTTATGCTTGTGTAATTTCCTGATTGATTTATTCCCTCCACAAGAAAACATTTGGAAAGTTATGCAAGAAGGAAAAATACCTTCGGTTGCTTCGATGACCTTGCAGACTTTATCAGACTTGAAGTTAATGTTTGCCTCGTCAGTCATTACAATGGCATTCATTGTGCTTTATCAGCTGAAGGGTGTAGGGAAGGTATTGGATTGGTTGGCTCCTTATGGGCGAATGGGATTGACCAACTACGTATGCCAAAACATCATTGGTGCTTGCTTGTTTGCTATGTGGGCCTGGGGAGCTACTTTCGGCCCTTTCCAACCGGCAGAATCTCTTTTATTGGGATTGATTATTTACCTTTTGCAAGTGGTTATCTGTAAAGTTTGGCTGAATCATTTCCAGTATGGTCCATTGGAATGGCTTTGGCGTTCGTTAACCTATTTGAATTTCCAACCTTTCCGAAAAAAGAAGTAACACTCTAATTGAGCAAAATAAAAAAGCCATTCAAATTTTGAATGGCTTTTCTTTATAACATGGGATTACCAACCCAAATCCTTCATGGTACGAGGAGCTGGAGTCTTTGGCAATGGCTTGCGATTCTTGAGTTGTTCAAGAGCCACTTCGATGGCCTTGTTCAGCTGCTCGTCGATACCGGCTTGTTCCTTAATTGGGTCATTGTCAATCAAGATATCCGGATCAACACCGTGGTTTTCTACAATCCATTCGCCAGTCTTGGCATCGTAGTTGGTGAAGAACGGCACACGTACATCGGTTCCATCGATGTAAGGAAGTGAACCGCTGATACCTACAATACCACCCCAAGTACGGGTACCGATGACTGTACCCAAGTTGTTCGCCTTGAAGCTCCACGGGAAGAGGTCGCCATCCGAAGCCGAATACTTGTTGATGAGCAATACCTTCGGACCGTGGTGAGTAGCATCAGGAATGGTTCCGTTCACGTCACGACCGCGATACATCGTCATACGGTAAGCCTGACGGAGAAGACGTTCGATAATCATTGGCGATACATTGCCGCCACCGTTGGCACGGTCATCGATAATCAAAGCTTCCTTGTCGAGCTGTGGATAGAAGTAGCGAGCAAACTCGTTCAAACCTTCCGGACCCATATCGGGGATGTAGATATAACCAACACGACCGTTGGTTGCCTTTTCTACTTTCTTGATATTGTCTTGTACCCAATTGTAATGATACAAAGGATATTCATTTTCTATTGGGCTGATGATTATCTTGCGTGCACCCTTATCCGATGCTGTGCTATTTACTGAAAGTTCGGTCAATACATTGGCCTTACCAATAAGTAACTCGTAAATATTCTTTACGTTGTTTGTTGGGATACCATCGATAGCCACGATGTATTCGCCTTCCTTCACGTCAATACCCGGTTCGGTCAATGGAGAACGGAGTGTCTTGCTATAAACGGCACCCGGGATAATCTTGTCGATGCGATAGAAACCGCTTTTGTGCTTGCTCAATTCAGCACCGAGGAGTCCCATTGGAATACGTTCCGGTGATGGCATTTCACCTGGATTTACATAAGCATGACCGCAACCTACTTCGGCAATCATTTCACCGATAACATAGTTAAGGTCGAGACGAGTCTTGGCATGAGGAACAAGCACTTCGTATTTTTGCTTGATGGCTTTCCAATCCAATCCGTGCATATTTTCCAAATAGAAACCATCGCGGAAAGCACGCCATACTTCGTCGTAAATCTGTGCCCATTCTTCTGAATAGTCCACATGAGCTACCATGTCTTTCAAGTTGATGGCATCCTTCAAGTTTGCCTTTCCGGTAGGGAAGTCGCAAACGAACATTTGTCCACGTTTTGAGAAGAGAGCCTTCTTGCTACCTGGAGTGATGCTGAACGATGCATCGGCTACGGTTTCTTCTTTTTGAGTTTTCAAGTCGAATGCCTTGGTGTCACGACCGCTGGCATAATACACTTTCTTTCCATCTGAGTAGAAGTTGCGGTACATGCCTGCCGGCAATGGTAACTTGATGAGTCGGCCGAAGATACCGTCTGCATCTACCTTCACGCTAGCCGGAGCAACAGCCTTGTCGTCCTTCTTCGGAGTATCAGCTGCACCATCCGATGGGAGCAATGGAGAAGGAGTGTTCTTGGCAAGCATGGCCATATAGATGCCGTTCATACGGTTGTAGGTATGGTTCCATTCCAATTGGCCATAAGTTGGGTTGAAATCACGTGCTGATGTGAAAATCAAATATTTGCCGTCGGTGCTGAATACCGGTGATGCAGAGTCGTACCAATCTTAGGTTACAGCGATTTCCTGCTTGGTGTTGAGGTTGTAGACATAGACTACACTCATGTTGTTC
>JAFQNW010000029.1 GCA_017420875.1 Bacteroidaceae bacterium
ACATGATGAAATAATAAGGAGGAATAGATATGGAAATTATTTTGAAAGAAGACGTAGTTAACTTGGGCTACAAGAATGACATTGTAACTGTAAAGTCTGGTTACGGCCGTAACTATCTTATTCCGACTGGCAAAGCTGTTATCGCTTCTCCAGCTGCAAAGAAAATGTTGGCTGAAGATTTGAAGCAACGTGCTCACAAATTGGAAAAGATTAAGAAGGATGCTGAAGCATTGGCAGAACAATTGAAGGAAGTTTCTTTGACTATCGCTACTAAGGTAAGTGCTACTGGTACTATCTTCGGTTCTGTAAGCAACATCCAAATCGCTGAAGAACTCGCTAAGTTGGGTCACAACATCGATCGTAAGATCATCGTTGTTAAGGGCGTTAAGGAAGTTGGTAACTATACTGCAACAGTGAAGTTGCACAAGGAAGTTTCTGTAGAAATTCCTTTCGAAGTAGTTGCTGAAGCTGAATAATCAACTAAAAGCAATAAATGAAGTGGGTGTGTCAAAAAACACATCCACTTTTTTTGTCCTCTTCGGAAAGAACTAGTCGAATAGTCGGGATGAATATGCACAAAACGGATGTTTATGTGCGTTTTTTTTGTTGTATCACAAATAACACTTATCTTTGCACAAAGTTTTCAGAATTGTGCAAAAGCTAGTTTAATATAATCATGGACAACGAAAAGAGTTTCATTGCTTTAATTGAAAAAAGTATCAAGAAGAACTGGGATTTGGATGCTTTGACCGACTACAAAGGCGTCACCCTACAATACAAAGATGTAGCACGTAAAATTGAGAAATTACATATCATTTTCGAAGAAAGTGGTGTAAAGCCAGGCGACAAGATTGCGGTGTGTGGTCGTAACATGTCGAATTGGGGTGTCACTTTTCTTGCAACTGTGACATACGGAGCTGTAATTGTGCCTATTCTTCATGAGTTTAAAGCCGATCAGGTGCATAACATCGTGAACCATTCGGAAGCGAAGCTTCTGTTTGTGGGCGATGTGGTTTGGGAAAACTTGGACGAAAGTGCCATGCCAAATCTCGATGGTATCATTTTGGTGAACGATTTGAGTCTTCTTGTGTCGCGTACCGAAAAGCTGACTTATGCTCGCGAGAACCTCAATGCGTTATTTGGCAAAAAATTCCCGAAAAACTTCCGCAAGGAACATGTTTCTTATTATAAGGATAGTGCCGACGAACTGCTTGTGCTGAACTATACATCGGGTACAACCAGCTTCTCGAAAGGTGTAATGCTTCCGGCTAAGGCTCTATGGTCGAACGTCCAGTTCGGTTATGAAAAGCTAGGCAAGTGCTTGAAGGCCGGCGATTGCATTGTATCCATGCTCCCTATGGCACACATGTATGGCTTGGCTTTCGAATTCCTTTACGAATTCTGCTATGGTTGCCATATCTACTTCCTTACTCGCATGCCGAGCCCGAAGATTATCCTTCAGGCGTTTGCCGATGTGAAGCCGAAGCTTGTCATCGCTGTTCCTCTGATTATCGAAAAGATTATCAAGAAGAATGTTTTGCCGAAGTTGGAGACTCCAACCATGAGATTCTTGATGCGTGTACCTTTGGTAAACGACAAAATCAAGGCAAAAGTACGCGAACAACTGATGAATGCTTTCGGTGGCGAATTCTACCAGATTATTGTAGGTGGTGCTGCATTCAATCAAGAAATCGAAGCCTTCTTGCGTAGCATCAATTTCCCGTATACAGTGGGTTATGGAATGACGGAATGTGCCCCAATTATCAGCTACGAGGATTGGACAATCTTCAAAGGCGGATCTTGTGGAAAGCCTGCTCCGCGTATGGAAGTGCAGATTTTGAGTCGCGACCCACAAAATATTCCGGGCGAAATTGTGACTCGTGGCGACAATGTGATGCTGGGCTATTATAAGAACGAAGACGCAACCAATGAAGTTATCGATGCAGATGGCTGGTTGCATACAGGCGACCTCGGTGTGATGGATGCGGAAGGTAACATCACCATCAAGGGCCGTTCGAAGAACATGCTCCTCGGGCCTTCTGGTCAGAATATTTATCCGGAAGAAATCGAAGATAAGCTTAACAACATGCTTTATGTAAACGAAAGCATTGTTATTCAGGCGTTGGATAGTAAGTTGGTAGCCTTGATTTATCCGGACTTCGACCTGGCATTTGCCAACGGCTTGAACGAAGAAGCGGTAATCAAGCAGATGGAAGCCAATCGGGTAGCACTGAACGCGGAACTTCCGGCTTACGAACAGATTGCCCGTGTGAAGATTTATCATGAAGAGTTTGAAAAAACTCCGAAGAAGAGTATCAAGCGATTCCTCTATCAGGAAGCACGATAAATAATTGGAGGCAACTCTTATCATTTTGTCATCCAGAGCGTAGCGAAGGGTCTCGATAACATTCACTTGATGTACTCGAGATTCTTCGCTTCGCTTTAAATGACATTATTGTTTGATAGCTGTTTTACCATTCACGTCAGTCGTTTTTTGTGAAAAAAGGATAATTGTTGGCGTTCACAAAGGTTTAAGGAGAATAATGTATAACTTTGCACCCTAAAAGCATTCTTATATGATAGATACTACTGTTTTCCAAGATAAAAAAGCGGTTTATTATACATTAGGTTGTAAACTGAATTTCTCAGAAACATCCACTATTGGCAAACTTTTAAAAGAAGCGGGCGTTCGTACCATCCGAAAAGGAGAGAAGGCCGATATCTGTGTGGTGAATACCTGTTCGGTAACGGAGGTGGCCGACAAGAAATGTCGTCAGGCGATACATCGTCTCGTGAAGCAACATCCGGGTGCCTTTGTGGTTGTAACGGGATGCTATGCCCAGCTGAAGCCCGATCAGGTAGCTTCGATTGAAGGTGTCGATGTGGTGTTGGGTGCCGAGCAGAAAGGAGAACTGATGAAGTATCTGGGAAATTTGGAAAAACACGATAAGGGCGAAGCGGTGACCAGTGCCTTTAAGGATATCCGTAGTTTCGCTCCTTCCTGTTCGCGTGGCGACCGTACCCGATATTTCTTGAAGGTGCAGGATGGATGTGATTATTTCTGTTCTTATTGCACCATCCCGTTTGCCCGTGGCCGAAGCCGTAATGGCAGAATCGAAGATATCGTAGCCCAGGCAAGACAGGCTGCTGCCGAAGGGGGAAAGGAAATCGTGATAACCGGAGTGAACATCGGCGATTTTGGGAAAACCACCGGAGAGTCTTTCTATGACCTGGTGAAAGCCCTCGACGAAGTGGAAGGAATTGAACGTTATCGCATATCTTCGATAGAACCAAATCTGCTCACGGATGAGATTATCGAGTATGTAGCTCACTCGCGTGCTTTCATGCCTCATTTCCATATCCCTTTGCAAAGTGGTTGCGATGAAGTGCTGAAGCTGATGCGTCGTCGTTACGATACGGAATTGTTTGCTCATAAAATCAATAAGATAAAGCAAGTGATGCCCCATGCTTTCATTGGTGTGGATGTCATTGTGGGCACTCGTGGTGAAACGGAAGAATACTTCAATCGAGCCTATGACTTCTTGAAAGGCTTGGATGTTACCCAGCTTCATGTGTTCAGCTATTCAGAGCGTCCGGGCACGCAAGCTTTAAAGATAGACCATGTGGTGTCGCCAGATGAGAAGCATCGTCGTAGTCAGTTGCTCTTGGCTTTGTCTGACGAGAAGACTCGTGCTTTTTATGCATCACACATCGGAAAAGAGGCTGTTGTGCTGATGGAGAAATCCAAGGCAGGTACACCGATGCATGGATTTACGGACAATTATGTCCGGGTAGAACTTCCGCATGATAATTCGTTGGACAACCGGTTGCTTCGTGTTCGCATGGGCGATTTTAATGAGGACGGCACCGCTTTGATGGGAGTAATCATTTAAATACCTCCATTGTGTCATCCTGAATGGAGTGAAGAATCTGAAAACATTTACATCGATGAAAAAAGTATCTGTTGTCATATTGAATTGGAACGGAGTAGCGATGCTTCAGCGTTTCCTTCCCCAAGTGGTGGAATACTCTCAAGGGGAAGGGGTAGAGGTGTGTGTGGCCGATAATGCTTCGACGGACAATTCTCTGGAGTGGGTTCGTGAGGCCTGTCCGGAAGTCCGTTTGATGCTGTTGGATAAGAATTATGGTTTTGCCGAAGGCTACAATCAGGCTCTCCGTCAGGTGGAAGCAGAGTATGTCGTGTTGCTGAACAACGATGTAGAAGTCACTCCGCAATGGTTGCAACCCATGCTTTCTTACATGGAACTTCATCCCGAGGTAGCTGCTTGCCAACCCAAGTTGTTGAGCGAACGTAATAAAGATTACTTTGAATACGCCGGTGCTTCCGGTGGATACCTCGATTACTACGGTTATCCGTTTTGTCGGGGACGCATCTTCGATGTGGTGGAGAAGGACGAAGGGCAATACAACACGGTTCGTCCGATATTTTGGGCCACCGGGGCAGCCCTCTTTATCCGTTTGAAGGATTATTGGGAGGCAGGAGGTTTGGATGGCCGGTTCTTTGCTCATATGGAGGAGATAGACCTTTGTTGGCGTTTGCGAAGCCGGGGGCGGAAACTGATGTGTATTCCTCAGAGTGTGGTCTATCACGTAGGGGCCGGCACTTTGAAGAAAGAAAATCCTCGCAAAACCTTCTTGAACTTCCGAAATAACTTGTTGATGCTTTACAAGAATCTTCCTGAACAGGAATTGAAAAAGGTGCTCTTTGTCCGCGGACTTTTCGATTGGCTGGCTGCGTTTGTCTTTTTGTTGAAGGGGCAGCGGGAAGGAGCGTGTGCGGTGCTTCGGGCACGGAAGGAGTTTAACCGTATTCGTGCCGACTTTGAAGCCTCGCGTGCCGAGAACATGCGGATGGCTACGGGAGAGCTTATCCCTGAAAAGGTAGGGTATAGCATCTTGTGGAAATACCATATCGAACGGAAGAAGGCATTCTCACAACTTTCTTGAAGACACTAAAAGATAGAGAGGGTGTGTCTCGCTATCAAAATGTCGTGTCATCCTGAGCGAAGCGAAGGATCTGTATACATCCACTAAAACAATTCCACTCCATCGTCATACGGAAACTCACTCCAAACCCTTCATCCTCTGGATGTATGCCGTTCGTGACAAAGTAAAGATGGGTTATCTTCAACCTAAGAAAACGCTTGCAGTCTCATTGCCGCACGCTTGTAGTCTCATCGCCACACGCTTGCAGTCTCACTTCACCATCAGACATGTCTCATTAGCCAACGAGACAGTAACCGAAAAACGCCAAGTCATTTGCATCAAAACGCCTTGGCGTTTCACTCAAAACACCAAGACGTTTTTTTAAAACGCCTTCATGTTTTTAAAAAACGTCTTCATGTTTTTGGCTAGTTGAACTTTTCATTACATTTGTATCCGAAAGGAACTTTGAAGATAAAACGAAAAATCAGGAAAATGGAAAAACTAATTAGGAGTTGTTGCTTGTTTTTAACCCTATCTCTGATAGCATGTGTACAAGAACAAACATATCAAGGTGAGCAGCGTTTCGGTTGGGATGATTTTGAAACAATACCTCTTCATGGTAAAGTGCTGGATTTTGATGAAGATATAATGAATCCTTATCATTTGTTAGTTCGTGATTCTTTTTTGTTGACGATGAATCAGGGTACGGAAAAACTTTGTCATATATTTAACCTTCATACGATGAAGAAGGTAAATGAACAGGTTATCATGGGGCAGGGAGCCAATGATATGATTCATCCTTTCTTTATAGATTCGAAGGATTCTTTAGCGTTGTATGACCCGATGACTTCCAATGTTTTTAACTATTCATTGGATGAGTTCGTTTATTCCGGGAATGTAGTTCCTACTTCTAAAATTAAATTAAGCGAAAAAGCTTTGTTTAGCGAACTTGCAACTCTTGAAAATCAATATGTTTCTGTTTCTTATCGGCCAGATACGCCATGCTATATTTTTGATGCTGAAGGTAATAAGCAGGATGTCTCTTTTGGGAAATATCCGATGGGACCAGAGGAATATAGTGATTTGGAAGTTGTTAATGCATTTCGTGCTATTCCGGCTTCAAACAAAAAAGACAGAGTTTCTGTGTGTCATATATTTACGGACTTGATCGATTTTTATAACGATAAAGGAGAATTGTTGAAACGTATGCATGGTCCCGACCATTTTTATACCTCTTTTATTGAATTTAATAATGGCACAACAATGGGTAGTAAGCCAAATGGTGATTATTATCGGGATGCTTTTTATAGTCCTGTCGGTACGGATGATTATCTATTTGTGTTGTACAATGGAAAGTTTGTCAATAAGCCAGGACATGATTTATTGGCAAAGAACTTGTTGGTCTTTGATTGGAACGGATGTCCAAAGTATTGCTATCAGTTGGATAAAGGAGTATCCATAATAACTGTAAATCCTATAGAACGTAAGATTTATGGTGTTAGTAATGACCCGGAATATCATATTATAGAGTTTACATATTAAAGCTAGTATGAAGAAATCACATTCCATCTTATTAGGACTTGCCATTTGTTTGTTGTTGGCAGGTATTATTGTTGCTATAACATTCCGTAATCGGATATACGCTTGGACATTGGGTGATGTCCCTGCTTTGTATGCAAAGGCGATTAGTCATTACAAATCGCGTGAATATCAAGAGGCCTTACCGCTATTTGAAAAGTTGGCTGGTATTGATTCTGCTGCCTATTCCAAGTTCCTGTTGGGAGATATGTATTATCGGGGACTGGGGATGGATAGTGCCAACTATCGGAAAGCATTCGATTTGTTTGTGGCATCTGCTGACCAGAACAATACTGATGCACACAACAATCTAGGGGTCATGTATCTGTCAGGTCACGGTGTGCAGGCTGATTACCATAAGGCCTTCCGTCACTTCCAATATGGTGCAGCCAATGGAAATGCACAGGCACAAGTTGGATTAGGAACGATGTATCGTCATGGATGGGGAACTGCCAGGAATTCGTCCATGGCTTTTGACTGGTATAGAAAAGCAGCCAATCGTGGGAATGTAGATGCAATGAACAATATGGGGTACATGTATGCTTCAGGATTTGGTAGGTTGATGAGTGCCGAATCTGCTTTGTATTGGTATCAGAAGGCAGCAGCTTTAAACCATTCTAAAGCGATGTATAATATTGGTGCCTTGTATGCCGAGGGTAGAGGAGTAGAACGTGATTTGCAAAAATGTGCTGAGTGGCTAACCAAGGCTGCGGTGCGAGGAGAAACCACAGCCCAATTCAATTTAGGGAACATGTATTACTTAGGTAAAGGAGTGGAACGTGATTTGGTGGAAGCAGAAAAGTGGTATCGTTTGGCAGAAGAGAAAGGTCATCGGAATGCCAAACGCTTTCGCGAACATTTGGAACAACATTTGGATATCGCAGAACTCGATTCGACTTTCGCCGTTCATTTGATTCCTGAATAATGAAATCGTGATTATGCAGAAAGGCTTCAACTATATTATAATTTGTCTTTCGGTGTTGTTCATCGCTTGTCAGTCTAACGAAAAGGAGAGTGATGCGGCATGTCATTTGGTTGCGACGGAAGATTTCTTGGAATTCTCGGTTCCATCTGATGCCTCGATGTTCATCAAGTCGATGCAGGCATTTGAGGGTGAAGACGGGAAATCTTATTTTTCTTTCTTGAGCAATGAAGTCCCTGAAATTTATTTTTATGATATTGAGACGAAAGACCGGATAAAGAGAATCCATTTGGATACTGAAGGGCCGGATGGTATAGGTCGTAAAGCGGGTGGGTTTTATATGGCCGACTGGAACCGTATTTATGTGCCGGATGTATATCTTTCTCAGATTTCTGTCGTTGATAGTACAGGACATAAACTAAACGCATTGAAGTTTGATGCACTTGCTCCTGATTATCCTTTTATTCCAACTAGTTCGTTGATAGCTAGTCCGCTGTTGGAGTTGGAAGGGAAATTATATGCATCTCAGAAGCCTAATCCTCGCTTAGGAGGCGACGCCCGTAGAGGAAGCACTACCGAAATGATTATTCGTTTGGATTCTTGCAAGGCACATCCTTTTGCTTTTCATTATCCTTCATCTGCATTGACCAATTATAGTCCGGGACAATCTTCGTTGGGCTTGGCTTGGCGGATGAGTCGTTGTTTCAATGGGAGTGAATTGGTATATTCATTCGGCTTGGATGAAAATGTTTATGTTGTTTCCTTAGATGGGAATGAGGTGGCTAAACATCAGGTGGAAAGTCGTTTTATTAAGGCATTGGAAAACCCAAAAGCTCCGGATGATTTTATGCTTGGTATTCAAACGTTGTGCGAAAATCCTTTTTATGGAAATATCTATTACGACAAATACCGTCGTCTATATTATCGGGTGGCTTATCCACAAGAAGACTATGATAAGGAAGAAAACTTTGTGGACTTATGGCAGTTTGGTCGAGGAAAGTTTTCTATCATAGTACTGAACGAAGATTTTGAAGTCTTGGGTGAAACTTTATTCCCTGCGTTTTCTTACCGCTCCGATTTGGTGTTGATATTGGAGGATGGAGTGTATCTTAGCACCAGTCATTTCAAGCGTGAGGATTATAGTGACGATGTGCTTCGCTTCCAGCGAATGGAATTAGTGGAAAGATAATATTTATAGTATAAGAAGATGCGTACTTTGGAGAGTAAAGATCCTAAAATTCAATGAGGGTTAAATGGCCTTTATCTCACATAATGCACTTCCACTCCAATATTCTTGGCACAAGCTCCCATGGGTGGGTTTTCTTTGTTGAGGCGGATGTCGATAGCTTCGATGGTAGGGAAATCCGTAAAGATTCGCTGGGCAATGCGTTGGCAGACATGCTCCAAAAGCTTGGAGGGTGTTTCCATTTCTTCCTTGACGATGGTGTAGATATCGGCATAGCTAACCGTCCCTTCCAATTCATCGGTCTCGGCGGCTCGGGTGAAGTCTGTCTTTAATTTTAGGTTGATATAGAAATAGGAGCCTACCACATTCTCTTGTGGCATAACACCATGGAAGGCGTAAAACTTCATTCCTTCCATTCGGATATACATGTCGGTTGCTTGCATGATACAAATAAAATGTCATTCTGGGCGAGGAGAAGTACCTGATAGCATCTGCTTGGTGTAATCAGATTCTTCGCGATGCTCAGAATGACATGAGAAAAATATATGATAAATGATTGAGTAATTCGGAATTATCCGCAACGGGATGTGCCGCAGTTCTTACAAATCAAGCAGCCTTCCTGGTATACCAAGGTTTCTTGACCGCAGTTCGGACACTTTTGGCCTTCGGCTTTGGTACCGTCAATCACGTATTTCTTCAAGGCACGTTCTACACCGTTCTTCCAAGTGTTGATGTTTTCGCTATCCAATTGCAAAGAGTCGACGAGCTTGATCACACGGTCGATTGGCATACGCCAACGAAGCACGCCTGAAATCAACTTGGCATAGTTCCAATATTCTTTGTTGAACTTTTCGGACAAACCTTCGATGGTGGTCTTGTAGCCACGCTTGTTTTCGAACTGGAAGTCGTAGTGCTTGTAACCGTCTTCGTCCACATTCTTGATGATGCGTCCGGTAGTTACTGACTTAGGCAACAAGATACCTTCTTCGTCGTCTTGAAGACCGGTGAAGATTTCGTATGGATGTCCGTCGAGCAAACCTACGAAGGCCACCC
>JAFQNW010000030.1 GCA_017420875.1 Bacteroidaceae bacterium
AAGGGAACTGTCCAGGGAGTCCTTCAGTTGTCTTCAAGCCTTCCAAGTCTTCTTGACGGTAGAAAGGTTTCACTTTAAATCCTTCATTGGTCTTCCAAACCAATTTCTTTTCAAAGTCAGCGCCTTTAAGGTCGGCTGTAATCTTTTCCATCCACGCTTCGGTAGAAACGCCCGGAAAATCTGAAAAGAGTTTTTCTTTACTATCTGCCATAGTTTTAGATATTAATTAATGTTGTTTGTAACTTTTCAAAGTATCTGGCAAATATAGTCATTCCTTTTAAATGTTCGATGTTATCTTTACTTAAATTTAAGGCTTTTCTCCTATTTATATATAGGAATTAGGAAAAACGTGCTGACGTTTTAAAAAAATGCCTTCACGTTTTTAAAAACGTGAAGGCATATCGGTTAAAGTTTCAAGGTTTCTTTTTTCCTATCCAAGTCCATTTCTTCCACAAGTATTCCAATGGCCCTTGCTGATGGCTGGACAACCACCAACGACTGAATAGCAATTGGGCGGTAAAAATACCAATGGCTATCAAAAGGGAAACGCTGGCTCCGGTTTTAGTCCACAAACCGAATCCGTATTCGTAATAGAGGATAGAACCCAGGATGGATTGCGAGATGTAGTTGGTCAAGCTCATCCGGCCGTAAGGGATGAGGATTCGTTGTACTTGTAATCCCGTTCTTGTCTTAAACCATAAGAGGGTGAACAAGGCTACCAACACACACATGAAACAGAAGTTCTGATAGGAGCCGATGGCCACTCGGTAAGCGATTCGGAAACTATCGGTGGTGTGCGATTCGATGTACGTAGCCATGGACAGACGGAAAGTGTATACAATGGCGAACATTACGCCTCCGACGAACAAAACCTTCTTCCAGAAACGTACGGATGCATCACTCTTGACAAAGTGCTTCAATCGACCCAATAACATGCCGAACATGAATAGGGCAGGGATTTGAAAGAGGCGTCCGTTTTCCACTTGCCAGAAGTTGCTGAACAATTGCCCGTCGGTAATGTTGGAGTAAAGTGCTTCTTTCCATTCACCAGTTTCAAGAACCGCAAAACTCTTTGCCCCATAGGCTCCCGAGAAGCTTCCGATAACCGTTGTATAGTCGGGATTAAGCAAAGCCATTATCATTCGATACCATTCGAAAGGTTGCAATAAAAGCAAGAAGGCAATGATAGCCACCGTACGGTTGGATAAATTGCATACCGGTAAAAGCATGAATCCGCATAGGGCATACATTACCAAGATGTCTCCATTATAAAATAAGGCATGAAGTTGGGCAAAAACGCATAGTAATAGCAAGAGTCGCCAGGCAAAACGCAGGCGGAAATCGTATCCTCGGCGAGCCTGATTGTCCATCTGGATAAAGAAGCTGAATCCAAACAGCATGGAGAAGGTGGCAAAGGCTTTACCGGAGAATGTAAAGAAGATGGTCTCCCAAATACCTTTGTCCAAAGCGTCGAGCCAAGCGGGTTGGTTTTCGGGAAAGAAATACAGATTGTAATGCTCCAAATTGTGTATCAGGATGATACCCAACAGGGCAAACCCACGAAGGGCATCTACCACCTCTAAACGGGGTGAAGAGAGGGTTATGTTTTTCATGATTCGTTTTGTCTGATTATTAGAATGTACGGATTTTTCCACTTGCAAAAATAAGTCTTTTTTTCTAGGCTATCAAAGAAGAATTGCTTAATTTTGCGGCCGTTTTAAAAAGGGTACTAATTTTAAGGAATATATTATGGATTGGTTACAGGGGCTGTTTACAGATGTAAACTCCATTGCACACATTGTATTGCTTTACTCTTTTGTTATAGCAGTGGGTGTGCTATTAGGTAAGATTAAATTCTTTGGTGTATCATTAGGAGTAACTTTTGTCCTGTTTACAGGGATTGTCTGCGGGCATTTCGGCTTTACGGGAAACACTCAGATTCTAACGTTCTTGCAGGACTTCGGGCTTATCTTGTTTGTTTTCTGCATTGGGCTCCAAGTTGGTCCTTCTTTCTTTACTTCCTTCAAAAAGGGAGGTGTTTCCATGAATGTGGTTGCGATGGGTGTGGTCGCTTTGAATATTGCGGTGGCCTTGGCTTTATACTATCTGCTGGATGGACGTATCGAACTTCCGATGATGGTAGGTATCCTTTGTGGTGCCGTGACCAATACCCCCGGTCTTGGTGCGGCCAACGAAGCTTTGTCGCAACTCAATTACGATGGCCCTCAGATAGCTATGGGGTATGCTTGTGCCTATCCGTTGGGGGTTTTGGGGATCATCGGAGCCATCATCGCCATTCGCTTGCTTTGCCGGATCAATATTAAAAAGGAAGAAGAAGAACTGGCCATGCAAGATGCTGCCGACCCTCATCTGACTCCATTCAAAATGCATCTGGAAGTACGTAACGAAGCGTTGAATGGAAAAACATTGTTTCAGGTGAAAGAGTTTATCGGACGCGATTTCGTTATCTCCCGTATCTTGCAAGATGGTCATGTCAATATCCCGAATCGCGATACTGTTTTCCATGTTGGTGACCAGATGTATGTGGTTTGTGCTGAAGATGATTCGGAAGCTATCATTGCCTTTATCGGCCCGAAAGTGAAAGTGGATTGGGAGAAACAAGATGTACCTATGGTGTCACGTCGCATTTTGGTCACTCAGACAAAGATGAATGGAAAACGATTGGGAGAATTGCATTTCAGTAGCATTCATGGAGTAAACGTAACCCGTGTCAACCGTTCGGGAATGGATATCTTTGCCTCTCCTAACTTGACATTGCAGGTGGGCGACCGTGTGATGGTCGTAGGTCCTCAGGATGCCGTAGAGCGTGTGGCTAATTTGATGGGTAACTCCTTGAAGCGTTTGGATCATCCAAACATCGTGACCATCTTTGTGGGTATCTTCTTAGGAATCTTGTTCGGTAGCTTGCCTATTGCTTTCCCTGGAATTCCTACACCGGTAAAGTTGGGGCTTGCTGGCGGACCACTAATCGTCGCTATATTGATTGGACGTTTCGGATACAAACTTAAGTTAGTAACCTATACTACCATGAGTGCCAACCTGATGCTTCGCGAAATAGGTATTGCCCTCTTCCTGGCTAGTGTGGGAGTGAAAGCAGGTGCCAACTTTGTGCAAACCGTTGTCGAAGGTGATGGATTGTTGTATGTCGGATGTGGTTTCTTGATAACCATCATACCTCTGTTGATAATGGGACTTGTAGCACGTTTCTATTACAAGATGAACTATTGTACATTGATGGGGTTGATGGCAGGTAGTACAACCGACCCTCCCGCTTTGGCATATGCTAATCAAACGGTAAGCAACAATGCACCTGCGGTAGGGTATTCGACCGTTTATCCTGTAACCATGTTTCTCCGAATATTGACAGCACAATTGTTAATCTTGATATTAGCGTCCTGATAACAAAAGCGTCCGCAAAAGTAAGTTTTCACTTTTTCGGACGTTTTTCTTTTCGTAAAAGCCCTCATCTTATGATATTTGACTATCTTTGCGTAAATCTAGTATTCGAAAAACAAGAATTAATATTTAAACAAACGATTATGAATAAGATTAAGTTATTGGCTATTGCATTTGCATTCAGTGCAATCCCTTCTTTGGTTATGGCTCAGAACGACCGTAACGACCTTTACAATGTGGCAAACATCAAGCGTTATGCAGAAGTTAATAAGCAACTTCCTGCTAAGCAGAAGAACGAAAAGCGCGTAGTGTTTATCGGAAACTCCATTACTGATCAATGGTACAAGGCACATCCGGATTGGTTCAAGTCGAACAACTACTTCGGTAGAGGTATCGGTGGTCAGACTAGTCCACAGATGTTGCTTCGTTTCCAAGCAGACGTTATCGATTTACAAGCTGACGTTGTGGTTATCAATGCGGGTACTAATGATATCGCTGAAAACACCGGTAAATATAACTTCTCGTACACATTGGGTTGCATCAAGTCGATGGCAGAAGTGGCTCGTGCCAACGGTATCAAGGTTATCTTGACATCGGTGCTTCCTCACGATCGTTTCAGTTGGAGACCTGAAGTTGGTAATCCGGTAGATAAGATTGAAAAATTGAACAAGGCTATCAAGGCTTATGCCGATGCTAACAAGATTCCTTACGTAGACTACAACAAGGAAATGCGTAAGCCTGATGGTGGTATGAAAGACGAATTGAGCAAGGATGGTGTACACCCTTATCCAGATTCTTACTATATTATGGAAGCCTTGGTTAAACCGGTTATTGACAAACAATTAAAGAAGAAATAATTAGATATGATTTCAGTAGATGGACTGACCGTCGAGTTTGGCGGCACCACCTTATTTAGTGACATATCCTTTCAGATAAACGAAAAAGACCGCATCGCTCTCATGGGTAAGAACGGTGCGGGTAAATCCACTTTATTAAAGATTTTAGCCGGTGTTCGTCAGCCTACCCGTGGCAAGGTTACGGCTCCAAAGGATTGCGTGGTAGCTTATCTTCCTCAGCATTTGATGACTGAAGACGGTCGTACGGTGTTCGAGGAGGCTTCGCAAGCTTTTGCCCACCTTCACCAAATGGAAGCCGAAATCGAAGCTATTAATAAGGAGCTGGCCGAACGTACCGATTATGAGAGTGATGAATATATGGCTCTCATCGAAAAGGTCTCGACCATGAGCGAGAAGTTTTATGCCATCGATTTGACACACTTCGAGGAATATGTAGAAAAGGCATTGCTCGGTCTTGGTTTTATGCGTGAGGACTTTGGCAAACCGACCAGCGAATTTAGTGGCGGTTGGCGTATGCGTATCGAGTTGGCAAAGCTTTTGCTTCAGAATCCCGATGTGTTGTTGCTGGATGAACCGACGAATCACTTGGATATTGAATCCATTCAATGGCTGGAAGAATTCTTGATTACCAGTGCCAAAGCAGTAATTGTGATTAGCCACGACCGTAAATTTGTAGATAGTATTACGACTCGTACCATCGAGGTAACGATGGGTCGCATCTATGATTATAAGGTAAACTATTCACAATACCTCGTTCTTCGGAAGGAGCG
The DNA here is from genome assembly GCA_017420875.1 of Bacteroidaceae bacterium. Lineage (GTDB taxonomy): Bacteria > Bacteroidota > Bacteroidia > Bacteroidales > Bacteroidaceae > Phocaeicola. Next base: position 5,045 of record JAFQNW010000030.1, read on the forward strand.
TCGTGAACAACAGCAGAAGCAATACGAAGAACAACAGAAGATGATTCAGGAAACCAAGGACTTCATTGAACGTTTCAAGGGTACTTATAGCAAGACGCTTCAGGTGCAGAGCCGTGTGAAGATGCTGGAAAAGTTGCAGATTATCGAAGTGGACGAAGAAGATACTTCTGCCTTGCGTTTGAAGTTCCCACCATCTCCTCGTAGCGGAAACTATCCGGTCATCATGGATGGGGTTGGAAAGACCTATGGAGAACATGAAGTGTTCAAAAATGCTTCGCTCACCATCGAACGTGGCGACAAGGTAGCTTTCGTTGGTAAGAATGGCGAGGGAAAATCCACGTTGGTGAAGTGTATCATGAACGAAATCGACCACGATGGTACGTTGACGTTAGGACACAATGTTCAGATTGGCTATTTCGCTCAGAACCAAGCCTCTCTATTGGATGAAAACTTAACGGTTTTCCAAACCATTGACGATGTGGCAAAGGGAGATATCCGTAATAAAATACGCGATTTGCTGGGAGCTTTCATGTTTGGTAGTCCTGAAGCTTCGATGAAGAAGGTGAAGGTTCTTTCAGGAGGAGAACGCACTCGTTTGGCGATGATTAAACTCTTGTTGGAACCGGTCAATCTCTTGATTTTGGATGAACCGACCAACCATTTGGATATGAAGACCAAAGACATCCTGAAACAAGCTTTGGTTGACTTTGACGGAACACTGATTGTCGTGTCACACGACCGTGATTTCTTGGATGGCCTTGTAACCAAAGTATATGAGTTTGGCAACAAGAAAGTGAAGGAACACCTTTGTGGTATTTACGAATTCCTGGAAACCAAAAAACTGGAAAGTTTGCAGGAACTGGAAAGGAAGAAATAAGAAAGAGCAGCTTTTTTAAGCTGCTCTTTCTTATTTCTCTGCCAATTCAATGACTTCCAAATCCTTGAATTCTCCATTGTCGATGGCAAACCTTATTAAGGTTCGAACTTTGTGGAACCCATAAATACCGGCAGCTCCCGGATTGATGTATAGCATGTTTAAGGTCTTGTCGTATTGTACCTTCAAGATATGGGAGTGCCCGCAAACAAACAATCGGGGAGGACGGACGAAAAGATGTTGTCGGATGGAAGCATCGTATTTGCCCGGATAACCTCCAATGTGTTTGAGTAGTACATCTGTTCCTTCGATGGTAAAGCGGTTCACCTCCGGATAGGAGCGTCGGAGGTCTCCTCCATCAATGTTTCCGTATACGGCACGGACTGGACGGAAAGCTTCCAGTTTTTGTATCAAATCCAACGAGCCGATGTCTCCGGCATGCCATATTTCATCGCACATCTCAAAATGTTTCAGATAACGATCGTCCCAATAACCGTGTGTGTCGGATAGTATTCCAATTCTAGTCATAAAAACTTCTTTTATTCACACAAAGATACGTATATTTAAAGGAAAGAGAGGACGGCTTTGAATAAAAAGTGAATAGTTTTTCTTTGTTCTTCGCTAGCCTTTCACTATATTTGGGCAAACCTAACCAAATTATGGAAAGCAACTATAGTTATTTCAAACGCGATATTAGTTGGTTGTCATTTAATTATCGTGTATTGTTGGAGGCCGCGGACCAATCGGTGCCTCTGTACGACCGTATTAACTTTATTGCCATTTACTCGTCGAATTTGGAAGAATATTATAAGGTACGAGTTGCCGAACATAAGGCAGTAGCGAGTGGAGGATATAGTGAAGATATGACGCAAGATGAGGCTC
>JAFQNW010000031.1 GCA_017420875.1 Bacteroidaceae bacterium
TTGTGATGACTGGACTTGATCAGGATATGATGCAGAAAAACCTTTCCTGCAAGAACTTGCGTGAGGCTCAAAAAAACATGTATAGTTATGGTCTGTCGTTTGTGCCAGTGAACTTCTTGTTCCTTTCATTGGGCGTGTTGCTGCTTTTGATGGCTTCACACACCGGATTGACACTTCCGGAAAAGAGCGATGATATACTCCCCTTCTTTGCTGCTGAAGGACATTTAGGATTTGCAACTCTTGTGTTCTTTACGATTGGGATTATTGCTGCAGCATTTTCGAGTGCTGATTCCGCTCTTACAGCTCTTACTACCAGTTTCTGCATCGATATTTTAGGTATTGAACGTACAGATGACAAGGATGCTGAGAAGAAACGCAAATGGAGCCATTTCTTCATCTCGGTAGTGTTTATCGGCTTCATCCTTCTGTTTAAGGCGGCCAACAATGACAGCATCATCGATGCCATTTATACCATTGCTTCGTATACTTACGGTCCGTTGCTGGGCTTGTTTGTATTTGGGTTGTTCACGAAGTGGCGTCCACGTGATCGCTTTGTGCCGTATGTAGCTATTGCATCGCCCTTTATCTGTTTTGCCATTGATAGGGTTGTATATCAATCAACTGGTTATCAGTTTGGATACGAAATGCTAATGTTCAATGGCTTGCTTACGTTTACCGGATTGGCATTGTTGAGTGTAGGGAAAAAGAAAATTGATTAAAAAGCAAACAATATAGTTATGGAAATAAAAAGTGCTGAATTTGTAATCAGCAACACCAAGGTAGAACTTTGCCCCAAAGGTAATTTGCCGGAATATGCTTTCATTGGACGTTCCAATGTGGGTAAATCGAGTTTGATAAACATGCTTACCAAGCGGCCGAAATTGGCCATGACTTCGGCTACACCGGGTAAGACTTTGCTTATCAATCATTTCTTGGTCAATAAGGAGTGGTATTTGGTAGACCTTCCGGGGTATGGCTATGCTGCTCGGGGGAAAAAACAGGTAGACAAGATTCAGAAAATCATCGAAGATTATGTACTTGAACGTGAACAGATGACTAATCTGTTTGTGCTCATCGACATTCGTCATGACCCGCAAAAGATAGACTTGGAATTCTTTGAATGGTTGGGCGAGAATGGAGTTCCCTTCTCCATCATCTTTACCAAAGCTGATAAACTTTCGGTAGGCAAGGCAAAAGAGAATGTGAATACTTACTTGAAGAAGCTCAGCGAACGATGGGAGGAATTACCACCGGTGTTTGTTTCATCATCTGAAAAGAAGATCGGACGTACAGAAATTCTGGATTATATTGACCAAATCAATCAAAGTATCAAGGGCTAAGAATTATGGCAAATCCTTATTTACAAGTGGATGGACTCACCAAGTCGTTCGGCGATTTGTTGTTGTTCGAAAAGATATGCTTCGGAGTAGCCGAAGGGCAACGGATTGGTCTGATAGCCAAGAATGGAAGCGGAAAGACTACTTTACTGAACATCTTGGGCGGAAAGGAAGGCTATGATGAAGGAAGTATCGTGTATCGACGTGATCTTAGGGTTGGCTATTTGGAACAAGATCCACAATATCCCGAGGAATTGACTGTACTCGAAGCGTGCTTCTATCATGGTACTCCGGTGGTTCAACTCATCAAAGAGTATGAGAAGTGCATGGAAACTGAGGGAAACCCGGGATTGGAGGACCTGTTGGCAAGAATGGAACAAGAGAAGGCGTGGGACTATGAACGAAAAGCCAAACAGATTCTTTCCCAACTGAAAATACGCAACTTTGACCAACAGATAAAGCATCTTTCGGGCGGTCAGTTAAAGCGAGTAGCTTTGGCCAACGTACTGATTACCGAGCCTGACTTCCTGATTTTGGATGAGCCTACCAATCATCTGGACCTCGACATGACCGAGTGGTTGGAAGAGTATTTGCGTAGAGGAACCTTGAGTTTGCTGATGGTGACTCACGACCGTTACTTTTTGGATAGAGTGTGCTCGGAAATCATCGAGATAGACAACAAGCAAATCTATTCATATAAAGGTAATTACAGTTACTACTTGGAGAAGCGTCAGGAGCGTATCGATGCGACCAATGCTGAGATTGTTAGAGCTAACAACCTTTACCGTACAGAGCTGGAATGGATGAGACGGATGCCACAGGCACGTGGGCATAAGGCACGCTACCGTGAAGAAGCTTTTTACGAGTTGGAAAAGGTAGCCAAACAACGCTTTGATAACCGACAGGTAAAGCTGGATGTGAAAGCCTCGTACATCGGTTCAAAGATATTTGAGGCCGACCATCTGTACAAATCCTTCGGTGATGTGAAGATTCTGGACGACTTTTCTTACATCTTTGCCCGTTATGAAAAGATGGGGATTGTAGGCAATAACGGTACGGGTAAATCGACATTTATCAAGATACTGATGGGGGAACACAAGCCCGATTCAGGTACACTGGACATCGGAGAAACCGTTCGTTTCGGCTATTACTCGCAGGAAGGACTGAAGTTTGATGAGCAGATGAAGGTCATCGACGTGATTCAAGACATTGCCGAAGTGATAGAACTAGGTGGTGGTCGACGATTGACTGCCTCGCAATTCCTCCAACACTTCCTGTTTACCCCCGAACAACAACATAATTATGTGTACAAGTTGAGTGGTGGGGAGAAACGACGTCTGTACCTCTGTACGGTGCTGATGCGAAACCCGAACTTCCTGGTGCTGGACGAACCAACCAACGATTTGGATATTGTTACGTTGCAAGTGCTGGAAGAATATCTTCAGGCATTCAAGGGGTGCGTCATCGTAGTGAGTCACGACCGTTACTTTATGGATAAGGTGGTAGACCATCTGCTGGTATTCAATGGTCAGGGCGATATTCGAGACTTCCCGGGCAATTATTCCGATTATCGTGATTGGAAGGATGCCAAGGAACAACATCAAAAAGAACAGGAGAAGCCCAAGGAAGAAAAAAACAATCGTGTACGCTTGAATGACAAGCGTAAGATGACTTTCAAGGAAAAGAAGGAGTTTGAACAATTAGAGACCTTGATTGCCGAACTTGAACAGGAGAAGGCAGATATTGAAGCGGCTCTTTGTAGCGGTACACTTTCGGTTGACGAACTGACGGAGAAATCAAAGCGTCTGCCTGAATTGAACGACCTAATTGACGAGAAAACCATGCGATGGCTTGAATTGAGTGAAATAGAAGGATAAATTTTAAAAGAGAAGTTATGAAACATTTACGTAAATTATTATGCATTTTTCTGTTAGCTTTATGCATCTGTCCTCAGGTGATGGCACAACAGAAGTTCTTGACATTGGATGACATTAATATCCGTGACCCCTTTATCCTGCCTGTTGAAGAAGAAGGCGTGTACTATATGTATAGTTCGTCGAGTGTGAAGGAGAATGGCAAGACCTTTGGAGGCGTGGTAGCCTATAAGAGTAAGGACTTGAAGAATTGGGAAGCACCGGTAAGAGTGTTTGATGTACCCCGTGACAATTACCTTACCGGTACTGTATGGGCACCCGAAGTGCATAAGTATAATGGTAAATACTACTTGTTTGCGACCTTGAACAGCGATATCAAGTGGAAAGGTGACTGGGAAGGACATCCAGTCTTTACACATCGTGCCACTCAAATCTTTTGGTCGGAAAAGCCGGAAGGTCCTTTCTTGCCTTTTGAAAATAAGTTGCCCCACACTCCTATCGGCGAAATGTGTCTGGACGGTACGCTTTGGGTAGAAAATAGTGTCCCTTACATGATTTATTGCCACGAATGGGTGGAAGTGATGGATGGCGAAATGGAAATCGTTCGCTTGAAGGAAGACCTTTCTGAACCTGTGGGCAAAAATATTCGTTTGTTCAGTGCGTCGGCAGCCAAGTGGTCGACAGGCTCGGGAAACGGACCGGCAAAGACTCGTACGTATGTTACTGATGGTTGCTTCTTGTATCGTACAAAAACCGGCAAGTTGTTGATGATTTGGTCGAGCTTCCGCAACGGTTCGTATGCAGTAGGTATTGCCGAATCGGCTACAGGTAAGGTGTTAGGGCCATGGATTCAGCAGGAGAACCTCATCTTTGAAGAGAATGGTGGCCATGGCATGATTTTCAAGACTTTCGAAGGAAAGCTTTGTATCGTGCTTCATGCTCCCAATTCGCCGGGTGGTGCTGAAAGAGCCCGACTCTTCGAACTAGAAGACTTGGGACATACTTTAAAGCGTAAATAATTTAGATACTAATACGTGCACGGGTGCATCTGCAATTGATGCATCAGTGTGCGTGCCAGACGTTCTTGCCCCTTGGTGTTGGGATGCAGGCGATCGGTCTTGGTATCCTTGAAGTATTGGATTTGTTCCTCCACCATGGGGTTGAGTCCGCTGATGGCATGTAGGTTTATGACCGGTACACTCCAGATGCTTCCGGCTTCAAGAATAGCCTTTACATAAGCATCCAAATATTCACCGCATTGATTTTGATAGCTTTCGTCGGGTTGCACGTTGTTGTTGCCGAAGTATGCATATGCCCGATGGATGGGTGTAAGTAGGATAATCTGCTTGTCGGGATAGAGTTGCTTCAAGCATTGTATTCCTTGGTTGATGCGTCCTTTGAAGGTGTCGTTCGTAAGAACCAGATGGCGACGTTTTCGGACGACTTCTTGTTGGGGCTTTCCAGTAGCTGCCCAAACTTTTTCTTCCGTTTCTGTGAACCATTCGCCGATGGGCACTCCGCTATTGTAATCATTGGTGCCCATAAAAACGAGGATAGCATCCACTTCCCCACCGTGTTCTTCCTTGATTTGTTGGGCTTGACGGGGCACGTCGTTCCATTCACGTCCGCTGATGGCTGTTACATACGGTGTAATTTGAAGCCATTCTTGCAGGAATTCCCAATATTTATGCACGTCGGTCAGACAATTCGGATCGGTGATGGAGTCACCGATGTAGCCCACTCGTTTTCCTTGCCACGGATGTAGGCTTTGTGCGGAGAGAGTAATGCAGGCAAAAAGGATGGACAGGGTCAGGAATATTCTTTTCATCGGTCAAAGAGATTGGATTTATGGAAGCAAATCTACATATTTCTATTCAAATGGCAAGGGATTGGCCGAGTTTTCAAGAGCTTTCGCCTGTTTGATAAGCTTCTTCGTCTTTAAAACAATACGCCAGTACGTTTGGGAAATTCGTGCTGGCGTATATTCTATCATGTTAGTTCGTTATTAGCTGAGTCTTTTCTCCATTTCGTCCTTGATGTGTGCGTACTCTGCTTTGAGGTTGCAAGGTTGCTTGGCCTTGATTTTCTCCCACACCAATGCAGCTGGATTGACCAGATAATCTTCGAATTGCAAGGCAGGATATTCTTTGCGTCCATCGATGATACTTACCCACTTCATACCGTCCATTTCATTTTCGATGATGGTACCCAAGGTGAGCCCAATGCTTTCCCAAGCTTGGCGTTGGTTGGCTTGGAATTTCCCGCTATCCACCATTTTCTGCAACTTCTCAATGTCTTGTTCCTGCGAAGTGAAATCCTTTGTCTGTGTCTTCTTGACAGTGGTCGATACCCATTCGAAGGCCTCGTTCACCTCGCCTATCTCCAATACACGGATTGGAATGATTTCTAGGCCTTCCTTACCGCTTCTGATTTGCAGGGAGCGAATGATTTCTTCGGCCGGTGTGCGGTCGCCTCCTTTGGCTACGGTAAAGGAGCATTCGAACAAAAGGTCACCCTTACCTGTTACCCAAAAGTGTGAGGTATACCACGTACCTTCTTCCTGAAAGGTCTCTGCACAATAGGCACAATTCCACGAGCCTACCTGAACGAGAACCGATGTGGGATTGTTCTTCAATTCCCACTCGATGCTTTGCTTGCCGAAATCGGCCGAGGCATCCCGATAAGCCGAGATGCGGAAGTTTCCACCCCACTTGTTGGGGTTATAAAAAAGGAATGTACCTTCGCTGTCTTCGAATTCGGACCATGTGGCGGGATACTCCAATGAGAACCATCCGCCGGGTGAAATGAATTTCATGGGGTGAAGGATTTATCTGGCTGCAATACTTTCGATTTCAACCAATGCACCCTTAGGCAATGCTTTCACGGCAAAGGCCGAACGTGCAGGGAAGTCACCATCAAAATAAGTGGCATATACGGCATTCATTTCGGCAAACAAGGACATGTCGGCCAAGAATACGGTAGTCTTCACAATATTGGCTGTTGTCAAGCCTGCTTCTGCCAATACATTCTTGATGTTTTCGAAGCATTGCTTGGTTTGTTCGGCTACGCCACCCGGGGCGAATTCGCCTGTAGCTGGATCGACTGGCAACTGACCGGAAAGGAATACCAAACCGTTTGCTTCAATTGCTTGACTATAAGGACCAATGGCTGCTGGAGCCTTTTCTGTAAAAATCACTTTTTTCATTTTTATAAGCTTTAATGACGTTATCAAATTATTTTGTTGGCTAAATTAGTACATTTTTGCATGGAAAGCACGAAAAAAAACAAGATTTTTGTGTACTATTTCAAAAAAATGCCTACTTTTGTACACATCAAATAATAGTTATAACCTCTGATAACTATTTTCAAACATCAAATAATCCCGATTTATACATTATTCTATATGCAATGAGGAATTGTCCTTCTTGATTTGTTTAATGTATATACGATAAAAATCACTAATAAATATACTATATGTATAATATCATTCAATTGAACGACAAAGATTTGTCGGAACTGCAATCCATTGCCAAAGAGTTGGGAATCAAGAATGCAGAATCCTTACAAAAAGTTGATTTGGTTTATGCCATTCTGGACGAGCAAGCCGTTGCCAAAGCTACTCAAAAGGCTACTTCTGAAAAAGGAAAAGAAGGTCAGCCACGCAAACGTTCACGTATCAGTGTGAAGAAAGAGGGCGACAAGGTATATACAGCCAATCAGGATAAGGCTACAAAGCTGGAAGCCAAAACACCTGAAATTCAGAATAAACCTGTGTTTGCAGCACCCGAAAAGTCAACTGTACCTGCTAAGGAAGAAAAGGTAGAAGCACCGAAAGTGGAAGAAACTCCGGTTGCACAACCAACTGAAGAAAAACCTGCAGAAAAGCCAGCTCCTAAAAAACGTGGTCGTAAGGCAAAAGTACAGAAAGAAACTGAAGAAAACACCCAGGTAGAAGAAACCATTCAGACACCAGTTTCGGATGAAAAACCAGCAGAAACACCTTTAAAGGAAGCAATTCCGGCTGAGGTGGTTGCTCCACAAACTGAAGATTTTGTTGCCATCGAAGACTTGCCTTCTGAAAA
>JAFQNW010000032.1 GCA_017420875.1 Bacteroidaceae bacterium
AGCTGCTTCCGTGAAGACAATCAATTTTATTACTTCAGTTTTGCCGATACGGGAGTAGGCGTAGCTGCCGAACATCTGTCACGCTTGTTCGAACGGTTCTATCGGGTAGACAAGGGGCGTTCACGGAAACTAGGAGGAACGGGATTGGGATTGGCTATCGTCAAGAATGCAGTCTTGTTGCACGGAGGAAGCATTTTTGCCAAGAACAACCCGAAAGGAGGACTGGAATTTATCTTCACCCTGCGTAAGAATCTTGCCTAACGTACTTCCTTGCACGAATAGGTCAACACATAATCAGGGTGTGTATCGTAAAGAATCCGAAATTGTTGTCCCCTCCCACTCTTGGATTCGACGGCATGCAGTTCGCCGGATGTGGCAGGAATAAAAGGCAAGATACGCAGATGCTCCAAAAAGTCAACCGCCTCCTCGTCCATCAGCTTGAACATCGTTTCCTTGGCCGACCAATGCAACAACATGGCATACACGTCATCGCCAGCTTGAACGGAAGACATTTCATCCTCTCGGATAAATCGGGAGGCCAATTTCTGTACACGCATACCATATTGTTCGATATCTATTCCGACTTCGGCATCAGGGTGCATGGCCACCGCTACATATCCCCGGGTATGCGAGAAACTGACATAAGCACTTTGGTCCTTCAAGAACGGTTTTCCGGAGGGAGCATAACCGATTTCCTTTTCCTCGCCCCCACAAAGTTCTTTCAAAAGAGCCCGAACGGCCAACCATTCCTGCTTCCGTTTTTCGGCCGAGAAACGGGAAAAATCTTCTTCGTAAATGGAAAAGTCACGAAACATCGAACGTAGTTGCTCTATCGTCTCTTCTACTTTCCATACGGCTACGGTAAGGCCTCCTTGTTTATATTGTCGATATATTGCCATTATTTATACCCATTGTCATTCATCTTTCACAATCGGCTTACCGATGATGACTTTCACCTTCAGAATGCGACGGGCATCTTTTTCAAGCACTTCAAAATGGTAGTTCTTGAAGTCCAGCTTTTCGTGCAATTTAGGGAATTCACCCTTGATTTCGAGCAACAATCCGGCCAATGTATCCGCTTCGCCTTCCACTTCTTCAAACTCATCGGCATCCAGTTTCAGAATTTTACAGAAGTCAGAGAGCAACACCTTGGCTTCGAACACATAGGTGGTATCGTTCAACTTCACGTACATGCGTTCTTCGTCGTCGTATTCATCGTTGATTTCGCCCACAATTTCCTCGATGATGTCTTCCATGGTTACAATTCCCGAGGTGCCCCCAAACTCATCCACCACGATAGCGATGTGAATCTTGTTGGCCTGGAAGTCACGAAGCAGGTCGTCAATCATTTTGGTTTCGGGCACGAAAAATGCCGGACGTATCAGGTTTTGCCAAGCAAAGTCCTCCCCTTTCTTCAGGTATGGAAGCAAGTCTTTTATATAAAGGATCCCCTTGATGTTGTCACGGGAGTCTTCGTATACCGGTATGCGTGAATAGGCGTTTTCGACCACACAATCCAACACCTCCGAGAACGGGGTCTGTATTTCCAAATCCACGATATCCAGACGCGGAGTCATCACCTCCTTGGCGGTTTCTCCACCAAAACGGATTACTCCTTCCAGGATATTGCTTTCTTCGGATATTTCGTTCTTGTCGGTCAACTCCAATGCTTGCGAAAGCTCATCGACCGAGATGTTGTAGTTCTTCTTCGAGACACATTTGTTGACGAGCACTGACGAACGTACCAACATGTTGGAGAAAGGACTGAATACCTTTCTCAAAGCCGAGATGACGGGAGCTGCAAAACGGGTGAATTTCAACGTATATTGTGCCGAATAGATTTTCGGCATGATTTCACCGAAAAGCAACAACAAGAAGGTAAGCACAACGGTTATGACCAAAAACTCGAGTACAACGGATGTACCGAAATCAATCACGCCTGCAAAGAAATAATTGCAAAGCATGATGATGGTCACGTTGACAAAGTTATTGGATATCAAGATGGTGGCCAACAACCGTTCTGAGTCGGCCAGCAAACTTTTGATATGTTTGTCTGAAGCATGGTTCTCCTCCTCAATGTCGTTCAGATCGCTGGGCGACAAGGAAAAGAAAGCAATTTCGGAAGCAGACACGAAGCCTGAAGCAAACAATAGCAATACGGCCAATACAATGGCCACCAGTTCTCCTGTACCAGGAGCAGTTACGGTTACACCGTCAAACATTTCCGCCAAGCGGCATAAATACGAGTCAGGGTCCAAGGAATGAATTTTTAGTTAGACATCGGTTTCAATCAAAACGGCAAATCATCCGAAGCATTGTCGGCTGGTTGTTGAATCGGGGCTGCTTGAGGTGCAGCAGCAGGTGCCTGAGCAGCACCACGCGAAGTCAACATCTCCATATTGTCGGCAAAGATTTCAACAATGGTACGCTTTATTCCGTTTTGGTCGTCATAAGAGCGGCTTCTGATTTTTCCTTCAATGTATAGTTTGTCACCTTTGTGTACATATTTTTCGGCTGTCTGTGCCAATCCTCTCCACAACACGATGTTGTGCCATTCGGTACGGTCGGGCACTTGTGTACCGTTTTGCAGGGTATATCCCCGTTCGGTAGTAGCCAACGAGAATGTAGCTACTGCAACCCCACTATCCAAGTATCTTACGTCCGGATCTTTTCCGACATTACCAATCAATATGACTTTATTTACTGACATGCTTTACACTTTTTGATTATTAGGCTCCAAAATTAGCGAAAAAAACTGATAAACCAAATTCGGCACCGCAAATTTATGTATTTCTTCTTCGGGCACCATCAGGAAGCCCTCAGGAGCATCCATTCCATCGGGCAAAATCAGCTCGTAGAAGTTGGCCCAGATAATGCGATGCGAAAGCACATGCTTCACCTTCCGTTTGAGGGGACGGAAGAAAACGCCTTCACCTTTTTTAAAAACGTCTTCACGTTCTGAAAAAACGCCTTGAAGTTTTTCCAAAAGTTCGTGTTCGTTTTCGGTTATGTCCTGTTCTGTTTCGATGAGTAACGGCTCGTACAGGTTTTTCCAGATGTCGTTTCCACTCCTTTTCCGAATCCAAGTACATCCACTTGTGCGTACATATATATAATTAAAATAGCGGTTGGATACCTTCGTACGGTGCTGCTTTACAGGAAGTTCGTTCACCCGCCCCTGTTGCAGGGCCGCACAGCTTCCGGCCAGCGGACACGAGAGGCAATCGGGTTGTGAAGGAGTGCATTGCAAGGCTCCAAAATCCATGATAGCCTGATTGTACAAGGCCGGACGATGCTTGTCCAGTAACTCATCGGCCAACTTGCTGAAGAGTTTCTTGCCCGCGGTCGAATCGATGGGCGTATCCACTCCCATCCATCGCGAAAGCACCCGATACACGTTTCCATCCACCACGGCACACGGCATGTCGTAAGCAAACGAGCAGATGGCCGCAGCGGTATAGTCGCCCACCCCTTTCAAGGCCCTCACCTCCTCGTATGTGGTAGGGAATCCGCCCCTGCCGGCTATCGTCCGGGCCGCTTCGTGTAAATTCCGGGCACGCGAGTAATATCCCAAACCC
>JAFQNW010000033.1 GCA_017420875.1 Bacteroidaceae bacterium
AGTTTCTTGCGATGGATGGTCTTGTTTTTCCAATGGTACGGACAATATACACAACCGTTCACGCAATAGTTCGACAAGTAAAGCGGGGCGAACATCACGATACGGTTGCCATAAAATTTATGCTTGATTTCACGGGCCAAATGTTGGATGCGTTCTATCAAGTCGGGTTCCTCACATTCCAGGAGCACGGCGGCTTCCCGATGGGAAAGTCCCTTACAAAGAGCCGCTTTCTCTATCAGCGATTCGATAAGAGGGCGGTTGTTCTTATTATCGCGGGCATATTCCAATGTTTCCAATATCTCGGAGTGACTGATGAATTCTTCCGCTATTCTTGATTCGGGTTTATACATAATTATAGTCTCCACGTAAATATGATATCGTATATCCAATTCTTTCCAATTGTTTTTCCAACTCCTTCAAGCCTTCAGCAGCTTCGCTCCCGAAAGCGGCCTTGTTGTTATACAAGGAGTACTTTTCACGGACGGAAGAAGGTGAAAGGTTGGGCATGACTACATTGGCACCGGCTAAAATGCCACGTTCTCTACCATCGGGGGATAGAGAAGCCAAGGCGGTAGTGGAAGGTATCAATGCCGAGGGATGCATCAATCGGAAAATGGACAAGAGTTTCAAAGTCATGTCGATGCTTCCAGCGGGTTCGTTGGCGAAAGGCGTATCGGCGTGAGGGATGAAGGGCCCGATGCCAATCATCTCCGGTTGGAAGCGTTCGATGAACAACAGGTCTTCCACCAGATGGTCGATGGTTTGTCCGGGACTTCCCACCATGATGCCGGTTCCTGTTTGATAGCCCATTTCTTTCAGCCATTCAAGGCATTGCAAACGATGGCTTTGGCTCATGTCCGAAGGATGCAATTTTCCATAATGGGATGCATTGAACGTTTCATGGCGAAGCAAGTATCGGTTGGCTCCTGCCTCGAAGAAACGTCGGTAAGCTTCCTTGGTCTTTTCGCCCAGTGAGAGGGTGATGGCACAATCGGGGAATTCCTTTCTGATGCAAGCTACGGTTGCTTCTACCCAATCGTCCGTTTGCGAAAGGTCTTCACCTCCTTGCAAGACGAAGGTGCGGAAGCCGAGTGCATATCCTTCCCTACAACATGACAAAATGGTTTCCCGCGACAAGGAGTAGCGGGAAACCATCGTATTGCTTTTCCGTATACCACAATACAAGCAATTGTTACGGCAACGATTACTAATCTCGATAAGTCCACGGATGAACACGTTACGGCCAAAGCGGGCGATTGTCGTTTGTTGTGCCTTTTCTTGCAAATAGCTGTTGGTTGTGGTGTCTTCGCAAAGCAACAACGAGCGATATTCCTCCGCGGTCAGGGTGTGTGCATTATGTAGCTTATCGATAAGTTTTCTCATTATTAATAAGTCTTCTTCCACTTGGCCAGGTTCTGTACCATCATACGCTTACCCTTGTCGCCACTATAGGTAGCAGGGCCGGTGATACATCCACCTTCGCAAGCCATGACTTCGATGAACTTGGCGGGCACCTTGCCGGTCTTGGCATAAGCACGGAGGGTCGCGATGTTCTTCTTGTGCAAATCGGCCATTTGGATACCGTTTACTTCCATCTTCAAGAAAGCTTTTACGGCTCCCATAACACCACCTGCTTGAGCAAAGCTTTGTGCTTCGCGTACGGTAGCCACTTGCATGTGGTAAGGTTCAACGAATTCGACATTGATTTCGAATGCTTCCATCATGGAACCAATCTCGTCGAAAGTCAATACATAATCTACCATATCATCGCGTTGTGCTTCTTTACGCTTGGCGATACATGGGCCAACGAATACGATTTTTGCTTCAGGATATTTTTCCTTGGCGATGCGGGCGGTGTAATACATCGGCGAGCGGGTGCTCGATACGTATTTCTCCATTTCCGGAAGATGCTTGTTTACCAATTCGATGTACGATGGGCAGCAGGAGGTAGTCATGAATGCTTGGCCTTCTGCAATCTTTTCCAACAATTCGTGGCCTTCCTTCTCGGTAGTCACCATAGCACCTTCGGCTACTTCCATGACATCGTGGAAGCCCATGAGCTTGAATGCACCATATACTTGTTCGATGCTAGTGCTGAATTGTCCGAGGATGGCCGGTGCAACGATAGCTACCACCTTTTCGCCTTGACGGATTTGTTGCAATACATCGAAGGTATGTGAAATACTGAAGATAGCACCGAAAGGACAGGCGTTCATACACTTGCCGCAATAGATACATTTGCTTTCGTCGATGTGTTCAATGCCACGTTCGTCCTTGCTGATAGCCTTTACCGGACATGCTTCCTCGCATGGTACGGGGATGTACACGATGGCGTGGTAAGGGCAGCTTTTATGACAGATACCGCAACTTACGCAAGTTTCGTGGTCAATCCATGCCTTGCCGGTTTTGGCACTGATGTGAATGGCTCCCTTCGGGCAATTGTATTGACAATGACGGGCGGTACAGCATCGGCAGAGGTCAGTGATTTCGTAATTGATCTGCACGCAAGCCGAGCAAGCTTCGTCTACCACACACATGATTTCATCTTTCGGCTTACCGTTAGAGGCACGATCCATCGCCTTCTTTGCATATTCTGACAAAGGAGTCAATTCGTCAGTTTCATCTTCCATGTTCAAGCCCAAGAGGGGGAGTGATTTATATTTCCATACGGCACGTTCTTTGTGTACGCAACAACGGCCTGCATGTTTAGAGTGTTTCGGACTTAATTCCAAAGGTAGTCTGTCGATGTCCTGACTGGTCAGTTTTCCGTTCTTCCACAACTTGACAAGTTCGGTCAACAATCTGTGTCGGACAATCATTAAGTTATTTGAAGGAGCCATATTATGATTTAAGGTTAGTTATTATTGGTTACAAAGATAGTAAAATGACCTTTAACAAAGGAATTTTTGTCTTCTTTTTATGCGAAACCCAGGTTATTTACTTGTGTCTTGTCAGTAGGGTACTACCTGCCTTGTCCGGAAAGACTCTCTGGCCTTTCTGGCATAGAGGCGTTTGACGTCCTCTGTGAGCGAAGAGGCCTTAACGAAACTTCGTGTTTCATCGGGATACTTGGCCAAAGCCGTGGCGAGTAGCCAGGCCATCCCCATCCGTACATAATAAGGAGAAGTCAGGTTGGTATATTCTGAATGGATGGTCGATAAATCGAGTTCTTCTAGCTGATGGAAGACGATATCCAACCATGCTTCTTTCAGTAGGTAGCACATTGACATCACGAGGGCAAACCGTACTTCGAATTCTCTTTTACTCTTGAAATAGGGTTGGAGGAATTGCCATAATTCGTTGGCTGGCACCTTCAAAGCCCATTTGGCATTGCAACAAAAGGAGTCACACACCGCCCAATTGTCGAGTACAGGGATGTATGGTTTCAGTAGTGAGAGGCGTTCTTCCCACGGACATTTCAAGGCATTGATGGTAAGTCCCCAAACGAGTGTTTCTTCGTAAGTCAACCGGAAACGCTCCGCCTGATGTTCTTGTTCAAAAGCATGAAGAATATCTAATACATCTGTTTGCTTGGCTAGTTGTTTGGCTACCTGCTTTATCTCAGGCAAATGCAATCCAAGAATTTTCCGTTCGGGCAAGGCGTTGATGATACGGATGTGTCCTCGGCGATATTTCTCTTCGTTCAAAAAACGGGGGCTAATGTGTGGAATGAGTTGTTTTTCTATCATAATATCAGTCTGGATATGTCTTGCAAAAGTGTCGATACTATGGCTAATCTGCAAGAAAATTCAAGTTTTTTTGTTGGTTAGCAAGAAAAAGGTATTTTTGTATTTATAAAACTTTATAATCAGTCTATTATGAAAAGCAAATTAATTCTCTTGTTATTGTTGTTGGTATCTTCAGTATATGCCCAACAGAATGTACACTCCAAGCCAAGTGCTTTGGTGTCTCCTCAAATAAACGAAGACAATTCCGTAACTTTCCGTCTGCATGCCCCTAAGGCCAAGAAGGTAGAGGTGATGGGTGACTGGGAAGCCCTCAATGGAAGAGGAACGATGGTTCGTGGAAAAGATGGCGTTTGGGAATATTCCACTCCGGTACTTCCTTCCGAATTGTATACTTATCGGTTTAATATCGATGGCGTGGTAGTGACCGACCCTGCCAATCCGTTTGTGCGTCGGGATGTGGGAAATCAGTTCAGTATCTTCTACATCGGAAACGGATGTGCCGATTATTATCAAGTACGCGATGTCCCTCATGGAAGCATGACTACTACTTGGTATCATTCCAACCAGTTGAATGCCGACAGACGCGTCTCGATTTACACGCCTCCTTTCTATGGAAAGATGAACAAGTCTTATCCCGTGCTTTACTTGTTGCATGGTAGTGGGGGTGATGAATTGGCTTGGGTAGAATTGGGTCATGTAGCCCGAATCATGGACAACTTGATAGCCGAGGGCAAAGCAGAGCCGATGATTGTGGTGATGCCTAACGGAAATGTTTCCAAGCAAGCAGCTCCAGGTGAAACTTCAGAGAATTTGGCTTATCGACCGGTATCAACCAATCAGTTGCCTGGTTATAAGAAAGGTACCTACGAAATGGCTTTCTCTGAAATCGTCAACTTTGTGGACGCTACTTATCGCACCATCCCTGAAAAGAGTGCACGTGCGGTAGCCGGTCTTTCGATGGGCGGATTCCACACCTTGTTTGTGTCGGTCAATCATCCTAACTTATTTGATTATGTAGGCATGTTCTCGGCTGGTATTAACTTCAACGGTATCGATATGCAATTGCCTCCTTATGCAGACTTGGATGGCAAGTTGAAGAAATATCATGAAATCGGTTATCGTCTGTTTTGGATAGCATGCGGTAATACCGACTTCTTGTACGAAGCCAATAAGGACTTCCTCAAACGCTTGGATACTTTGAAGGTTCCTTATGAATATCATGAATCTTCACGCGGACATTTATGGGCCAACTGGCGTCAGTATATGCTGAAGTTTGTGCCGAAGTTGTTCAAATGATGGTCAATGCGGCAGAAAAAGAACTTCGGTTGGCCAGACGCGAGCATATATATGTCAGACAGAACTGACAAAAAGGCATAAAGCCAAACTTGGCACACTTTTCGCTATATACTATGTGCAATCAATTAGATTTATTTAATAAGAAATTTATAATAAAAAAGATAACTATGAATATCAAACCATTGGCAGATAGAGTGCTGATTCTTCCAGCACCAGCTGAAGAAAAGACTATCGGTGGTATCATCATCCCCGATACAGCAAAAGAAAAACCTTTGAAGGGTGAAGTAGTGGCAACAGGTAACGGTACCAAGGATGAAGAAATGATTCTGAAGGTAGGCGATACCGTATTGTATGGTAAGTATGCCGGTACTGAATTGGAATTCGAAGGTAAGAAGTATTTGATGATGCGTCAAAGCGACGTACTCGCTG
>JAFQNW010000034.1 GCA_017420875.1 Bacteroidaceae bacterium
GTCCTTGCTTGCTTCGTTATAAACGAAGAATTTATCTTTAGGAGAACGACCAGTGTAGATACCAGTCATTACGTTTACTGCACCAAGCTCAGTTTCCTTGCCCACTTCGAAGCCTTCCAAACCGGCCTTAGTTTCTTCTTCGAACAATACTTCATAAGAAGGGTTGTGAAGAATTTCTTTCACGTCGGTAATACCGTACTTGCTTAAATCTAAATTTGCCATTTGTTAAATGATTAATTGGGTTATTATTTGATTATTTCTTACTCTCTATGCCTTTTCATAGCCCTAAAACGGATGATGTCCTAATTAAGGCGTTACAAATTTAATGTTTTATTTTAAAAAAAAGAAGATACTAGAGAAATATTTCCTTATTAACAAAAGATTTAAATTTGTATAACAATTATGCAACTTCGACATTACAATATCGACTTAATAACCCAATTCAAATGGTTGTTTTACCGCAGGTACTCCTTCCTTCATCCATTTTGGCATAGGTTCACCCTTCAGGAAGTGGTCAAAGAATTGTTTCATGCGGATTTGGAAATCTAGCTTGTTTGGAGTCTTCGTAGGCCAATGAGGTTCACCGGTATAGTTCAACATCCAAGCAGGTTTACCCAAACGTTTTAATGCTACAAAATATTCAATGCCTTGATACCAGGGCACATGACCATCCTGATCATTATGCATGATTAATATAGGTGTCACCACTTTATCCATTAAGAATAAAGGAGAATTTTCATAGTAACGTCGAGGATCACTCCACGGAGTTGCTCCCAAACGGCTTTGTGTATGTTCGTATTGGAAAGAACGAGCTAAGCCCGACCCCCAACGTATTCCGCCATACGCACTGAACATGTTAACAACAGGAGCACCCGATTCTATCGCTGCAAAAAGTCCGGTACGTGTTGCCAAATAGGCTACCTGATAACCACCCCAACTATGTCCTTGTGCACCAATACGCTTGGCATCTACATATCCACGAGACAACACTTCAGAAATACCCGGCATCACACAATTGTAACAGCTTTCTCCTGGATAACCGTCACGATAGCGTACATCCGGATTAAATACAATATATCCATTGCTCAAATACATACTATAGTCAATCGTAGACCGATGAGCTTCTGGCATATGATAGGCATGCAATGTTTCCGAATTACGTTCATAGAAATTCACAATCATCGGATATTTCTTGTTTGGATCAAAATTTGCAGGCTTATAAATGACACCTTCCAACGCTTTTCCATCCAAGGATGTCCACGAAATCAATTCGGCAGTTCCCCAAATATAAGGTTCTTGCTGACGAATACCCTGTGTCAACTGAACGCTCTTTTTGAAAGAAGCATCAGTCGCCCAAATATCTGGGAACACCTCATAATTTTCACGCGTATAGATGTATTTATCTGCACCCTTAGCTTTTACAACATTGCCAAAGTTGTAACTTCCCCCTACCAACAATGTAGGATTTTCCGAAGCACTTAACTTTGCACGATAAATACCTGTTGTCTTATCCTTTTCGTTAAAACCTGCCATCATTACAGGCTTACTCAAATCAACATATTCTTGTTCTCTATCCAAGTTGATACGACGATAAGAGACTTTACTATCCCGGCCATTTTTGGTTAATTTCACAGGAGCTTTCTTTCCTTCCGGATCAAACGACCAAATGTCATAACGGTCATAAATCAAAATAGCTGAATCATCTTTAGTCCATCCGGCAGAACCATGAGGACGAGGATAATCCGGATAATCACTTTCTTCATCCCAGGCAGGGAAAGATTGTGGAGTTGTTAATCGTATCTTCCGATTGTCTGTCAGGTTGATAGCATACCAGCAACTGTCTGTTTGGCTATAAGAACTTGCATACTTAGCTGCAGGTGATAAGCGATAGCTGGTATAATCAGCCTTTGCAATCAATGTACGCTCGCCTGTAGCTAACGAGACCTTATAATAATCGGAACGAGTTCTGCCTTCCCACATAGAAGATACAGAATATGGTTTTGAAGTAGATATAATTGCCCAATCCCCCATTCCTTTCACAGGCAATTGCGAATTAGGTAATTCTTCGTCAGAGATCTGAATCAGCTTATTATTATTCATCCAATATACTGCTGCATAGCTCTTCTTCAAATCGCGTTTCACATTATAGTTTTGAACGGTATATTGTACTGGTTCATCCCAATTCCAAACCTGCACATTCGGACGATTTTCAGCCAATATTGTAGTATCCTTCTGCAAAGGAGCAGGTGCTGTACCTAAGAACAAACGGGAAGCATCATCCGAGAAATTCAATGGCTGATTAGGACTCAACACCCAACCATTAGGCAAACCTGCAGTGGTACGATTTATCAGTTCACGAGATTCGCCTCCATTCTCCGAAATCCACAAGGACAAAGTGTAATCCTTTTCCTTCTTGTTGTCAGTATAGAGGAAGGCTAATTTATTTCCCGCTTTATCAAAAGCAGGTTGTACAAACACGCCCTTACCTTCCTTCACCAATACCGGTTGTGGGGCCTCGGCTCTCCATACATACATACCCGGTTTACCCTTTACGGTATCCTTGGTCACAAAATAGAGGGCTGCCTTTTCCTTGGCAAATCCGTATACTGAAGCCGAAGGAAGCACATACTTCTTTTTACCATCCAATGAAGCCACAACCAACGAAGAGTCCTTGCGAGTACGTTGGTAAGCCAACCACTCTCCTTCTTCTGCCAAACGATAGCCTTTCAATGAATCGATAGTCCATTCTGAACCGCTCTTCAGATTACGAATAACAAGTTCATCCATCGGCATCCTATTTTTCTTTGTCTTTTTCAACTTCAAAGAATCAATCAAAGCCAATGCAGGTACTTTCTTAATTAATGCATAGTTCGATGAAGCAGAAAACATTACTTCACCGGCAGGACTATAAGTTTGAACTTGTTTACCTGCAGAAGAGAACACCTGAACCTCAGCATCTCCTCGCCACGGAGTAAATACAGCACCTACCCATTGGCCATCGTCTGATATAACACGGGTTGTAATACGCTTCCAAGCCTGTAAATCTTGAGGTGTCAGAGCCTTTTGTGCCTTCATTGTCAGGAATGGGATTACAACCAGCAACCCAATCCCCATTAATCTTAAACTTTTCATCATATTTATATGAATAATGTGATAAAAAACAGTGTCATTCTGAACGCAGTGAAGAATCTGAATGCATCAAGTGAATGTATTCAGATCCTTCGCTTTGCTCAGGATGACACTGCTGAAAAAATATCATTTCTTTTTTATTTCACTTCCCAAATGTCATTAGTCATCAACAATTCTTCGAAGTTGTGGTATTTCTTCTTTTCCGATACTTCTTCAATCTGTGCATACACACCATCGTCGTAAGTAGGAGCTTCCACATCGCGGATGACACCCAATGCTATCGGGAAGTCAGGGCCTTGCATATATGCCAACTTCAACTGAAGGGTATTGTCTTCGCAATGAGCATCGTGAACAAGGATATCCTTTTCAGTGATGCCGTTTTCGCCTAGCTTCACTACCTTCAAGCCAAAGCCTTCCTGCATCAAGCCGAATTCCTTGTTTTCGCCGAAGAGCAATGGTTTACCATGTTCTACATAAATAGCATTCTTAGCACGACCTTCTTTAGTATATACTGATTCGTGAGTACCATGATTAAAGATTACACAATTCTGCAAGATTTCGCATACCGAGGAACCCTTGTGATTGTATGCAGCCTTCAAGATGTCTACTGTACCGGCAGCATCAGTCGCTACGGCACGGGCAAAGAAATGACCGCGAGCACCAAAGCACAATTCAGCCGGGCAGAACGGATCTTCTACCGTACCGTAAGGAGAAGACTTGCTGACAAAACCACGCGGAGAAGTCGGCGAGTACTGCCCCTTGGTCAAACCGTAGATACGGTTGTTGAGCAGAA
>JAFQNW010000035.1 GCA_017420875.1 Bacteroidaceae bacterium
AAGGCGTCTTCTTCATCTTTAACCTCTCCTTTAACAAAAGTACGTACGCGAGCGGATAAATTATTTTCGCGTTGGCTCATTAAGATAATAGCCAATGGCTCCAATCCCTTTTGTCGGGCTACCTCAGCACGAGTCTTTCGCTTGGGTTTGTAGGGTAGGTAGATGTCTTCCAGTTCAGTGGCATCCCAACAAGCCTCTATACGTTTCTTTAGCTCGGAACTCAGTTTGCCTTGTTCCTCGATGGTCTTGAGGATGGTTTCCTTACGTTTGGCTATGTCGGTGAGCTTGGTGTATTGTTCTTTGATGGCTCCAATTTGGACTTCATCCAGTCCGCCGGTAGCTTCCTTTCGATAACGGCTGATGAAAGGTATGGTGGCTCCTCCATTTAGGAGTGAGAGTGTATTTTCTACTTGATGCACAGCAATATGGAGGGCTGTGGCAATCATTCTGCTGAATATTTCCATTTTAATGCGTATTTCTATCGGCAAAGTTACAGAAATCGTTTAATTTTACAGCATCAAAATATTAAATATCGAAAACAGATGGATAAGATTGTATTGATAACCGGTGCGTCTAGCGGAATTGGTGAAGGATGTGCCCGTAAGTTTGCATCAGAAGGTGCGAGACTTATTTTGAATTCGAGAAGTGCGGATAAGTTGGAAGCCTTGGCTCAAGACTTGAAAGAAAAGTTTGGTACACAAAGTTATGTTTTGCCCTTTGATGTACGTAACCGCAAAGATGCTTCGGCTGCTTTGGCTTCTTTGCCGGCAGAGTGGCAAGCCATCGACATCTTGATTAACAATGCCGGCTTGGTCATTGGGATGGACAAAGAACATGAAGGTGATTTGGATGAGTGGGATATTGTGATTGATACCAACATCAAGTCACTTTTGGCGATGACTCGGATGGTAGTGCCCGGTATGGTAGAACGTGGACGTGGTCACATTATTAACATAGGCTCCATTGCCGGTGACGCTGCTTATCCGGGTGGAAGCGTGTATTGTGCCACCAAGGCTGCGGTGAAGGCCCTTTCGGATGGCCTCCGTATCGACTTGGTAGATACTCCACTTCGGGTTACAAACATCAAACCAGGTATGGTGGAAACCAACTTCTCCGTCATCCGTTTCCGGGGCGACAAGGATAAGGCCGACAATGTATATAAAGGTATCCGTCCATTGACAGGCGAGGATATTGCCGAAGTGGCTTATTTTGCTGCATCTGCACCCGAGTATATGCAAGTAGCTGAGGTGCTGGTGATGCCAACCAACCAGGCAACCGGTACGATTGCTTATAAGAAATAATATTATTCTTCCGGCAAATAAGCATTATACCAACAATTACGCCACTAAGCAGCTTATTCTGCAAGGTGGCGTAATTACCTTTATTTGACTCAATCCAAATTTTCAAGCATCAAGAAGTTTCTCAGATGCAAATAATGCTGTCTGACTAATATTCCCATATCGTTCGTAATTGATAACACCTGCAAGGAAAGTTGTTTTATTGATTATAAACGATAAAATATAGAGAATAATTCATTTTGTCTTTTAGAATCGATAAAATTGCATTGGCCGGTTAATAAGTGCCGCTTTATATATAAAATAGCCCGGCATGCATAATGAAACGCCGGGCTTGTATCTCGTAGAAAATTCGAATTGGTAGTAAAATATTCCTTTATTTTAGGAATGAGTATTTCTCTTGTTGATGCATTCATATTATTGCCATTTTTATAAATGCATATAAATTACTATTCAACACAATGGAAAAAACTTTTTATTAAGCAGTTAGAAACTTTTTAGGATGCAGAAGAAAAATCAAACGAATGAAAAAGGAAAAGTTAATCAAAAGTTTTGATTCGTCAATCATAACTTTTGATTCGCCAATCATAACTTGTGATTTGCGAATCGCAAGTTGTGATTAACTTTCTTATGCTGAAGAATCGGGAAAGTTATCTTCAACTATTCGATTTTTATACTAGACAAAAGCAGTTTTTATCCGCCTGTCTTCTTGCTGAATTGGAGCATGTTGAGATTCTGAATCAAAAAGAGGTATAGAAATATGGCTGAACTCAACTTGAAGGCAACATAAAGGGTGCCTTCATCGTAATTCTCACGGAATCAAATAGTTTGAAGGCTGAAGGCACTTTTAAGTATAAACTTATAGTAGGGGTGGATGAAAAAGTACTATCTTTGCTACTATATTAACCTTTAATAAAAATAATATGCTGACAACAACGACTCCCAATATTGAAGGGAAAAGAATTATTAAGTATTTTGGAATCGTATCGGGTGAGACGATTATTGGTGCGAACTTGTTCCGCGATCTTTTCGCCAGTGTGCGTGATATCGTCGGTGGACGTTCTTCGTCTTACGAAGAAGTGCTTCGCGAAGCCAAGAATACGGCTCTCCGTGAAATGGAGGAGAATGCGATGAGACTTGGTGCTAATGCGGTGGTAGGGGTAGACCTGGATTTTGAAACGGTGGGAGGAAACAGCAGCATGCTGATGGTAACGGCCAGTGGTACCGCGGTTTTTGTGGAATAAATAAAAAAGGTGTTTCAATCGAAACACCTTTTTTATTGTCAGGGAAGTGATTACATCAAGAATCCGAGCAAGATACCGGCAGCTACTGCCGAACCGATTACACCTGCTACGTTCGGACCCATCGCGTGCATCAACAAGTAGTTGGTTGGGTCGTATTCCAAACCGACAACCAGAGAAATACGGGCTGCATCAGGTACTGCTGATACCCCTGCATTACCGATTAATGGATTAATCTTCTTGTTTTTCGGAAGAATCAGGTTAAAGAACTTCACGAAGAGTACACCTGAAGCTGTAGCAATAACGAATGACAATGCACCTAACATAAAGATAAGAACAGAGTCAAAAGTCAAGAACTCAGAAGCTTGGGTAGATGCACATACGGTCAAACCAAGAAGGATAGTGATGACGTCAATCAGCGGACCACGAGCTGTTTCAGCCAAACGACGGGTTACACCACTTTCTTTCAACAAGTTTCCAAAGAATACCATGCCAAGCAAAGGCAAACCTGATGGTACCAAGAAGCAAGTAAGCAACAAACCGATGATTGGGAACATTACCTTTTCGGTGTGTGATACTACGCGAGGAGGTTGCATGCGAATCAAACGTTCGTTCTTGGTTGTCAGCCAACGCATGATAGGTGGTTGGATAACCGGTACCAAGGCCATGTATGAGTAGGCTGATACGGCAATTGCCCCCATCAAGTTTGGAGCCAATTTTGAAGAAAGGAAGATGGCAGTAGGACCGTCTGCACCACCGATGATACCGATAGCACCGGCCTGCATCGGGTCAAAGCCCAAGGCCAAAGCAATCATGTATGCACCGAAGATACCGAATTGGGCTGCTGCACCAACGAGCATCAACTTAGGGTTGGAAATCAAAGCCGAGAAGTCGGTCATGGCACCAATACCCAAGAAGATAAGTGGGGGATACCAGCCGGAAGTTACACCTTGATAAAGGATGTTCAAAACAGAACCTTCTTCATAGATGCCGACCTTTAGACCTGCTTCCATGTTGAAAGGAATGTTACCAATCAGCATACCGAATCCGATAGGAATGAGCAACATTGGTTCAAACTCTTTGGCTACAGCCAAATAGATGAATACCAAGCCAACCAAAATCATAATCAGGTGACCAACTGTAGCATTGGCAAAACCTGTATATGTCCAGAAGTTGGCCAGGTTATTTGATATGAAATTCAAAAATTCTCCCATATTATTCAATGATTACGAGGTCAGTACCTTCCAATACAGATTCTCCTTTGCTAACCTTAATAGAGGCAATTTTACCGTCGCGGTCAGCATTGATGCTATTTTCCATCTTCATGGCTTCGAGGATGATGATGGTTTGTCCCTTCTTCACTTCGTCGCCTTCTTTCACCTTGATGTCGAGGATTACACCTGGCAGTGGTGACTTAACACCGCCCTTAGAAGCTGCTGGCTTTGGCTTAGAAACGGATGCTGTTGGGGCAGCCGGACGTGGACGTGCTACCGCTACAGTTTGTTTAGGCTTCTTTTCCATTTCTACGGTGTAATGAGTTCCATTGACCTCTACATGGGCAATGTTGTCTTCGATGTCTCCAATGACTACATTATAAGGATTGCCATTGATCTTATATTTATATTCTTTCATTATTCTTATTATTTAAAAGGTGATTGATTATTTCTTGGGAGTTTCACGCAAAGTGTAAATCTTCGAACTCCATGGAGAATAGCTTCTCTTTACACGGGTAATGGTAAGAACGGTGTCTTCCACGTCGTGCATGTCGTTATGTTCGTGCAAAGCCAATGCAATGGCTGCAAATACTTCGCCCGGAGCTTCGCCCAACTTCTTTTCTTTAGCTTCTTCCATGCTGGTAACATCTTTAGTCTTCATAGCACGCTTACGTGATACGCTTACTGATGCTTTTCCGATGGCACGGAAACAGATGTATAAAAGAATGAGTCCGGTAAATACTACACTCATGGCTGTAATGGCCATACCAATACCTACACTATCATGATTTTGGAATTTTTCCATCTTGGCATTTCCTTCCAAAGTCTTGTTGTTGGTGCTTGGTGTTACGTAGTTGTTTGTGCTGGCACCTTTTATTTCCCATTCTGTTGCAGCATCGCTAACGCGTGCATACGACTGGTCGGCTTTCAATGCACTGGCAGGAATCACTACTTGGTCTACCAATTTCTTTCCTGAGTCGTAAAGACCTACCCAAGTGGCAGTAGCTCCATTCATCACAAAGTTGGTGTGGAATGTTCCTCTATTAGGCTGTCCGTCTGCCCAGAAAAGTGAGTGCTGACGCGGTCTTACGACTGTAAGTACGTCACCTTTTGGAATAAAATAAGTGGCAGTGTCGCCTGGCTGATTGCTCATCTTTAGCAAATAGCCGGCAAGGTCTGCACTTGTGTATGATTTGTTGAATATTTCAATCCAGGCACTGTGAACGCCATAGTCATCTTGAAAATTACTTGAATTTTCAATCAAGACTTCGTTCAAAACCAGCTTGGTGTTTACTTCCTTTTCTCCGCAAGAAGTTAAACCCAGCATCAATGCCAAAGAAAGAAGCATTCCTATTTTTACTTTATTCATAATTGATTATGTTTTAGTTTGATTACAAAGGAATGTTACCATGTTTCTTGGCTGGGTTAGCCAACTTCTTGGTTTGCAATTGTTGCAATGCACGGATAACGCGGAAACGAGTGTTACGCGGTTCGATTACATCGTCGATATAGCCATACTTCGCAGCATTGTAAGGATTAGCAAACAACTTGGTGTATTCAGCTTCTTTTTCAGCCAAGAACTTAGCTGGATCGGCTTGTTCCTTAGCTTCGCGAGCGTACAATACTTCAACAGCACCTGCACCACCCATTACGGCGATTTCGGCAGTTGGCCATGCGTAGTTCATGTCGCCACGGAGTTGCTTACAGCTCATCACGATGTGAGAACCACCATAAGACTTACGCAATGTTACAGTTACCTTTGGCACGGTAGCTTCGCCGTAAGCGTAAAGCAACTTGGCACCGTGGAGGATGACTGCATTGTATTCCTGACCTGTACCTGGGAGGAAGCCCGGTACGTCTACCAATGTTACGAGAGGAATGTTGAAGGCGTCGCAGAAACGAACGAAACGGGCACCCTTACGAGAAGCGTTGCAGTCCAATACACCGGCCAAGAACTTAGGCTGGTTGGCTACGATACCTACTGACTGGCCATTGAAGCGAGCAAAACCTACGATGATGTTCTTAGCGTAGTCTTTCTGAACTTCGAGGAATTCGCCATTGTCCACGATGGCACCGATTACTTCGTACATGTCGTATGGTTGGTTCGGGCTATCCGGGATAATTTCGTTCAAGGAGTCTTCCAAACGGTCGATTGGGTCGGTGCAATCCAAATATGGAGCTTCTTCCAAGTTGTTTTGAGGGATGTAGCTCAACAACTGGCGGATGAGTGTCAAGGCTTCTTCTTCTGTCTGAGCGGTGAAGTGAGTTACGCCCGACTTGGTTGAGTGTACGCTTGCACCACCGAGTTCTTCTTGAGTTACGTCTTCGCCTGTAACGGTCTTTACTACCTTCGGACCTGTCAAAAACATGTACGAAGTACCTTCCATCATCAAAGTAAAGTCGGTCAAAGCTGGTGAGTAAACCGCACCACCGGCACAAGGACCAAAGATACCTGAGATTTGTGGGATGACACCTGATGCCAAGATATTGCGTTGGAAGATTTCAGAGTAACCGGCCAAGGCGTTGATACCTTCCTGGATACGTGCACCACCCGAGTCGTTGATACCGATACATGGAGCACCCATCTTCATGGCTTGATCCATTACCTTACAAATCTTGAGTGACATGGTTTCTGAAAGAGAACCTGCTGCTACGGTGAAGTCTTGTGCGAAGACATATACCAAACGTCCGTCGATAGTACCGCAACCGGTTACTACACCGTCGCCAGGATAATGTTTCTTTTCCATGCCGAAGTTTGTACAACGATGTTCCACGAACATGTCCATTTCTTCGAAACTACCTTCGTCCAGCAACATGGCGATACGTTCACGGGCTGTGAATTTGCCCTTTTCGTGTTGCTTTGCAATGGCCTTTTCACCACCACCCATGCGTGCTGCTGCACGACGGTCGATAAGCTCTTTTATCTTTTCAAGTTGATTGCTCATATCTATTTATGATTTATAATTTATGATTTATAATTTTCTTTGTTCATGTTCCTGATTTATCATTTTTATCGTGGAAGAAAACATCCACGAATCAGAAATCATAAATCAGAAATCAGAAATTACTTATTCGGATTTTCGCAGAGTTCGGTCAATACGCCGAGAGTTGACTTCGGGTGAAGGAATGCGATGTTCAAGCCTTCAGCACCCTTGCGTGGAGCCTTGTCGATGAGGCGGATTCCGGTAGCTTCGGCTTCGGTCAAAGCAGTTGCTACGCCATCTTCTACGGCGAAAGCCAAGTGGTGCATGCCACCGTTGCCATTGTTCTTTTCGATGAACTTGGCGATGGTGCTTTCCGGGCTTGTCGGCTCAAGGAGTTCGATTTTTACGTCGCCTACTTTCAAGAAGGCAGTTCTTACTTTCTGATCTTCTACGGTTTCAATGTTGTAGCACTTCAGGCCCAACACGTTTTCGTAATAAGGGAGAGCTTCTTCGATGCTCTTCACAGCGATACCTAAATGTTCGATGTGTGAGATTTTCATAATAGTATAATTTTAAAAAGTTCTTTTATGTTAGTTCTTTTATAATTAAGGTACAAAGAAAATAAATTTGAATAAAATAAAGAAATATTTCCTCAATTATATTTTTGTTTTTTCGAAGATGAGAATAGGTTTTACTAAAACGTGCTGACGTTTGGGATGAAACGTGAAGGCGTTTTTAAAAAACGTCTTCGCGTATTTGTGGGATGGCTTGAAAGATTATCTGTAAAACCAACTCAATAAGTTGTTGAGCCATGACCAGCGGAAACGAAACCACCGGCGAGTACTTGTTTGCTTGCCTCCAAAGTTAAGAATGAAGTGCCGGTATCCGGCTTTCTTGAATGGAAGTCCGGTGTCGGCAAACTCAAAGTGCTGGTAACCCTGTGCCTTTGCATGGGTAATGGCGGCCCAAATAGCCAACAAATTGGGGTGAAGTAGGGCGTATGCTTTTCGCATCCCGCCCGAGAAGCATAGATAGGCGTTTTCGCCGGAGAACATGCAAAACGATCCGCCAATGATTTTCTGCTTGTATTTTACAAGGAAAATTTTGGCAATATCTTTGTTTGGGTGTTGCCTCATGAGCAAATGGAAGAGGTGCAGGTCAGGGAAGTGCTTCCTGATTTTGGAGGAATAACTCCTTTTGAGAATCTGAAGGAAAGTCTTGATTTCCTCTTCTGATTCTGCCACTTGAGTATAGGCTCCTCGCTGGATGGCATGTCTTATTTTTCGGCGGTGCGAAGCGTCCAGACGTTCTTCCGGAGGAAGACTATGCAGGGAATTGTATATTCGTAACCAGTTGATGGAGAAATAGTTGTTCCTTCGGAAATGTTTGTAACCGAAAAGTCCTGAAGGCAGATTTCTGAATTCGATGAGGAATGTATGTTGCAAGGCTTCCTCGGTCAGACGAGTTAGCATCTGTCCAAACAACTCTTCTTGATTGATGTCGTTTGTAAAGTATTCGCCATTTCCGTACACCTCGCATCGCTTGATGAACGAAGGGGGAAACCGTCGCACACTTTTGCGGATAACCGCAAGGAGTTTGGCAATAGGACGTTCGCCTACCGATGCAACAATCAGGATAGGGGCATAGCCAGGAGTCTGCTCATAAATATGAAACAGTTCGTCGGAGTGTTGAAGAGTTTTCCCGGGCAGGGGAGGCAACTGGCTTCCGGCACGGTAGGTCATGAGTCGAATAGGCTTCATTATTGCAAATTTACGTATTTTTTGTTTATGATTTACCGTTCATATTGTATATTTGTGGAGAAAATAGGAATGAATTCAGATATGGAAAATTTCAGTGACTTGATAAAGAACAGACGCAGCATGCGAAAGTTCACAGACGAGGAATTGTCTCAAGAAGAAGTGGTGGCTTTATTGAAAGCAGCCTTGATGTCGCCTTCCTCCAAACGGACGAACTGTTGGCAATTTGTGGTGATAGATGACAAGGAAACGTTACAAAAATTGTCTCAGTGCAAGCAAATGGCTTCCTCCTTTTTGGCCGAAGCCGTTTTGGGCATTGTGGTCCTTGCCGATCCTTTGGCCAGCGATGTATGGATAGAAGATGCTGCCATCGCTTCCATCATGATTCAGCTCCAAGCAGAAGATTTGGGCTTGGGAAGTTGCTGGATACAAGTGCGTGAAAGATTGACCGCCGATGGAACTCCGTCGGACGAATATGTTCGTGATGTGTTGGATATTCCTTTGCAAATGCAAGTGCTTTCCATCGTAGCCGTTGGTCATAAGGGGATGCAGAGAAAACCTTTCAATGAAGAACACCTGCAATGGGAAAAAGTACATATAAACAAATATGGAGGACAGTAAAAAAATTGTATTGATTGGTGCCGGAAATGTTGCTACTCATTTAGGAATGGGATTGCAACAAAGCGGATGCCAGATATTACAGATTTATAGTCGCACTCAAAAATCGGCTTCCGAATTGGCCGGTTTGCTGAAAGTGCCTTATACGACTGCTTTGGAAGAAATCACTTCTGAAGCCGATGTGTATATCGTAGCCTTGAAGGACTCTGCTTTTCAAGACTTGCTTCCTTATATTATAAAAGGTAGGGAAAAGTCCTTGTTTGTACATACGGCAGGCAGTCTGCCAATGTCTATGTGGAAAGATGCGGTTGCTCGTTATGGGGTACTCTATCCCATGCAAACATTTTCAAAGCAAAGAAAGGTGAATTTGGCTGAAGTATCCTTTTTTGTGGAAGCAAGCAATGATGAGGATTTGCAAATGCTGAAAGGTATGGCGGGCATGCTAAGTCCGAAGGTTTACGAAGCTACTTCCGAACAACGAAAATATTTACATCTTTCGGCCGTGTTTGCTTGTAACTTTTCCAATCACATGTACGCCTTGAGTGCCTATTTGCTCAAGCAAAAAGGATTGCCTTTCGAATCCATGTTGCCGTTGATAGACGAAACATCGCGGAAGGTGCATGAGCTTTCTCCACAAGAGGCTCAAACAGGCCCTGCGATTCGCAATGATGAGAACGTGATGCAAAGTCATTTGGACTTATTGGCTGATGAACCTGTCCTTCATGAACTTTACGAAAAGATAAGTCAAAGCATTCATCAAATAAAGGAATATGATAAACTATGATTTGAAGAAAATAAAAGCCGTAGTGTTTGATGTGGATGGAGTGTTGAGTGGTGAAACAATCTTGTTGCATCCCGATGGAGAGCCTATGCGTACGGTAAACATTAAGGATGGTTATGCTTTGCAATTTGCCGTGAAATGTGGCCTAATCGTGGCGATTATAACCGGAGGGAATACGGAGGCTGTGCGTAAACGTTTTGAAGGCTTGGGCATTAGGGAAGTATATATGAGTGCATCTGTAAAATTGAATGTCTATGAGGCGTTTAAAGCTAAATATGGCTTGCAGGATGACGAAATATTGTATATGGGAGATGATATTCCCGATTATGAGGTGATGAAGCGTTGTGGATGCCCGTGCTGTCCGGCCGATGCGGCTCCGGAAATAAAGGAGATTTCCATCTATATTTCCCACCGTGACGGAGGATACGGATGTGGTCGCGATGTGGTGGAGCAGGTGCTCCGTGCTCAAGGTAAATGGATGTCGGACGCTAAAGCTTTCGGTTGGTGATTATGTTGGAAAATCTA
>JAFQNW010000036.1 GCA_017420875.1 Bacteroidaceae bacterium
CCGAAATCTTCTGCAGACAAAGTGAAAACAGAAGCCAACTGAGCAGCAACCACTTCATTTTGCTTTTCAGCCTGACGTTCTTCCAATACTTCACCGATACAGAAAATAGGAGTCAAGTTGTTAGCCAAAGCCAACTTAACCTTTTCTTCCAAGATTTCAACTGTTTCACCATAATATGAACGACGTTCTGAGTGACCCAAAATTACATATTTAGCACCTGTAGAAGCAACCATTTCAGCTGAAACTTCACCTGTGTAAGCACCAGAAACCTTATCTGCACAGTTTTCTGCACCAACACCGATGATAGCACTGTCAACGATTGGAGTCACAGAAGCCAAGTGGATAAACGGAGTACAGATTACTACGTCACAATTTGGCTTATCAGCA
This sequence comes from Bacteroidaceae bacterium, assembly GCA_017420875.1. Lineage (GTDB taxonomy): Bacteria > Bacteroidota > Bacteroidia > Bacteroidales > Bacteroidaceae > Phocaeicola. The sequence goes on from JAFQNW010000036.1 coordinate 388, forward strand.
GTCAAAGCTTCATTCAATTCCTTTGCAAGAGCAATACCTTCTTGAAGGTTCTTGTTCATTTTCCAGTTTCCTGCAACAATGTTCTTTCTCATTTTGTTTGTTATTAAAAGGTTAATACTATTATATACAATTATTTATTTCCCAATATCCCTTGACGTCTACGTAGCTTTTCCCAATAAAGATCCATCACACACATGAGGAACAGAGGAAATACAAACCAGCAAACAACCACAAGCGTTACATAGACAGACGAACGTTCATCGATTGTACCGATTGATAATTCATCCAACGGAGCAGACAGCTGTTCTTCTTCCGGCAATTCATTCATACTCCATTTATTGACAACCACCCCATTCTTCAACAGCAACAAACCTGGATTAGAACGAATCATTGTCTTCAAGGTTATATTATCCATGACACAGAAAGGATAATCCGCTCCTGTTTTATCTTGCCAAGCTAAAATATCATCGTCAGATGAAGAAGTCAAACAATAAAATGCATATCCATGTATCAAGCTATAATCATACAAGTCATTTATCAAATCAGCTGCACTATCATCTGCCAAGCTCAACTGATGCGAGACCAGCAAGAATGAATAATTGCTATCTGACAAGACTTGTTCAGTAATATCTTCTCCATCTTCACTACGCAGTATCGAGAAGTCATGAATAGGCGGTTCATACCCCTCTTCTTTCACCACCGTTTTTGAATCAACAAAAGTCCAGGTACTATCCGGATATTCTTCCAATGTAAATTCTTTCTTTATGCCATTCTTTTCAAGTATAAAACGAGTTTCATACTCAGTCGGCTTTTCTCCCTCAGGGATTTCCATCCCCTTACGGATATCAGCACCAATATGATAGGGCCTAAAGTCAAATATCGGTAAATTGCGATAGCAATACACAATCACACAAAAAATATACAAGAATGCATAAAGGGCTATCAGCCAATCATAACGTACAGTCGCCAAAGGGAAAATCCGTCTACGATGTTTCAACAAAAACAATGACATCGCCCATAAAAAGACATTTTTCCAAAAAGTCTCCCAATTAGTCAACACCACAGCATCTCCAAAACAACCACAATCCGTTATCGGATTAACAATTGCCAACCAAAAAGTCAACGGTGTCATGATGGTCATAATCAGGGCCACAGCTCGAGGAGCTATCCGACGGCGAATACCAAAAAACAGATACACCCCCAAACAAAACTCTACCATGCCCAGCATGATTGAAATCAAAAAAGGGATAAATTCAGGGAAAATACCCCCCCAACCAAAGGCATCCAAATAATCCTGAATCTTGTATTGAGTCCCTAAAGGATCAACAGCCTTAACAAAGCCTGAAAAAATAAATACAAGTGCCAAGATAAAGCGACAAGCCGTAACGGAAGCACCTATCATTCTATTTTGCGTATTATTTTCCAATATTCTATATTTTCAAGCTACAGATTACTAATTACCCAACTACTCATGGCTGAAAGCGATGAATAGGCCAACAAAGTTACACATTTTCCTTTTATATATAAATAAAAAAGGCGGAAAAGAATACCTTTCCGCCTTTTTGTTATATTTTTACTTTCTTATGAACATCTCAATACCTGACCGATACGAAGAGTTGTTCTACGACTGATTTTATTCAACTTACACAATGCATCGATGGAAGTACCTGTTCGCTTGGCAATACGCGACAAAGAATCACCTCTTCTGACCTTATAGTATTGAACATCCCCATTAGAAGCAATAGCACTAGTTCTTCCACTACGATAGCGATTCTTTCCCTTTTGGAATAAATACGAATCAGCTACAACATCCTGTTTTTCAAAATCAAATAGTAAAGCTGGATTTATAGCTTGTCCCAAGAAGCGAGTTTCAAAATGCAAATGCGACCCAGTCGAGCGGCCTGTATTACCTCCTAGGCCAATTACTTCACCGGCTTCCACATATTGATCTTCCTTAACCAATTGTTTAGACAAGTGTCCATATACAGTTTCCAAACCATTATCATGACGAATCACCACGTACTTTCCATAGCCACGACGTTCATATTTTACCATACGCACCTTACCATCGAATGCAGCACGAATGGTATCACCAATATAGACCTTTACGTCCAATCCGTTGTGCATACGACGACGACGAGGACCAAATTTCGATGTAATTTTAGTATTGGAAGTAGGCATACAGAAACCCGTCATATCGATACGGAAACTATCTGGTATAACCACTGTTTTACCAAAAGCATGTACCCTGTCATTGTTCCAATCCGGATAAAGGCTATATGCTGGATAAGCAGCCATTTCCTTGTGAATCTGACGAATTAAAGCAACCGAGTCTATTGCTTTCAGTTTCTTGTCAATCGGAGCTTGTCTAGCCAACAAGTCCTGAGCAGAAACACTCTGACTCATCAAGGCAATTACTGCAACTGCGACTATTTTAATACATTTAAAAATCATTCGTATCTATGTCTTCTATCAAAATTCATCATTTGCATACAAGTTCTCAAAAGTTGATTGCTTGTATTCAAAAATTTCTTCCGGTTTAAAGAATCTCTTCAATTCAGCTTCTGCTGTTTCGGGTGAATCTGACGCATGAACAATATTTTCCTGGAAACTCATACTATAATCTCCACGAATAGTTCCAGCCGGTGCCTTACGGCCGGTTGTAGGACCAGTAATCATTCTAACAGCTTCAATAGCACCTACTCCTTCAAAACAACATACAATGACAGGACAAACCATCATAGCATCTTTCACACGTTGAAAGAATGGCTTTTCACTTAAATGGGCATAATGTTCACTGAGCACTTCATCAGTCAACTGAACCATTTTCATACCTGCAAGGCGTAATCCCTTACGTTCAAATCTGTTTATAACTTCACCAATCAAAGCTCTTTGAATGGTACAAGGCTTCAAAATAACAAGTGTTTTTTCTAACATAATAGTAGGTTCTTAATAAGGTTATGAAGTACTCTTCTCCCAAAATTCTTTCAAAGGTAGTATTTTTCTCCGAGATAAGCCTATTCCTTTTAACTATTTTTCAATTAGCATATCCTTTCCCCCTAACAAAAATCAGTGCCACAAGCATCCATAAGGCATATTTTGCCCAAAACAATGTTTTACAACACATTTTAATATTTTAACATTTCAAATTTCTTTATGAAATGACAGCCCAATTCACATGTGTTTTTCTCAAGGCCTGCAATTGTTTCCAAAGAATTTCATTCTCGACCGCTGTACCCTGCGAATCTTGTTCAATTATTTCCAAAGCCACTTCACGGACATATTGCAATAACTGGCCATCGCGAGCGATATCTGCAATTTTCAAATCAAAAGCAACACCACTTTGCTGCGTTCCTTCCAAATCCCCCGGCCCACGAAGTCTCAAGTCAGCTTCAGCAATTTCGAATCCATCATTGGTTTGCACCATTATTTCCAAACGCTTACGAGTTTCTTCCGATAATTTATAGTTGGTTACCAGAATACAATAGGATTGATCAGCTCCACGCCCTACTCTGCCCCGCAATTGATGTAATTGCGACAAACCAAATCTTTCAGCATTTTCAATTACCATTACCGATGCATTCGGGACATTGACACCGACCTCGATTACCGTGGTTGCCACCATGATTTGAGTTTCGCCATTGACAAAGCGTTGCATTTCTTCATCCTTCTCTGCCGGTTTCATTTGTCCATGTACCTTACTGACCTTGCAATCAGGGAACTCCTCGCAAACATGTGCATACCCATCTTCCAGGTTCTTGATGTCTATCTTTTCACTTTCTTTGATAAGTGGATAAACAATATAGACTTGTCTGCCTTCACTGATTTGTTTACGTATACCCGCATACAGACTATTTCGTCGGTTATCAAATTGATGGATCGTTTGGATAGGCTTACGCCCTGGAGGCAACTCATCAATAACCGAGACATCCAAATCTCCATAAAGTGTCATGGCAAGCGTTCGTGGAATAGGAGTAGCCGTCATGACCAAAACATGTGGAGGAGTTGCGTTCTTATTCCACAATTTTGCACGTTGTGCAACCCCGAAACGATGTTGTTCGTCTATAACAACCATTCCTAACGAAGAGAAGTTGACTGTATCTTCCAACACGGCATGTGTTCCAATCAAGATTTGAGTTTCGCCTGTCAATAAACTTTTCAGTATTTGTTCCCGCTTTTTTCCTTTGATTGACCCCGTTAACAGTTCAACGCGTACATTCATTCCAAAAAGCAAGTTCACAATTGTCTCATAATGCTGTGCTGCCAAGATTTCGGTCGGTGCCATCAGGCAAGCCTGATAACCATTATCCAATGCTATCAGCATAGACATTAATGCAACCAGTGTTTTACCACTACCTACATCACCTTGCAACAAACGATTCATTTGTCGCCCACTTCCCATATCCTTCCTTATTTCTTTAATCACTCGCTTTTGAGCATTCGTAAGTTGAAAAGGCAAGTTCTGTGAATAAAACGTATTGAAGGTTTCACCTACACGTTCAAAATAAAGACCCCGAAACTTTTTTTGCCGGTCTTTAGCATACCGCAAGATATTTAGCTGAATATAGAAAAGCTCTTCAAACTTCAATCGATATTGTGCTTTTCTTAGCAACTCAGGATTTTGTGGAAAATGAATCTGACGTATAGCCTCATCCAGCGACATTAGATGATGCTTCTCTATAATCTTCGGAGCAATTGTTTCGGGTAATGGGAACTGCAAAAGGGCAAAAGCGTTCTTTACCAACTTTTCCATTGCATGAGAGTTCAACCCAGAACGCTTCATTTTTTCTGTCGTATTGTAATAGGGTTGCAATCCCATACTTGATAAAGTCAAATCCTTTGCCTGTTCAATATCCGGATGAGCTACATTAATTCGACCATTGAAAACGGTTGGTTTTCCAAACACAATGTATTCTTCATGCACTTTATAGCGACCCATCAAATATTTGATTCCTTGAAACCAAACCAAATCAACCACACCGGTTCCATCAGAAAAATGAGCTACCAACCTCCGATTTCGTCCTTCTCCAATCGTCTCAAAACTCAGTATCTCCCCTTTCAATTGGATATAAGGCATGTTTCCGTCTATTTCATGAATATAATATAAACGGCTACGATCTACATATTTATAAGGGAAGTAATACAACAAGTCATGCAAAGAAGCAATATTCAATTCCTTGCTCAACAAAGCAGCCCGCTGAGGACCGACTCCTTGCAAATACTTTATGTCACGAGTTTTCAGATCGAACATCTTCAAATCAGCATCTCCGCCAATTTCAAATCAAACGGTGTGGTCAGTTTGATATTTTCTCGGTTACCTTCTACCAAAAACACTTTTTCGCCAAGGGCTTCTACTACCGAAGCATCATCCGTAAACATCTCAGTATACTTCTGTTGATAGGCTCTTTGCAACAAAGCGACGTCAAACACTTGGGGGGTCTGAACCAATTTGTATTGGTCACGGGGAATAGTTACACTATCAGTACCCTCCAAATGACGTACGGTTTCGACTACACCGATTACTGGTATGACGGCTTTCTTCGTTCCGGCCTCTGCATAGCAACGGGTAATCACTTCTTGCGAGACAAAAGGACGCACGCCATCGTGCACACCAACCAAGCCTTCCCCTTCGACCAACGCCAAACCGTTCATAACCGAATGAAAGCGAGTTTCTCCACCATCGGCTACTTCATGGGGCAACTCGAAGATATACTTCTTACATAACTCTCTCCAATAAGCTTGCTGGCTGACCGGCAAGACCAAAACGACATGAATGGTATTATCATACAGATGGAAAGCCTCAATGGTTCTCATCAACACAGGCTTGCCACCGATGGGTAGAAATTGTTTCGGTATCTCTCCACCCATCCGTAGTCCTTTACCTCCTGCCACAATGATGATATGCTTTTTCATATCAGCCTTCTATCATCATTCCTTGCTTCAGTTCCTGTACCTTGGCTATGCCGCAATATTTCTCAACGATTGCAAAGGCAAATTCCATCGCTGCACCCGGACCTTTTCCGGTGATTACATTACCATCCACCTCTACGATGTTTGCGGTATACTCGGCACCGGTCAAATAAGTTTCAAATCCCGGATAACAAGTAGCCTTCTTTCCTTGCAACAAGCCACGATTGCCCAAAACCAACGGAGCTGCACAAATAGCTGACAATGGTTTACCGGCCTCTGCAAACTTCATGATCAATTCGCTCAAGCCTGCATGTTCGTCCAGATTGGTCGCACCAGGCAAACCTCCCGGCAACAGAATCATTTCTGCATCTTCCGGATTGATTTCTGCAAACATCTTATCGGCTACAACCGGCACACCATGTGCACCTGCTACGATTTGTTCATTCATTACCGACACTGTCTGTACTTCCAAGCCGGCACGTCTCAACACGTCTACCGGAGTCAACGCTTCAATTTCTTCGAAGCCTGTTGCCAAGAATACAAAAATGGTTTTCATAAGCTATTTCAATTTAAAGTAATAGGTAATTGTTCCTGTTTGATTATTCACACCTTCAACCACATTGAAACGTGCCTTACGAGCTGCATCTTCAGCAGCTTTCCGAAGGGCTGCGTTTACAGTATTGGTACGTTTGTTTATACTTGTATGTATAACCTGTCCTGCAGGGTTTACCGTAATGGTAACAACCACTCTTCCCTCATCTTGTACATTATAGACAGGGCGTGGTAAGCCTCCAGGGCCCAATGAACGGCCATTCAAATCGAAAGTACCATAACCTCCTACCCCTGTAGACTTTCCTTCCGAGGCATTTCCTGTAGGACTTCCTTCCAATCCAGCTCCGGTAGTACCTGTTCCCTTATTACCAATTTGAGTTCCTTTGCCAAAAGCTCCAGCTACCCGCTTAGCAGCAGCTTCTGCCGCAGCTTTTTCTTCAGCCTTTTTCTTTTCAGCAGCCAGTCGTTCGGCTTCAGCACGTTTTTCGGCTTCGGTCTTTTCTTTAGGCTTCGCCGGTTGCTCTTTCGCCTTCACCGGTTCTTTTTTCGTCTTCACTTCTTTCGGTTTGGGCTGTTCTTTCTTTTCAGGAACGGCTATGGTAGGCTCATCCGCTTGAGTGATGAGTTCGGCCTTGGTTTCCACTTCGGGTACAGGGACAGGCTCGGGCACTTCGGTAGGAAGTTCGGGTTCCTCCCAAATGTCCACATCCGTCAAGGTGTAAGGGTCTGCATTTCCTTGCGACTGAGGCACATCTCCCAACATGACAGGTACGCCTCCTTCTTCTTGTGCCATCGGTTTATGGATAGCAACCAGAAAAAGCAGCAATAAAAGGACTGCATGCAAAGCGACAGTACCTACCAGACCTGTTAGTTTGTTTTTCTTCATCCTTACCTGTTATCGTTTCCGTTCGGGTGGGCGGGTTGCCAGCACCATCTTGAAATGATTTTCGTTAGCAATATTCAACACGTTCACAATTTCCCGATAGGGCACCGCCTCGTCCGCATAAAGAGCCACGTACATTTCGGGTTCCTTCTGTGCACATTCTTGCAAGAAGGAAGGAAGTTCCTCCAATGCGATAGGCATTTCGTCTTCGTTTCCGAATGCGGTATAATAATTCAGATGTTTGTCAATGATTACCCGCGTAAGCGGTTTGGCCGAAGTCTGTTGCTTACCTTGTGGCAACAACACCTTGATGGCATTCGGTGAAACCATGGTTGAAGTAATCATGAAAAATATCAGCAACAAGAATATGATATCCGTCATGGATGCCATACTGAAGTTGGGCGATATTTTATGTCTTCTCTTCAATGCCATATCCGTTTACTTTTGTTCGGGTTCATTCAACAAGTCCATAAAAGCCATTGTACGGGCTTCCATCTGACTGACGACCTTATCGACGCGAGTCACCAGATAGTTGTAGGCAAACATGGCGGCAATACCTACCACCAAACCACCTACGGTAGTAATCATCGCTTCGTAGATGCCGCCCGACAAGAGCGTGATATCGATGTTGTTTCCGGCATTTGCCATTTCCCAGAAAGCCTGAACCATACCGGTTACCGTTCCTAGGAAGCCAATCATCGGAGCACCCCCTGAAATGGTAGCTACGATTGGCAAGCCATTTTCAAGCTTGGCCACTTCGATGTTACCGGTATTCTCAATTGCAGCTTGTACATCGGCTACAGGGCGACCCATACGAGTGATACCCTTCTCAATCATTCGAGCCGAAGGAGTGTTGGTGATTCGACAATAATTGATGGCCGACTTTACTTCACCGGTGCGGATATAGTCGCGAATACGTTCCATAAACAAAGGATCATCCTTGCCGGCTTTGCGGATAACTGCCAGACGTTCAAAGAAGATGTAGAAACATACGACGGAGAGCAAGGCCAACACAGCCATAATCCAACCGCCTTTCAAAGCCATATCCCAAAGGTTCATGGTGGGTTCACCTCCAGCCAGAGGAGTCAACACCGGATTTCCACCGGCCAATGTATCGGCCAACGCACTGGCCTGCAAAAAGATGTTCATCATTATCGGAGACAATTTTTATATTCTTCAATTGTTTTTTCTAATCCCAAGTACAAGGCATCGCAAATCAATGCATGACCGATGGAGACTTCGTCCAACCAAGGAATGTTGTCATGCATATACTTCAGATTTTGCAAACTCAAATCGTGGCCGGCATTCAGGCCCATGCCCAACGAACGAACCACCTTGGCAGCTTCGACAAAAGGAGCAATGGCTGCTTCAGGGTTTTGCGGATACAAGGTTGCGTAAGGTTCCGTATAAAGTTCCACTCTATCAGCACCGGTCTTAGCGGCATATTCAATCAGTTCCTTATCCGTACTGATAAAGATGGAAGTACGAATTCCTGCATTGCTGAATGTATCCATCAATTCGGACAAGAAAGAGAAATGAGTCTTGGTGTCCCATCCGGCATTGGAAGTCAATTGATCAGGTGCATCCGGCACCAAAGTGACTTGATGGGGCTTTACCTTCAAGACCAAGTCGATAAATTCAGGACTGGGATAGCCCTCGATGTTAAACTCTGTAGAAATTGCGGGACGCAACGCAAACACATCGCTACGACGAATGTGGCGTTCGTCAGGACGCGGATGCACCGTAATACCTTCTGCACCGAACTTTTCACAATCCAAGGCAACCTTCAACACATCCGGATTGTTACCTCCCCGGGCATTTCGAAGCGTAGCTATCTTATTTATATTTACACTTAGCTTTGTCATCTTTACCAATATATTATTATCTTTGCAATATTATTTGCAAAGTTAACACGTTTTATTCAAACGTCACTCATTTTGATAAACAAAAGATATATAAAATAAACTAATGAATACCCAACCCATGCGATTCGCCTTGTTCGGAAATACTTACCAAGCCAAAAAATCGGCTCATGTTGTCCGCCTCTTGACCCTGTTGAAAAATCGGGGTGCAGAAGTTTATATCAACCGCGAATTCCATCAATTCCTCACCCAAGAGCAACATCTGGACATACAAGTTGCAGGAGTCTTCGACGACAATGACTTTGATGCTGACATGGTGCTAAGCATGGGAGGTGACGGTACTTTTTTGAAAGCAGCCAGCCATGTGGGCAACAAGAACATTCCTATTCTGGGGATTAATACCGGTCGTTTGGGCTTTTTGGCCGATGTATCGCCGGAAGAGATGGAAGAAACGTTCGAAGACATCTATAACCATAATTATAAGGTAGAAGACCGAAGTGTACTCCAAGCCTTCAGCAACGGGCAACCATTAAAGGGTAATCCGTTCGGTTTGAACGAAATAGCCATCTTGAAACGCGACAGTTCCTCGATGATTACCATCCACACGTCCATCAACGGCTCTTACCTCACGACTTATCAGGCCGACGGATTGGTCATTGCCACTCCTACCGGTTCAACAGCATACTCATTAAGTGTGGGTGGCCCGGTGATTGTCCCTCATAGCAACACCATTGCCATCACCCCGGTAGCTCCTCATAGCCTCAACGTCCGCCCCATTGTCATCAACGACGATTGGGAAATCACACTCGATGTAGAAAGCCGAAGCCACAACTTCCTGGTTGCCATCGACGGACGAAGCGAGACCTGTCGCGAAGGAAGTCGCCTCACCATCCGCAAGGCCGACTACCAAATCAAGGTCGTGAAACGCCCCAACCACATCTTCTTCCACACGCTTAGAAACAAGATGATGTGGGGAGCCGATGGAAGAGGATAAAACCAAGGCAGCCGGCGAGTTGCGAAAATGGCATTAGGAAGGGAAAATCGGCCGGGATGGCCGTGCCCCACACATCATTTACAAAAATCTATAAAAAAAGTGTCATTCTGAATGAAACGAAGAATCTGATTACATAAATATGATGCAAACAAATTCTTCACTTCGTTCAGAATGACACGACAGGAAGAACTTCGTCGAATGACAGAAGTATACCTATTTTATTAGATAGATTTCTCTACGTCCCAAACAAAAGCACGAAGACCGAGCATTTCGGTTTCCTTATCCATAGCATGGAGTGCTTCGAGCAATGGGTCAACGCGATTATCATCCACAATGGTGATAATGGCCGAACACATACTTGGCCAAGCGTGGCTACCATAATGAGGTTCACCAGTCTTGCTTCCACGTCCCTGCACTTGTTCAAAATAGCTGAAACCACGGCAATTCAAGCGGTCGAGCGTACGGATAATACGTTCGTAGAAAGCTTGGTCGAATGCGATAAATACTGATTTCATAATCTGATTTATGATTTTTGATTTATGATTTATGATTTTCCAATCCTCTGAAGCAAACACACACGAATCAGAAATCATAAATCATAAATCAGAATTAATATTATTGTTTCTTTTCCTTGGTCATCTTATCCTTGTGACTCTGATAGTATTCGTTCAGGATACGCTGCTTCTTCATAGCCTTGCGTTGACGCTTGATACCTGTACCTGCAAACGAGCAGTAAAGTACCGGAACAAGAATCAATGTCAAGATGGTAGAAACAGTCAAACCACCGATAACGGATACACCTAACGGACGCCACATTTCCGAACCTTCACCCTGACTGATAGCCATCGGCACCATACCGAGGATAGTAGTCAAAGTGGTCATCAATACCGGACGAAGACGGCTACGACCTGCCACAACTGCAGAGCGAAGTGACGACATACCACGTTCGTGACAAAGCATGGTGTAGTCGATAAGCACGATACCGTTCTTTACTACGATACCAATCAACATGATACCACCAAGCATACTCATCACGTTCAATGTAGTGCCCGTGATAGCCAACGCCATCAAAATACCACAGAATGCAAACGGAATGGAGAACATGATGATGAACGGATAGGTCATGGATTCGAACTGAGCTGCCATCACGATGAATACCAATACGATAATCAAGACACCCAATACGCTAAGGTCGGCAAACGAATCCTGTTGGTCTTCGAACGAACCCGAAATCTGGATGCTGATACCGGCAGGAAGATCCATTTGGTCGATGATGGCATTACCGGCAGCAGCTACATCACCCACTGGGGCACCGGAGACAACAGCCGATACGGTTACCACACGTTCACGGTCCTTACGTTCAATGGTCGGCGGATTGGAACGTTCCACTACCTTACCCAAGTCTTGTACACGAACACCCTTACCTGTAGTCGGTGAATAAATCAAGATGTTTTCCAAGTCCTCAATGCTGGTACGGTGTTCCGGAGCGTAACGTACCTTCACATCGTATTCATCACCGTCTTCACGATAGTAGGTAGCCAAGGCACCATTCACACGGTTACGGAGATAAGTAGCAGCTGTAGAAAGGTTCAAGCCATGGAGAGCCAACTTTTCACGGTCGAAGTCCACCTGATATTCCGGCTGATAGTCTTCACGACTGATGTTTACTTCGCTTACACCATTCACTTGCAAAAGTTTGCTTTGCAATTCGGTAGCCAAGCGGTCGGTTGTTTCAAAGTCGTAACCATAGATTTCGAAGTCGG
>JAFQNW010000037.1 GCA_017420875.1 Bacteroidaceae bacterium
GCATATTTATGCAATCGTCTTTATGTTTTGGAAATCGGCCTTTACGAATGAAAAAAACTGGGAAAATTTCCCCCGAAAAGGCTTGACAAGCCGTGTCCCGATGTTGTATCTTTGTGTTGTAAGCTTACGATAAATCTCGAGAACACAGCGAAGCCTAAACGTGGATGTACCCGAGATCCTTAGTCGCTCCGCTCCTCTGAATAACAAGGGGGCACCTAAACCACTATTCACTACTAGCTAGTAGCTAGTTCAACATAACTACCAACACCTTCGGTGTGAACATCGTACATGGGGTTCTAAAATGGAACGTCATCTCTCCTCCCCCCGAACAAGGTGCGGCAGGACAGACGGGCGGCATCGGCATCGGGCAGGCAAGCCAGGTGGTAGCATTGCTTACAGTCGCTAGCTTCTATGCTTTCGAAGCACGAGGTGTCCACGTCCAGCCGGTGCAGCGAGGCTCTCAGCAAGGCAAACAGCATCCGTTCGGCTCTATTCAGATTCACTTCCATCCCCCAGTTGCTTTATCCTTCGATGATTTGACATTGGCGGAGTGCTTCCACCCAGGTAGCCGCATCTGTCCTTGCCTGTTCGTGTTCGATGTGGTAGGTTTCTTCGAGTACCCGGGCTGCATCTTCGAGGGTAAATTCCCGATCGGCCAGCTGTTGGTACAAGCACTTGGCCGAAGCATTGAGCGAGATGATTCGGGTCATATCCACGCTGCTGGCTCCCTGGTTCACGATAATGGTTTCGCCCGCTACCTCGCAGAGCTTATAATTGGAGAAAAGCAAAGCCTTGCTATTAGCAATGAATGGCAAGGCTTTGTGTGTATAGTAAGTTAAGTGGACTTACCACATAAGGGATTCATCTGCATTATACAATGTTCCGTTGACCGTACAGCCTTCCGAAGCAAAGATATGAGCACCAGCCATCGGACTAGAAATGTTGGTCATATCGTATGTAAGTTTCGAGGCATTGGTCAGGTAAATTGCATAGAATTTTTCGGCTATGCAGTTACCTTCGATTAAATTCAAGACACTGTTGTCCACACTGATACCTCCCATTGACATGTTACCATGTATTTCAGCTTGCTTGATTTGGGCATCCGTTACATCCTTCAAGCTGATGACATATTCAGGGGCTTCCCCATCAGTTGGGGAGACATTATTCATGAAAGTTCCGCCTTCAACCATGAGTGTACCACCGGTTACTGTTAACGCGTTCACTCGATTGGTTGTGGTTATTAAACCACAATATTTAAGAGTAAGCTTACCCGATTTAGACCAAATGGCTGTTTTGGCTGTTTCGATTACTGCATCTTTAAGGGTCAATGTTCCTTCGTTGATAATGATATGGTCCAATTCCACCGTTGTAACTAAACTTCCATTGCTCATATCAAGGTTCAATGATTTTCCCGATGCTAATGTCAAAGGAGCATCCAACGAGATATTTTCAACCAGTTTGTAAATACCTCCGTTGCTGAATGCTGCTTGCAGTTCGGCCAATGTAGAGATACATTTGATGGAAGTATCGGATGCAAGAGTTTCGCCATTGAGCGTAGAGCCTGCTGTAGCATTAATAATGACATTATTACCAGGAGCCTGATAGAAGGTTGCACTGCCGGTATAGTCTACGGTTGAGCCAATAATACTCAATGGATAGAAGTCTCCGGCTCTATAAGTACCTCCATCGATGCTCAAAGTACTGTTACCTGCTACATAGATAGCCCCCATGTTATCGCTGCGAATTTCTACTGATTCATAAAGTTTGGCTACTGCATTCTCGATGCAGAGTACATAATGTTCATTGCCGTCTGAATTCGTAGCTGTATTGGTCAACTTACTATCTTCTGCTTCGAATGTACCTCCGGTTACTTTAATGGTATTGTCTTTGTTGCTGCTGGTAGATACATCACAATTATCGAGCTTGAGGTTGCCTGTTGACATAATAGCGATATTTTCTGATTGGATGGTACCATCCTGGATAATCAATGTACCTTCATTGGTAATGTCACATTTTTCGGATACAACAGCATATGTACTAATCGGGCTAGAACCGCTAGTGGTCAGGGTAAAGCCGTTCAAGTTCAACTTAACTGTCTTACCGTTAGCTACCGTCAGAGGCTCGTCCAAAATAACATCCTCGGTCAATGTCAAATAACCGCCATTGGCAAAAACCGATTTAATCAGAGCCAGATTGTTCTTCTTTTGATTGCAATCCAAATTAGCGGTATAAATGGTAGCACGCTCTACCTCCTTATTTTCCCAATAAGCCAAAGTAATGGCTTCGTTGTAATTTCCTTCAGCACAATCCTCATCATCCTTAGATACCAATACCTGAATGTTTTGGTAGGTTCCTACGGGTAGCGGAATGTACAGAGTCTTGTCTGTTGTGTTGGCTGTAGTCGCTGGGAATTGGATGGTCATTAGGCCCTCTGCATTTTCACCGCTTCCTGTGCCTTCCATGCAAGGTTCATCTACGGTGATATCCTGTACAACGAAATCACCGGACATGGGGTTTGAAGAATGTACGGCCAGCACTTCGTAATCTTCTGGCAAATTAGACATGTTCACTCGCAAAACACCTGCCAAATGCTTGAAGTACAAACCGTTACCGTTGAGCTCGCCCCATAATGGGAGCATCACATTGTGGTTTGGGTAGTCAACGAATTTAGTATTCTGTGGCAAACCGATATTGAGTGTGTTACTTTCTAATGAACCGGTTGCATAGGGATGTTCGACTTCTTCGTCAGAAGATCCGCCATAATAGGCTCCTAAAATGGTGGTACCTGCAGGGATTTCTGCATCTATAGGGACAAAGAATCCGCCATCATACTTATAATCATAGGAAGGCATATCCGGGTCATCCACAAAGATACGAATCACTTCGCCATCAAAAAAACTGAATGTATTGTTAGCATCGATGGCTCCACGCGAATCGGTTGCACCTTGTTCGATAATTGCTGCAATGCGTTGATAATCATTTTGCTGAATATCGTTCAAGATTTCTTCTTCGTTGCTACAGCTTGCGAATGTCAACAAGGCAGCAGCTAATAAATAAAGCTTTTTCATCTTTTTAATCCCTTTATTGTTCCCATGTTTCACCACCATTAAGAACTTCTGTTTGTTCACTCACTGCAAATCCTTTCTCTACTTCCACTTCGATTACCTCGACTTGTGGAGCTTCATAATTTTCGTTGATCATATTATAAAATTGTGTTTAATAATTATTCTACGTTTCTCTATTCGTTAAAAACGAACAAATATACATTAATTTTAGTAAACTGATGCGTTTTGTTGAATATTTTTTATAAAAAATATAAACATTTACTTTACAAAGGGATAATCATCCCAATCGTTTCAGTGATTTCAATTCTCAGTTAGATTTTTGCGGGGTATGCATTGAAAAACAACTCGATTATTTTGCCGAATGCCTGGCGACAAGCAAGAGAATGCCCAAATAACTCACAAAGATGATGCTGAAGCTTAATCCTGTGTTTATCTCAAAAGAAATGAAGGTGCATATCCGAATGGATTTGCACCTTCTTCTTTTTTATTCAAATTGGAAGGATTCAATGGCAAACAAGTCCGTATCCCCTTCACCATTAAAACGGAAGAAAATCGGATGTTTGCCGTCTAGTTTATGCGTAATCTTTTGAGTTAAACGAATCACTTCTTTCCCATCTGATACCGGTACCTGGAATGTACACAGGCGAGGACGCGATAGATTATTGGCATACACATGAATAGTGCCCCCCTGGGTGGAACGAACTGAAATCGTCATAGATGTCGGGGTACGATCAAACTGAAAATACTTGAAAGCTGCCGTATCCTCATTTCGGATCTCATCCAGCATCTCATTGCCGTCTGCATCTCTGTGTACACGAACATGGCCAGTCAAATAACAAGCTCTCTCTGCCTCCATTTCTTTGAATGGATTCAACGGCCCGGCTGCTCCCTGTGTGGTCATCTCCACCTCATTGATACTGCCATCGGCATTGAAAGTTATCGGTTCAACACATGCCTTACGCATCATGACAGATTCATCCGTTGGCCGATGGTAGAATACAAACCATTGTCCATTCACTTCGGCCAACGACCCATGATTGTTCCATACCCGAGGGTCAGAGCCATAATTGTCCACAATCACCCCTCTGTATGTATAAGGTCCGAAGGGAGAAGTAGCTGTGGCATATCCGATACTTGTGGGTCTTCCCCGGCGGCTGATGTCGGCAAAGATCAAATAATAGAGGCCATTCCGTTTGATAAGCTGGCTTCCTTCGTGAAAATAATGTTCTTCCTCAGTAAGCACATCTGTGCGAATAGTTTCGGGGTCAATCTCTCGCATGTTTGGCTTCAGTTTCGCCATCTTACACTCAAATTGCCCCCACGTCATATATGCTGGTCCGTCATCATCAATGAATACGGAAGGGTCAATTTGGCGTGCTCCCTTCACTATTTGACCATCTTTATACGGACCTACAGGAGAGTCGGCTACGGCTGTTCCTTCATCCTCGCCTCCCCCATCCAAGCAGTAGAATAGATAATATTTCCCATCCTTCTCTATGCAATCCGGAGCATAAAGTTTTCGGTCAGAATAGGAAACTTCATCCTTGGGGCTTACTGACGAAAAGACATCTCTTTCCATCTTCCAGTTTATCATATCTTCCGAAACAAGCACATCGTAATGACTGGAACAATAATATTGTTTGCTCTCATCACGAGAACCGTATACATACACCTTGCCATCCTTCCACTGATGTGCAGAAGGGTCGGCCATATAACTTCCTGTCGGTACAATCGGGTTCTGAGCTTCGACTGCTACACACGCCGATAAGGCCAACATGGTTATTGCTATGCTGTTTTTTTTCATCTTACTTATTTTTCAATTTTAAAAACTTTATCAGTACCAATATGAACACATATCCTATAAAGATAATGCCCACCGTAGTCCAAGGAGTCAAGGTAGAAAAATGAACGACTGGCATATATACCAATGCATGACTTACGAGCAAGGTCATTGCATTCTCTCCAACGAAAGTTATCGGACGAATATAACGAGAAAATGCATTCGCTATCAGTCTGCAAAGGTTGTTAAATGTTACAATACCACAATAGGCAAACAAGGGCCATAGCAAGAAATGTCCGGTCAGAAGTACATTGCGATGGTGCCCTACAATCGAATTGCCTAAACAGATAAAGCCTAGATAGCCTATCAAACAAACGGCTATCAGCCATTTGTTGGTTTCAAATTTATTGAAACGATAGCCTATCATAAAGAAAGTTACCCCCATCGCCACATTTGCAATCAAGAAAGGAAGCCACGGACATGACAAACAATGAAAGGCGTATCCAATCACTACCCCTCCAATCATGCTACCTATAGGCGAGACTTTCCATTTAAGCAGGTAATAGGCACATAAACGGACCAAAAATAGAGACAGAATAAACCAAGTAGGTGTATTAATAGGTATGTACCCATAAATGTAAAAGGTTTCGAGTACATTTAGAGTCGCCAGTTTCCATGTCAAAGTTCCACTGATAAAATGCATCACCAAATAGAAAATATAACCTATCATCCCCCACTTTAGAAATGGAATAACGAACTTCCCAACATCTTTCTTTATACCCGCAGCTCCTCTATCTACGTTGAAAAATTGTCCCGATTTGTAATAGAACCACGGCATGGAGAAGGTCAGGAAGGGCAAGGCTACCCGTACGTCCACAGAGCCAAACACCTTGCTGGTGTTCATGGCATGAAAGGCCATCACCCAAAGAATCAGGATGCCGCTTGCCACATCCACCCAAGCTATTCGTTGTTGTTTCATTTTCGTATATATAATGTAGGTGTATTCTATCGCTCAAAAATACATAATAAATTCTAACATCACAAACAATTCCCCCCAAAACATCTTGCCCAAAACCCGGAGATAAATTTGCATAAAGAAGGAATCCTCTCTATCTTTACAACTAGAATCTAAAAATCTATGCTATATGATAAAATACCTCTTCTCCTCTAAACTAAAGTGGGGGCTGGTACTGGTTGCTATGCTCTTTTCGATACACACTTCGGCCCAATCGCAAAGGCTGAAAGGCTATCCGCAACGGGGCGAACAGTTCGATGTACTGCCCGGATTCAAGAACCCACCCAAGGGATACGGTAACGTGCCCTTCTAATGGTGGAGCGGCGACCAGCTGACTAAAGAACGTTTGTCGGCACAACTCGATATTCTGTCCGAATCAGCCACAGACGGGTTTGCTGTGAGCTACATACACACTCATCCCACCATCGATTCGCTATTTAATAAAAAAGGTTACGGCCTGTTCGGACGCACTGAGCCTGGTGCCCCTGAAGTTTTCTCAGACGAATGGTGGGACATCTGGACTTGGTTCTCGGGCGAGTGTGCCAAGCGTGGAGTGGCCGTGGGGCTGGACGACTACACCGTGGGGTGGATTGGCAACGGATATTATCCCGATGAGATTGACGTGCGACCGGAATTCCAGAACTATCGCGGGGAACTGAAGATTGCGGCTCACGATGTAAAGAAGGGGCAGCCGGTAGAGATGGCCTTGCCCGACGACCTGCTGAAGGTGGTTTGCTGGCCAGGGCCGATAAGCCTGGACGAGTACATCCAGGGCGGTAAACTGAGCTGGACTCCCCTGCAGGACGGACGACTCTTTATTGTCCACACTACGGACAGCTACATCCTGCATCCGGAATACGGCAAAGAGCTGGTGGGTGTATACTTCGACCGCTTCGAGCAGAAGATGACTCCCCAACAACGCGAGGGGATGAACTATTTCTTCCAGGACGAGATGTCCTACCCCATCAACATGCTGTCGTGGGCTACAGACTTCCCTGAGGAGTTCCAAAAACGGAAGGGATACGACATTCTGCCTTATCTGCCGGCTCTTATCGAGAACATCGGTCCGATGACTCCGAAAATCCGCTTGGACTATGCTGAGGTATTGACCGACCTGGCTGACGAACGATATTACCAGCCCATCTACGATTGGCACGCCAAGCGGGGTTTGATTTATGGTAGTGATAACTTGGGTCGCGGCAAGGATCCGCTGGCTTATGTGGACTATTTCCGTGCCAACAGCTGGTATACGGCTCCGGGCAACGATGCTCCATCGCGAGGCTCCAGCTTCTTGCAAACCAAGGTATCGAGTTCCATTGCTCACTTGTACAACCGTCCACGTACCTGGCTCGAAGCTTTCCACAGCATGGGTTGGGGAAGCTCAGGCGAATGGCTAACCCGTCAGATTGACCATCACTTCATGGCCGGCGGTAACCTGGTGTGCATGCATGGCCTATACTATTCTACCCATGGTGGATGGTGGGAATGGGCACCTCCATGCTTCCACTTCCGCATGCCATACTGGCCGCACATGAAGGGTTGGCTGGAGTACACCGAACGCATGAGTTACTTGCTAAGCCAAGGCGATCATGTGTGCGACATCCTGCTGATGTATCCAACCGAATCCATGCAGGCATATCCCGAAGCTACAACCAAAATAGCTTTCGATGTAGCCAAGAAATTGAGCTATTCGGGGTTGGATTACGACTTTATCGACTTCCGCACTCTGCGTGATGCTCGCATTGCTGATAAGGCTTTCCACGTAAATCATGAATCGTACCGAGTAATGGTAGTGGCCGACATGCAGGCCATGCACTACACTTCGCTGGAAAAGATTCGCGATTTCTATCGTCAGGGTGGTATTGTGCTGGCTACCGGTGGGTTGCCTCAGGCCAGTGACTATCAGGGCGAAAACGATCCAAAGGTCGATGCTATCGTGAAGGAAATATTTGGCTTGACTGCTGCCGAAGCTAAGGCGGGCAACCAAGCCCAGCAGCAACGCAACGAGGCTGGTGGAATTGGATTGTATGTAGCCGATGGAGCTATCGAAAAGGTAATCCCACAATTTATTCAGCCGGATTTCATTCCGAATGAGAAGGGCGGAAAAGTGCTGCACAGACGCATAGGTCAGCGAGACCTCTATATGGTGATGAATGTGGAAAAGGGCTCGGAATGTTTCTTCCGGGCAACGGGTAAAGTGGAACTGTGGAATGCTACCGATGGCACCGTGAGCGAAATGCCTGTGCTTAGACAGAACGAACAAGGCACTTGGATACGTATGAACAAGGAGTATGATAACTCGTACCTCATCATGTTCTCGCCGGGATTGCCTACCTTGTTGACACAGGAAGACCAAGAGCTGGAAAAACCCGAACTGGTGATTCCGGTAGAAGGCGAATGGCGAGTGCAACTGGTACCGACACTCGACAACAAGTGGGGCGATTTCCGTTTGCCGGCCAGTCCCGAAATGATAGCTGCCGAAGCACGCATGTTCGAATACAAAGCCCGCGAATGGAGCGACTGGAGTTCTGAAACTATCTGGGGATTCGGTCCGCAGGCCATCCTGGAATATGGCAACAACCAAAGCGAAATGTGCGACTTCTCGTGGGAATATGGGGTGTGGAACCAACCGGGTTCGCAAGGTTATCATGGTTTGAAGAGCAAGGTATCCGACGGTTTCTTCATTCTCGACAAAGGAGGTACGTTGACCTATCGAACCGGTGTTTATGTACCGAAGAAGGGAGAATATCGCATCGAACAGATTCAGACCAAGGCCGACCAAATTCGACTGGATGGAAAGGTTGTAGCCAGTGTAGTGACTCTGAAGAAGGGCTGGCACCAGTTAGAGGCAGTGTACGAAAATACAACCAAGGCCAAGACGAGCGACTTCTCGGCCGAAGTGGTAGACTATCGTGCTCGTGGAGCAGTGGTGCTTCTTCCTAAAGATGCTCCTGCACCCGTGAAGCCGAGCATCTATGCCGACCGAGTATCGATGTTGTGGACCTCCTCTCCTCACTTGAATTTCGACCCGTATATGGGCAAGCATAAATTGTGGGACTATCGGTTTGTATCGGCTCCGGGCATGAAGAGCATGCAATTTGCCGTATATGGCCAGCTAAAGGAAGTGAAGGTAGGCGGACAGCCCATGACCGTGAAACCTATCGGCATAGAACAGAAAACGGGTATCAATCGTTACGAAATCGGTATGTCGCAGACCAAAGCACGTGCAGAGGAGGTAACATTTTCGGTCTTGGTTCAGCCAGGATACTCGGGCACATTGGCCATTGCCGAGCCGGTGAAGATTGGTACTGAAGAGGGTTTGATGGAGGCAGGTGACTGGTCGAAGACGGGTGTATTGCGTTTCTATTCGGGCGGTATGCTTTACAAGAAGACCTTTACCCTGGACGAGCAGAACCTGAAGCAGCGAGTGATGCTGAACCTAGGTTCAGTAGTGGCTACATGCGAAATGAAAGTAAACGGACAACCTGCCGGCGTGCGGATGAGCCCACCCTACAGCATGGACATCAGCCCGTATCTGAAGCCGGGCAAGAACGAGGTGGAAGTGTTGGTATATAGCACCTTGTCTAACCATTATCAAACGCAGCCCACCCCTTATCGTGGCGTACCTACTGCAGGTATCTTGGGACCAGTTCAACTGGAAATATACCAGGTGAAATAAACAAAGAAAGAGCAGCTATCGGGAAATAGCTGCTCTTTTTATTTTATCCAAGCAAAAAGCTAGGATGGTTCAATAAAAAGTAATTCAATTAGTCTTCCATGAGTTTGCGATAACGCACACGCTTAGGCTCTTCATTGCCCAAACGCTTCATCTTATTCTCTTCGTATTCCGAGTATGAACCCTGGAAGAAGAACACTTCGCTATTGCCTTCGAAAGCAAGGATGTGCGTACAGATACGATCGAGGAACCAACGGTCGTGGCTGATAACTACGGCACAACCTGCAAAACTTTCCAAACCTTCTTCGAGTGCACGGAGAGTGTTCACGTCGATATCATTGGTAGGTTCGTCGAGGAGGAGCACATTACCTTCTTCCTTCAACGCCATAGCTAGGTGCAAGCGGTTACGTTCACCACCCGAGAGTACACCGCAAAGCTTTTCCTGGTCGGCTCCCGAGAAGTTGAAACGGCTCAAGTAAGCACGGGCATTCACATCGCGACCACCCATGCGGATGAGGTCGTTTCCACCGCTAACTACTTGATAGACACTCTTGTTCGGGTCGATATCCTTGTGTTGCTGGTCTACGTAAGCGAGCTTCACAGTTTCGCCCACTTCGAAGTTACCTTTGTCTACTGTTTCCAAGCCCATGATGAGACGGAACAAAGTAGTTTTACCTGCACCGTTAGGACCAATCACACCTACAATACCGTTCGGCGGAAGCATGAAGTTGAGGTTGTCGAAGAGTAGCTTTTCACCGTATGCCTTTTGTACACCGATGGCTTCGATAACCTTGTTACCCAAGCGAGGACCGTTCGGGATGAAGATTTCGAGCTTTTCTTCTTTTTCCTTCACGTCTTCGTTGAGGAGCTTGTAGTAAGAGTTCAAACGAGCATTACCCTTTGCCTGACGAGCCTTCGGAGCCATGCGTACCCTTTCTAATTCGCGTTCAAGAGTCTTACGTCGCTTGCTGGCTGTCTTTTCTTCCATTTCCTTA
>JAFQNW010000038.1 GCA_017420875.1 Bacteroidaceae bacterium
AGGTTTGGACATGATTTCATTTGGTCCTACACTCCGTTCTCCTCACTCACCAGACGAACGTTGCTTGATTCCTACCGTACAGAAGTTCTATGACTTCCTCGTGGCTACATTGGCCAATGCTCCGGTAAAGGAATAACGACAGAAAAATAAAAAGGCAATTTTTGCCTTCATCCTTCAAACTGGTTGGATGACAAAGATTTACGCTGAAGGCAGACTGGTTTTGCCTTCAGCGTGCTTTCATTCTTGACTCATTTGTTTCACATATACCTTGCTGCTTCCTCTACCGATGAAGGAGATGCCCGATGAGGAATCATTGCGGAATTCTATCAACTCCTTAGTAGCAGCACTACGCGAAAGTCCTGTTATTTCCACATAGTTGGCTATACGCATGGCACCATGTCTAGCCAAGAAGTCCAAGGCGAGTTCTAAACGTTCTTCCTTGGTGTAAGGCGATTGGCGGAGACGTGATTCTCCAGCTCGCTCCAATTTGCATCGCAGATTGGCTTTCTTGATCAGGCTTTTATCTGCTCGGTAGCTGACTCCGTTCAGTTGCAGACTTCGGGCATTCAGCTTGGCTTCACTTTCGTTGAAGGAATCCATTTCTTTGTCCCGTTTCAATCCCAAGGTTGCTTTGAAAGTCCCTACGCCATCGATGGTTACGGAATAACCGTCTCCCAACAGTTCGGCAAGTCTGTCCGCTACATGAGCCATTACTTGTTCTACGGTTCCTCGATTCACCCCTGTTCCCGGTTGGCAAATGTATTCGGTGAACTCCTTGAATTTGATGTTCCGGTTAGTCTGTAGCCGGTAGTAGACTTGCGGCTCGTCCGTGCCGTTCATGTTTGGCATTTCTTGTTTGATGTATTTGGCCATATACTCTTCCTCTTAAATGAATACGTTTTAGGTTCTATATGTAAAGTTACGAAAATGAAGTTGCATTTCCAAATTCAAGACTTAGTTTAACTAAATCTAGTCATGAATTAATCAGTTCAAGTCTTGATTTAGCTAGTTCATGACTGGAATAATGGTTCGTATAAAGAAGTTTGTACTTTTAGATGAAGAAATGAATGGTTTTACTCCTTGGTATGAAGGACTATGGCCTTTAAAATTTGGGGGGTAAGGAGTTGATTGCGTGTGTTGGATTTGTACATAATCTCATATTATTGCTTTCATAATCTATAGATAGAAAAAAGTTTTTTTAGAAAAAATATCCTGTTCTATTTGTTAAATCGATAAGTATTGTTACTTTTGTATTATACAATTTGATTAATACAGGAGGGAGTGATATTATGGATAGCAATTTTATGTTAGAAGAACTACTTAAGACATGGGAAGAAACCTATAAGAAAGGCCAACTGACCTTTTGGGTTTTTCTTGCTTTGAAGGAAGGAGAAAAATGTGTGGAAGATATTAAAGACTTTGTTGAGAAGGTTTCAGAAGGAACGATGTCTTGCGAAGAGCAAAGTCTTTATCGCAATTTGAGGAAGTTTCAGCATTTAGACATTGTGGCATATAACAACAAAAAAGTTAGTAAAGGCCCTGATAGAAAGTATTACTACCTTACTGAAAATGGGAATAGACTTTTCACTCGTTTTGTCGAAAGAAATATATTGATATTTACCAAAGAATCTATTATTAACCTTTTAACGAAGTAAATTATGAAAGTATTGACATTTAGATTAGGACAATTTGCTGTTATAGCATTGCTATTGACTGTTTTATTCCGATATGTCTTGCATTTATGTGTCGGAATGGAAGGAGCCGTTGAGCCGATATTGTGTGCGGTTGTATATTTTTGTTTGATGTTTCTTTTGGGATGGTATTTGGGAGAAAAAGATTATACAGAAAATGATATACATGATATCGGTTTTCGGTTTCATTTGACAACTTATATTATATGCATCGGGTTAGCATATGTGGCATACTACATTGGATGGGGAACAGGAAATGTGAATAGTATAACCATTACTTCAATCTGTTGGGGAATAGGTTTGTTTATACATTTTGTTTTCTTCCTGATCGAACAAAAGAAGACTATCAAAGGCTATGCCAAGGAAGAACTATTCCAATAATAAGTAAGTGCAGAAAGACTACAAAATGAAAGCAAGCTGAAGGCAGAAGGACCCCTGCCTTCAGCGTAATCCGTTATCATTCAAGGAGTCTGAAGGCTGAAGGCAAAAATCTAATGAATAATTAAAAGGGTAAAGTGTTTCGAATGTATAATTAATTAAAGTACGATAGGTGTAGTATTGCTTATGTGAAAGCGAACACAGACATTTTTCATTTGTTATAATTAACACCCTAAATACGAAAGATTCAAGTACAATCCGTATATTTGTTCCATCACTAATGCCCTTGGACAGATGAAACTTCGAATATTCTTACTCAGTTTGTCATTCATGTTTGTGGTAGCTCTGCATGCCCAGACTTACCATCAATTATGGAGGAATGTGGAGCAAATGGAAAAGCAGGACTTGCCGAAATCTGTTATCGCCAAGGCGGAAGAAATTTATGCGAAGGCGAAAAAAGAACATCATGTTCCGCAAATGATGAAAGCATACCTCACCATGATGACTTGGCGAGGAAATATCTCGCCGGACAGTATTTCCGTGGACATGAAAGGCTTGGAGGAATGGGTTTTGCAAAAGGATACGGAGGTACAGGATAGAGCTGTACTTTATTCCATCTTGGGTGAACTTTGTATTCGTAAGGACTTCGAAAAAGCAAATCGTTATCTGCAACTTTCTTTGAAAGATAGCTTGAAGTTGTTGGACTATCCAGCAGACAAGCTTGTGCCGATGGTGAAGTCGGGTGAGACGAGCCGACTCTATTTTGATAACAATCTGTATGATTTGTTGGCAAGAAGAGCCATCCAACTTTGGGAACGGAACCTATGGAATTCCCAACAAGAGGATACGCGTAAATCCATTCAAGAAACCTATCAATCGTTGCTACATATATATAAGGTGAAGGGCATGCGTCCGGCGTGGCTCTTGACGGCTCTTGATGCCTATCCGCAAGCCGATGAAAAGCAACTTCGGGCATGGATGGAGGAGTATTCGGATTTAGACGTATGTGCCGAGGTGTATCTGCGGTTGGCAAACTGGATGCTACGCGAGGATGAGCCTTCCAAGCGTTTGACCTTGCTTCGCGAAGGCATTAATCGTTATCCCCGATACAACCGCATCAATGCTTTGAAGAATGAGGAGAAGGAAATTTTGGCTGCTCAGCTGAATGTTTCGGTGGATTATACCTGTTCCGATGAACCGATAGCCATGAGGGTAAATCATCGGAATCTGCATGGTTTTACGGTCAAGCTTTATCAACTTAACCTTTCGGCCGAATCGGCTTCTTTGTCGAAGGTCAGTCCAACGAATGTGAAGAAATACGGAACTTTGTTGAGACAGGAATATTTTAACCTTCCTTCTACTCCCGACTATCGGGTACGGACGGATACCTTGCAAATGAAGCCCCTGAAAGCCGGTATTTATTATGTGGTGGCTATACCTGACGGACATCGGGACATCGTACGAGGGAGTTTGTTGCAAGTGACTGGCCTGCAGGTGATTTATCGTTCCCGATTCTTACCAGGCAAACAAGTGGAAATAGTGGTGCTCGACAAGCAGAGCGGACACCCGGTGGCAAATGCACAAGTGAATGTCTACCAAGAAAAAGGGGATGGATACGAACGGACGGAAAGCCATACCGCCAATGCCGAAGGGGTAGTGATGATGAGTAGAGATGATAACCGTTTTCTTTCTTTTCAAGCAAGTACGGCAACGGATCAGTCAATGCCTATTACTCAAATTTGGTTAGGCAATAGCCGGTATCAAGTGCCTGATAAGCAGGAGAACCACATCAGCCTCTTTACTGACCGATCGCTTTATCGGCCGGGACAAACCTTGCACTTTGCGGGTATTGTGTATAGTCAGCAGAAGGACAATGTGCGTGCCAAGGAAGGCTGGACGCAAACGGTGGTATTGCTCGATGCAGACGGACGGGAAGTAGCAAAGCAGGAGGTCAAGACCGATGCTTTCGGGACTATTCAAGGTACCTTCGAACTTCCGAGGTTCGGTAAGATGGGAGTCTATCGCTTGCGGACAGACAAGGGAATGACGACCTTCCGGGTGGAAGAATACAAGCGTCCTACTTTCGAAGTGATGTTCGACACCGTGCGGACAAGTTATCAGGCTGGTGATTCTATTCAGGCAACGGGCATAGCTCGTACTTTGGCAGGTACTCCTGTACAAGGAGCGAAGGTGAAGTATACCGTTGTTCGATTGGAGAATAGTTTCTGGCGGATGCGAGGACTGGAAACGAATCGGGTGACAGGAGAGACCGTGACCGATGCGGATGGACGCTTTGAAGTGCCGATTCATTTCTTACCGATAGCGGAAGGGCTTCGTAGTTGGTATTACACTTACGAAGTGTCGGCAGATGTGACCAGCGTGGCTGGCGAGACGCAGGAAGGTACCTTGAACTTACCATTGGGTAGCTCGTCGTTGAAGCTCTTTGTCCCCGATTGGGAAGGTGTGACCCTCATCAAGGAAGATCCTTCCAAGGAATTGACCTTCCAGGTGAACAATTTGATGAATGTATCCGTAGAGACGGAGGTGGATTATCGGGTCTTGAAGGATGGCAAGGTGGTATGGCAAGGTAAGGCGAACTCAAACCAATCCTTCCTACCAAAGAACCTCTACGGTTTGCCATCGGGCAAATATCTGCTGAAAGCCGAGGTGAGGGATGAGCATGGGTATGTTAGCGAACAAACGGTGGCGTTCAGTGTCTTTTCGTTGAAAGATAGACGGTTGCCCGAAGGAACGGGTATCTGGTGCTATCAGCCGAGTGAAGAATTTGATGCCGAAGGGCAGGCGATTATCTACTTCGGAAGCAGCGACAAGGATGTGTATCTTTTCTACGATGTGGCGTATGGCGACAATCGGATAGAGCGGAAGCGAATAACATTCTCCGATTCTTTGATGACCTTCCGTTATACTTATCGGGAAGAATATGGCGATGGCTTGAGGTGTAACTTTGCGTATCTGAAGAATGGTGAGTTGTACGTCCGCAATCTCTATATCAAGAAGCCGAAACCCGAAAAGGCTTTGCAACTGAAGTGGAGGACCTTTCGCGACAAGCTTCAACCGGGACAACAGGAAACATGGACATTGAGCATCTTTCGCCCGGATGGTAAGCCGGCCGATGCCCAATTGATGGCAACCATGTACGATGCTTCGTTGGACAAGTTGGCTCCTCATGCTTGGCATTTTGGCTTGGCCTTTGCCCGGAATTTCCCAAATATTTCTTGGCGACTGACGGCTTCGTGGTATGCTCATTGGGGATTCTCTTTCCCGATAAAGGCATTGAAGTATAGTCCGTTGGCCTATAGTCAGTTGGATTTTCCTTCGAATCTAGGTGTGGAGGAACAAGGATTGAGGATGTACAAGGCGAATGTTGCTACAGGGAAAGCGGTCGTGGAAATGAAATATGTACCTCCCACACTTACAGATGCTGAAGCGGAAGAAGAATCGGTAGATGAAACAACGAATGTTCAACTTAGAAGCAATTTTGCAGAGACGGCCTTCTTCTATCCTCAGCTTCGAACCGATGATAGGGGAGATGTTCAAATAGAGTTCACCCTGCCCGAAAGCCTGACCGAATGGAAGTTCATGGGCTTGGCACATACCCGCGAGATGGATTACGGAAGCATCGAAGCAGAAGTCGTGGCCAGCAAGGACTTTATGCTTCAATCCAACTTGCCTCGATTCGTGAGGGTAGGTGATAAGGTGAGTGTAGCGGCTTCGCTGATGAACTTATCCGGCAAGGAAGTAAAGGGAGTGGTCAGGATGGAACTTTTCATGCCTGATACAGAAGAGGTCATTCTCTCGCAAAAACGCCCCTTCAGGATGAAGTCCGGAAAGACGGAGACCATTTCATTTTCTTTCGAGGTGACGGATAAGTACGAGAACTTGGCCGTTCGGATGGTGGCGGATGGAGGCCTGTTCAGCGATGGCGAACAACGTTATTTGCCCGTGTTGAGCAACAAACAACGCCTCACGGAAAGTGTGTTGCTGGATGTGAATGGGGCGGGTACTCACACCTTCTCGTTGGAAAGCCTGTTCAATGGACATAGCAAGACGGTAAGTCGTCCGGAAATGTGGATCGAATTCACGGGTAATCCCATATGGTATGCCATTCAAGCTTTGAAGGTGGTAAGCTTACCTGAGAACGACAATGCCCTCTCGTGGGCCTCGGCTTATTATGCCAATGCTTTGTTGGGACATCTGGCAGAGGCTGAACCTCGTATAGCCGATTCGTTGAAAGTGGAAGGCTTGGAGGGCAAGCTATTGGATGCAAAGCTAAAGATGAAGGATTTGCAACTTGGCAATGGCTCATGGAGTTGGTATAAGGGGATGGATGGAAGTTTGTACATGACCCTTTCCATCACTCAATTATTGGCACGATTGCAACAAATGGCCGATGGCTTCGGGGATGTTGAGGTGAGTGGAATGTATCAAAAGGCACTTGCCTATTTGGATAAACAAGTGACTGAAGAGGTACACCGGATGAAGGAAGCCGAGAAGAGGAGTCAGCAGGAGATAATCCCCTCTGAATGGACGTTGCAATACCTCTATATTAAGGCTTTGGATAAAGACAAGAAGAAAGAAAACGAGGTAACTCGCTATCTCGTGGATAAATTGACAAAGATGTCGGGACGACTGACCATTTATGGTAAGGCCATGTCGGCTATCGTTTTACAAGAAGCCGGTAAGAAGAAGGAGGCCAAGGAGTTCTTGCAATCGATGATGCAATATTCGGTAATGAAACCGGAGATGGGGCGATATTTTGATTCTCCCAAGGCTACCTATTCGTGGCTCAGTTACAAGATTCCGACCCAAGTAGCGGCTATCGAAGCTGTCCGAAGTGTGGCGAACGAGGAAAAAACGCAGGAGGAAATGAAGCAATGGCTCTTGAAGCAAAAACAAGCTCAGGTATGGGATACTCCGATAGCTACGACCGATGCCGTCTATGCTCTCCTTACCACGGGGGCCGATTGGTTATTGAATAGGGGCGAAGGCGAAATAATCATTCGTGAAGGCAAAAATAAAATACGCGAAGACATCTTGAAATTTGGTGACGACGGAAGTTTGGGTTATATCAGCCATAAGATTCAAGGCGATGTGATGAATGTTCGCGAAGTGAAAGTCAAGCAATCATCGTCGGGCATCGGATGGGGTGCCGTCTATGCCGAATTCGAAGAAGAGTTGGACAAGGTAAAGGCACAGGGTAATGCCTTGAAAATTGTCCGAACACTATCTAAGGATGGTCGCCTGTTGACTAGTGGTGAGGTCCTGCAAGTGGGCGATCGTTTGACGATTCGCTTGTCCGTAGTAGCCGACCGTGACATGGATTTTGTGCAAATCAAAGATGAACGTGCGGCTTGTCTGGAGCCGGTGGACGTTCTCTCTGGTTATCAATGGAATAGCCGTACGGGATACTATCAGGAAACCAAGGATGCTTCCACCTTATTTTATATAGACAAGATGCCGAAAGGAACTTATGAATTGGAGTACGATGTATACGTCACCTTGTCGGGGAAATACATGCCAGGCATCGCCACCGTTCAATCCATGTATGCCCCAGAATTTGTAGGACACGCAGATGGTGAAAGCTTGCTAGTGAAATAAATTGGGCGAAATTAAATAAATATGTATCTTTGCTAGCGTAATTGTAGCTTAAGAAATATGAAATATCAGATATTGACCTTATTCTTGTTGGGAATGCTTGCCTTGAATGTGCAAGCACAGCCCAAAGCGTCATTTGACAAACAGATATACGAATGTGGGGTTGTGTTATGGAAACATCCGGTAACGGCAACCTTTAAAGTAAAGAATGACGGGGATAAACCATTGGTCATCTCAAATGTAACCACCTCATGTGGTTGTACTGTGGCCGATTGGACGAAAACGCCTATCGCACCGGGGCAATCGGGTGTTATCACTTCTACATTTGATTCAAAGGCTTTGGGTCATTTCCAAAAAAGTGTAGGCGTTTATAGCAATGCGTCTTCGCGTCCGGTCTATTTGTCTTTGCGTGGTGAAGTTACGGCCGACCCTAAAAATTACACCATTACTCATCCGTATCAGATTGGTGCTATCCGTTTGAATAAAGATGCCATTGAATTTGATGATGCTCATAAGGGTGATAAGCCAGTGGCGGAAATACTGGTGGCCAATACAACTTCAGAGGTATACGCTCCTGTGCTGATGCACCTGCCTCCTTATTTGAGTGCTGAAGCTACACCGGAAAAGTTAGGTAAAGGCCGTGCGGGTAAGATTAAAGTAACGTTGGATACAGATAAATTGCCTAAGTTCGGATTGACCACAGCAACGGTTTACTTGTCTCGTTTCTTGGGCGATAAGGTAGGCGAAGAGAATGCGATACCGGTATCTGCCATTCTGTTGCCCGATTTCAGTAACATGAGTCAGCATCAACGCTTGAATCCTCCTGCCATCGAGCTTTCCTTGAAAGAATTGAACTTGCCTTCGTTGGCTATCAATGAAAAGAAGACACAAACGGTGGTCGTGAAAAATGTAGGAAAGAGCAATCTTGAAATAACGGATTTACAAGTGTTTAATCCGGCACTTGGAGTGCAACTCAAGAAACGTGTGTTGAAGCCTGGTGCAAGTACGAAACTCAAGATTACGGCTTATGGTAAGTACTTGAAACAAATTAAGGGCACTCCTCGCGTTTTGATGATTACCAATGATCCTAATTGTCCTAAGATCATTATAAATGTGAACGTAAAAGCTAAATAATTACCATGGAACATCCGGAAAATAATGAAGAATATAAGGGCTTAACGGTCAATGCCGGTATAGAACAGCCTTCTATTATAAACCCTTACCTGAAGTTGCGTAAAAAACCGCGTCGCCGGGAATTTACTGCTGCAGAATATGTAGAAGGTATTGTTAACGGGAATGTAACCGTCTTGAGTCAAGCAGTCACTTTAGTGGAAAGCTTGAAGCCCGAGCATCAAGCTTTGGCACAGGAAGTCATTGAAAAATGTCTTCCTTATGCCGGAAATTCGGTACGCATCGGTATTAGTGGTGTGCCGGGAGCCGGAAAGAGTACCTCCATCGATGTGTTTGGTTTGCATGTCCTTGAAAAAGGAGGGAAATTGGCGGTGCTAGCTATCGACCCGAGCAGCGAACGGACTAAAGGAAGTATTTTGGGAGATAAAACCCGAATGGAGAAGCTTTCTGTACACCCCAAGGCTTTTATCCGCCCTAGTCCATCAGCTGGTTCATTAGGTGGTGTGGCTCGAAAGACTCGCGAGACTATTATTCTTTGTGAAGCGGCCGGATTTGATAAAATCTTTGTCGAAACGGTAGGTGTGGGGCAAAGTGAAACCGCTGTTCATTCGATGGTTGACTTCTTCTTGCTAATTCAGTTGGCCGGTACAGGAGATGAATTACAAGGCATCAAGAGAGGTATTATGGAGATGGCCGATGGCATTGTTATCAATAAGGCCGATGGAAGTAATATTGAAAAGGCAAAATTGGCAGCTAGCCATTTTAGAAATGCTTTGCATCTATTCCCAACTCCAGATTCGGGTTGGACGCCTAAAGTATTGACCTATTCAGGCTTCTATGGATTGGGTATCAAGGAAATTTGGGATATGATTGATGAATATTTTGTCTTTGTAAAGAAGAACGGATACTTCGATTATCGTCGTAACGAACAAGCTAAATATTGGATGTATGAAACGATAAACGAACACTTGCGTGAAAGTTTCTATAACAATCCAACCATCGAAACCATGTTGGCCGCCAAAGAGCAAGAGGTGCTAAACGGACGACAGACCTCGTTTGTGGCTGCCAAACATTTATTGGATACTTATTTTCAGTTGTTGAAATAAAAAAGAATCCCCTAATCCGTCCGTGTCATTCTGAACGTAGTGAAGAATCTGAAT
The DNA here is from genome assembly GCA_017420875.1 of Bacteroidaceae bacterium. GTDB lineage: Bacteria > Bacteroidota > Bacteroidia > Bacteroidales > Bacteroidaceae > Phocaeicola. The sequence continues at coordinate 9,977 of JAFQNW010000038.1, forward strand.
GCACAAGTGGATGTAATCAGATCCTTCGCGTTGCTCAGGATGACACGGATGAGGGGGATTCCTCATCTTGAGTTATTAAATACTCAATTCCGCTAAAACATTCACCAATTCCTTGTCGATAGGCTTGTCGTTCTTGATAGCCTTGGCGAATGGTACATATACAATCTTATCGTTTTCGATACCAATCATTACGTTGCGTTGGCCTTCCATGATGGCTTGAATACTGGCTACACCCATACGGCTGGCAATGATACGGTCGTGAGCGGTTGGGCGACCACCGCGTTGCAAGTGTCCGAGGATGGTTACACGAACATCATATTGTGGATATTCGTTTTTCACACGTTCGGCATAATGCATCGCTCCACCTGTCAGTTCACTTTCGGCCACCAAAACGATACTACTGCTCTTCGACTTCTTGAAGCCGTGGTTGATGAATTGTTCCAATTGGTCCACTTCTGTACTGAACTCAGGTATGATGGCTGCTTCTGCACCGGCAGCGATAGCACCGTTCAAGGCCAGGAAGCCTGCATCGCGTCCCATCACTTCCACGAAGAATAAACGTTCGTGTGAAGTAGCTGTATCGCGGATTTTATCGACTGCATCCAAGATGGTATTCAAGGCGGTGTCATAGCCGATAGTAGTATCGGTACCATACAAATCGTTATCGATGGTACCAGGAAGACCGATACATGGGATGTCGAACTCTTGTGCCAAAATACGTGCACCAGTTAACGAACCATCACCGCCAATCACCACCAAAGCATCGATACCATGCTTCTTCATGTTTTCATAGGCTTGTTGACGACCTTCGGCAGTCTTGAATTCTTGGCAGCGAGCAGTCTTTAAGATGGTACCACCCATTTGGATGATGTTACTTACATTCTGACTTTTGAACTCAATGATTTCGTCTGTCACCAGACCCTTGTATCCTCTGTAGATTCCGAATACTTTCAATCCGTTGCAGATGGCCGAACGGGTCACCGCACGGATGGCTGCATTCATACCGGGAGCGTCGCCTCCGGATGTTAAAATACCGATAGAGTTAATTTTTGCCATAAGCTTGTATTTTTAGTTTGTAAATATTCATATTATGTGTATTTGTCATTCTTCGCTTCGCTCTGAATGACATTGTTGCTCAAGATGATACGTCTGAATTGCAATCCTCGTTGTTTATCACCTCTCTACATTCCTCCATCAACCATTTAGGGGTAGAGGTTGCTCCGCAGATTCCGATGGATTTTACTCCTTTTAATTGGGTCTTGTCGATTTCTTCCGGCTGGTCGATGAGGTAAGTGTTCGGGTTCACCTTTAGACATTCATGGAACAGGATTTTCCCGTTCGAACTTTTCCGTCCGCAGACAAAGAACACCAGGTCGTGGCTAGCGGCAAAGGTGCGGATGTTTGGCATCCGGTTTGCTACCTGCCGGCAGATGGTGTCGTGGTATTCGAAAGTGGCATCGGGCGAGATATGTTGCTGGATATATTCCACTATCTGGCGGAACTCGTCCAACGATTTAGTGGTTTGTGAATATAAACGGATGCTTCGGTTGAAATCCAGTTGGTCTATCTCTGCCAAATTTTCAATGACAATGGCTTGTCCGTTGGTCTGACCAACTAACCCCAATACTTCTGCATGCCCGTTTTTCCCATAAATGACAATTTGCTTGTCCGAATCCTTGTTGTCATATTCTTGTTTGATTCGCTTTTGGAGTCGAAGCACAACGGGACAAGTCGCATCGATAATTTCGATGTGATTCTTTTCAGCCAATTCATAAGTTGCAGGTGGTTCTCCGTGGGCTCTTAGCAAAACTTTGGCATGATGCAGTTGGGCGAATTCATCGTGATTGATGGTTATCAATCCCATTTTTTTTAGTCGCTCGCATTCCTGCCCATTGTGGACAATATCACCCAAACAGTAGAGCCTGTTTCCTTTGGCTAATTCTTCTTCTGCTTTTTTGATGGCTGTGGTTACTCCAAAGCAGAAGCCTGATCCATTGTCTATTTCGATGTTTACCATATTCGATGTTATTTTAAATAATGTCATTCAGACGACCGTAGGGAGGAAGAATCTCGGATGCATCCATGTCGATATTACCAAGATTCTTCGTGGTGTTCAGAATGACACTTTGGTGGTATCACTCCTTCGCCGCCTCTTCAAAACGTTCCTTCAACCATTGCTTTTGTTCTTCAATGGTTAAATGACTATTGTCTAAAAGAATGGCATCTTCGGCTTGACGAAGTGGACTAACCGGACGATTTTGGTCGATATAGTCTCTTTCTTTTACATTTCGAAGAATTTCCTCAAAGGATGCTTCTTGACCTTTGGCTTTTAATTCGTCGTAACGGCGTTGGGCACGAATCTCTGCAGAGGCTGTGACGAAAATTTTCAATTCTGCATCAGGAAATACGACAGTACCGATGTCGCGTCCATCCATAACGATACCTTTGGCTTTTCCCATTTCTTGTTGTTGCTTGACCAAAGCTTCACGAACAAAAGGTAGGGCAGCAACGGGACTGACATGAGAAGAAACTTCCATGGAGCGAATTCGATCTTCCACGTTTTCTCCGTTCAAATAAGTCATCGGACGTAGTGTGCTCGGGTTAAGTTGGAAGGAGATTCGTATGTTGGGCAATTCAGCTTCCAGACGATTGGTATCTATACCTTCGGGAGTGAATAAACCATTCTCTAGGCAATACAAAGTTACGGCACGATACATGGCTCCACTATCAATGTAGATGTATCCTATTTCGCGGGCTAAATCTTTGGCCATGGTGCTTTTGCCGCAGGAAGAATAACCGTCAATGGCAATGGTAATCTTTTTCATTTTATAAATAGGTGTTATTGTTTTCTGGGGTAGTGTCGTCCTGGCTAAAGCAATGGATGACACGAAGCATGTACAAAGATAGAAAAAACAACAGCCCATTTGCTATATTCCCAAGAAAATAACGTGTTTTAGCATATTTTTTATATCTAAATCCTTTTTATTTGAAATAAATATGCTACATTTGCCAAAAATGTGAGAAACACTAATTTTTAAATAACATTTTATGGAAATTAAAAAATCCCCCAAGGCAGATTTGGAAAACAGAAAGACGACCAATCTGTTGATCGGTGCAATCCTGACTTTGTCCGTATTGTTTATTGGGTTCGAATGGAGTGAACGTGATAAGCAGGTGACTACTGATACAGGTTTGGCTGAAATCGTATTCGAAGAAGAAATTATTCCTATCACAGAACAGGAACAACCCAAGCAAGCTCCTCCTCCACCAGAAGCTCCGAAGGTAGAAGAAGTGTTGGAAATCGTTGAAAACGATGCTGACGTAGAAGAATCTACAATTCAAGCATCTGATGATACTCAACAGGCTGTAGAAGTAAAATATACTCCGGTTGAAGTTGAAGAAGAAGAAGTAGACGAAGAACAAATTTTCCAGATTGTAGAAGAACAGGCTCAGTACCCTGGTGGTATGGCAGAATGTATGAAGTTCTTGAGCAAGAATATCAAGTATCCGACAATCTCTCAGGAAAATGGTGTGCAAGGTCGTGTTATCGTTCAGTTCGTTGTTAATCGTGACGGTTCTATCGTAGACGCTAAGGTTATGCGTGGTGTTGACCCATATTTGGATAAGGAAGCTCTCCGCGTAGTAGGTTTGATGCCTAAGTGGTCTCCAGGTAAGCAACGTGGTAAGGCTGTACGCTCTCAATTTATCTTGCCTGTTATGTTCAGATTACAGTAATTAAATTCTTAATAAGAAAAGGCTGCTCTAAAAGCAGCCTTTTTTTCTATTCCTTTAGCTTATGATACAATATAATGCTTCCCAACTGCTGGAAAAGATTAATGCTTATTTGGCACAAATGCCTTATTCAAGAGTTCCGCAAGGATTGTATGATCCGATAGAATATGAATTGTCGCTTGGCGGTAAACGTATACGTCCTGTCTTGATGCTGATGGCTTATAATTTATATAAAGAGAATGTTGATACAATATTGCCACAAGCAGCAGGACTTGAAACATACCATAATCATACGTTGTTGCATGACGATTTGATGGATAAGGCAGACATGCGTCGAAATAAACCGACCGTTCATCGAAAATGGAGTGAAAATGCGGCAATCTTATCCGGTGATGCAATGCTTATTTTGTCTTATCGACTGATGTCGGACTGCCCAAAGGAGAAGTTGAAGGAAGTCTTGGATGTCTTTACTGAAACCACTATGGAAATTTGTGAAGGGCAACAATGGGATATGGAATTTGAAACCCGCTTGAATGTAACAGTAGAAGAATATATTGAGATGATTCGTTTGAAAACCTCTGTTTTGCTGGCTGCTGCGTTGAAAATAGGTGCTTTGATGGCTGGTGCTTCACAGGTAGATGCGGAAATGCTGTATGACTTTGGGGTGAAAATGGGACTTGCCTTCCAATTACAAGATGACTATTTGGATGTATATGGAAATCCGGATATATTCGGCAAGAAGATTGGAGGTGATATTTTGTGTAATAAGAAAACCTATATGTTGATAACTGCTTTGAAGGAAGCTGATGCTGTTCAACGTGAAGAATTGGAGCGTTGGCTGACAGCTTCAGATTATCATGCGGCAGAAAAGATTGAAGCGGTTACTCGTATATATAATGAAATAGGTGTAGATAAATGTTGTGAACGGATTGTAGAAGATTATTATAATCAAGGTTTGGATATTTTGGAACGCCTGAATGTACCGGTCGAACGTAAAGAGGTGTTGAAAACATTTGTATGTAGTTTGATGGGAAGAAAGGTTTGATGATGATTGATACCCATTCGCATTTGTTTGTAGAAGAGTTTGTTGATGATCTCTCTCAAGTGATTGATCGAGCAAAATCGACGGGAGTTGAACGTGTTTATCTTCCCAATATAGATGACACAACAGTTGAATCCTTGTTGGATGTTTGTACAAAATATGCAGGCTATTGTTTTCCGATGCTGGGCTATCATCCCACTTCTGTCGACGAAAACTCCATGAAGAAGGTTGCAGAAATGAAGGCTCTTCTTGTTGAAGGCCACCCATATGTTGGTATTGGAGAAGTTGGTTTGGATTTGTATTGGGATAAAACATATTTGAACGAGCAGAAAAAAGTTTTCGAAGAACAAATACAGTGGGCTTTAGAGTGGGACTTACCTTTAATTATCCATTGCCGCGATGCTTTCCCGGAATTGTTTGACGTAATGTCTCCTTATAAAAAGACTGCTTTGTCGGGAATATTTCATAGTTTTACCGGTACGAAAGCCGAAGCCGTAGAGTTATTGGAGTATCCTAACTTTATGATAGGTATCAACGGTGTCGTAACTTTCAAAAAGAGTAACTTACCGGAAGTGTTGAAGCAAGTTCCATTGGAACGTTTGGTTCTGGAGACAGATTCACCTTATTTATCACCGG
>JAFQNW010000039.1 GCA_017420875.1 Bacteroidaceae bacterium
CTCTCGAAAGCGGGTGCAAAATTAATGCTTTAAAACATATAAACCAAACTTTTCCAGCTCTTTTTTAAAGAATTTGTTGGTTTTTCACCCTTCACACCCTTCAGCCTTCACCGGTTTCATGAAGGGTGAAGGGTGTGAAGGGTGAAAATACACCTTATTATATTATATATAGAAGGGAACCAATTTTATTAAGGCACCCCGGGAATGACGACCTTTTTGAAAAACGTCAGCACGTTTGAGGCAAAACGTCTTCACGTTTTAAAAAAACGCCTTGGTGTTTGCATGCAAACACCAAGGCGTTTTCGTTCAATAGTCCTTCGCGATTGACCCATAAATATCGGATTAAAATTAATGCCGTAAATTTAAGAAAAACAGATTAAATCCGTAATCTCATTCCACCTTTGACCTAAGTCGCATAATTACTCCATTATCATCCCCACACAACTGCGACGCTACATTCTTTAATTGCCCATATAGCTTACCAGCCTCCAATGCCTCCATCAACTTATCCACACTCAGGTAAAACACATTTGCACCCGACACATTAAATTCACCTTCCGGATAATCCTTATTGACATACTTCAATTCATAAACTTGCCCATCCTGTTTTTGTATTCCATAGTATTTCTGACGCAAGCCTTTCTCCTGAACAAAATCATAATCTAATTCAACACTAGACAAAAACATCCAGCCATTCGCTTCCGAACCATACTTCAACAAAATTTCAGGATTTGTCTCCTTTATAAAAGGAGAGCGAACAAGCATCGGCTTCATACAGCCATCAGACGAAACTCGATAAATGGTATCATTCGAATGGTCAGCATATACAAAGCCCTCCACACTTTTCACAATCGGAGACAAATTCGCCTCAACCGCACGCATCACGCCATCCATTTCTTTCATTATAATAGGACTTACAAACCGCTCCGTCGGAATAGAATCAAGCAAAACTCTTTCACCTGTTTGCTTATCCAAATAATAGCATAAAGAATAACGCCCGCTGATAGACTCATAAGCAGAACACGCAAAATATTTCTGATTTACATCCACCATTCCAGCAATCATAACCATCTCACCCTTTCGCCCTAAAGGGAACTTTCTCAAAAAATTCCCTTGCACATCATACACCATGATTACCCCATCCCAATGCCCCCAAGCAAATACCTCCTTTTTTTCTTCATCCATGCTCAAAGCACCTATTCCCCGATATTCTTCAGGGCCAGGACCTTTTCGGTTAACACAATAAGACTTCTTTCCCGTTGCTATATCGAAAAACAACATATTTCCTGTCCTATTATCCATAAAACCAACATACTCCTCCCCTACATACCAAGGTCTATTTGATGCAACCAGAAAAATAGAATCCGTTTCCAAGGGAACATATTCCACCTCCCAGAAATCCTGTAGAAACACCTCTTTCTTTGGATAATCCCCTTTTAAGTCCAAAGTCAGCAATGTAGTCTCAGACTTTGGAGTACAAGCAAACAAACATATCAGTCCAATTGTTATCAAACCCCTAACACACTTCATTGCAAACCTCTCCCTATCCACCAAATTTTCAACGTATAAAACAACACCACCCCAAGCATCAGAATAACTGATACCGGAATCAAAACAACTGCCGCATCCTCCGGCAAGCCAATAAAGCCAGCCGACATAGCCAACAATACCGACAACCAAATCAAGCCAAAAGATATGGTCATTATACGACACATACGACCTATCAGTCCTATTTGACGATAAAACACCTCCTGTTTCAATCGGATAGGCAAATTCACCAACTTACGGTTATAGGCAGCTGAAGCACAAACAGCCATCCCCACCAGCATGGTCACCGCCAACACCCAATACACACCTTTACCCGACCAAGCATCTACCTCCATTTCCGCATTAAAATGCGAAGGAACTATATCTGGCGACTTGCTATAAAGAATTCCTGTCAATATCAATAAACTCACAGCCATAGCTGCTGCTATCAGCTCCAGCAAACGATCCGATTTAGTAATCGGTTTTTTCTTTCGGTCTCTGCTTACATCCCAAAACTTATATTTCATGCTTCTTCCTCCGTGGATTTAGTCCGTTTCTTCTTCATTCTTCCGCTTTTCCGCAAGGCTTCCGCTATAATCCATTGTAGTTGGCCATTAGTGGAGCGAAACTCGTCCGCCGCCCACTTTTCAATGGCCTCCATGGTTTCCGCATCCACTCTCAGCACAAAGCTTTTTACTGCTTCCTTCTTTGCCATAGCGAAGAAGGATTAATGATTCAGCGTACCCGAATTAATAACCGGCTGAGCAGGCTCATCCGCACAAAGCACAACGAGCAAATTGCTCACCATCGCAGCCTTCTTTTCCTCATCAAGTTCCACGATTTCTTCCACTGAAAGCTTATCGAGTGCCATCTTTACCATCGAAACAGCACCTTCAACAATCTTTTCACGAGCTGTAATAATCGCACTTGCCTGTTGACGACGAAGCATCACCGCTGCGATTTCAGGAGCATATGCCAAATAATTGATTCTAGCTTCTACAATTTCCATACCCGCCATAGCAAGACGTTCATTCAGACGCATTTCCAATTGATCATTAATTTCATCACCTCCGCCACGAAGAGTCAGTTCATCAATATTCTGATCATTATCATCGTAAGCATATTCACCAGCAACCTGACGAAGAGCCGCATCACTTTGCACTCTAACGAAAGCCTCAAAAGCACTCATTCGGCCTGCCACAGTAGCTACACCATTTTTATTCGCCATGGTCTGTGCATCAATTTCAAACATCGCCTTATAAGTATCCTTCAACTTCCAAACCAAGACCAAACCAATAAGAATCGGATTACCTATTTTATCATTCACCTTAATAGGTTCTACATCAAGATTACGGGCACGCATCGAAAGTTTTTTCTTTTCCATAAACGGATTCACCCAATAAAAACCGGTATCCTTGAAAGTCCCTTCATATTTACCAAAGAATACCATCACACGAGCTTCATTCGGCTCATTAGAAAAATAGCCCGCCAACATTATAAAAAAAGCAAGAGTCAGCACGATTATTGGAACCAATACAACCATAGAGCCATTCGTTAACCAAACACATAACACAGCCAAAGCCGGTATCACCAACAAGTTAATAAACAAGGCTAAAAAGCCATTCATCAACATTCCTTTGTAAACCTTTTCATTCGCTTTCATAATTACTCTTTTTTTGATATCATTTTGATATCACAAAATAAGAGACTATTTTCAAGAAAAGCAATAGAATAAGATATGTTTTTCAGCAGAAATCACTATCTTTGTATCCACATTTGATTAAATCATGCTGTTAGACACCCGTAATCCAGAATTTCAAGACGCACTGAATCTGATTCAGTATACTCGTCAGTCGGTTTTCTTAACCGGCAAAGCTGGCACGGGTAAATCGACTTTCCTTAAATACGTATGTGCCAACACCAAGAAAAAGCACATCGTATTGGCGCCAACCGGCATTGCAGCCATTAACGTAGGGGGAAGCACTTTACATAGTTTCTTTAAGCTACCCTTCTATCCATTGTTACCCGACGACCCTAACTTTAGCCTCAAAGGGGGTAAGTTGCATCGCTTCTTAAAGTACTCTTCAGAACATCGAAAACTGATTAAAGACATCGAACTAGTAATTATCGATGAGATATCTATGGTTCGCGCAGACATCATCGATTTTATAGATAAGATATTAAGAGTTTATTCTCAAAACATGCGTGAGCCCTTCGGAGGCAAACAAATGTTATTTGTAGGGGACGTTTACCAGCTAGAGCCAGTCGTAAAAAGCGATGAACGAGAAATCATCAACCAATTCTACCCTACTCCTTATTTCTTTTCTGCACGCGTATTCAATGTGATGGAATTAGTTTCCATTGAATTAACTAAAGTATACCGGCAAGAAGATAAGGTATTTGTAAACGTGCTCAACCATATCCGAACCAACACAGCCGGCTCTGCCGACCTACAATTACTGAATACCCGCTATAATACATCGATTGAAGAAAGCGAGAATGACATGTACATCACTTTAGCTACTCGCCGTGATGTGGTAAACCATATTAACGAACAAAAATTATCTGAATTACCCGGAGAATCGGTCATTTTAAAAGGAGAGATTAAGGGCGAATTTCCGGAAAACAGTTTACCCACATTAATGGAGCTAGAGTTAAAGCCAGGTGCACAAATCATTTTTATCAAGAATGATCCTGATAAGCGATGGGTTAATGGTACAATAGGTGTCATATCAGGCATTGACAATAATGACACCATCTATGTTATAACAGAAGACGGACAAGAATTTGACGTCAAGAAAGAACGTTGGGCAAATATTCACTATCGTTACAATGAGCAGGAGAAAAGAATTGAGGAAGAAGAATTAGGAGTTTTTGTCCAATATCCCATCCGGTTGGCTTGGGCTATCACCATTCATAAAAGTCAAGGATTAACTTTCAGTCGAGTAGTAATTGATTTCACTGGGGGTGTATTCGCTGGAGGGCAAGCTTACGTCGCCTTGAGCCGTTGTACCTCACTTGATGGTATACAACTCAAAAAAGCCATTACTCGAAGTGACATTTTTGTACGTCCTGAAATCGTATCCTTTGCTCAACGCTTCAACAACCGGCAGGCCATCGAAAAAGCCTTGAAGCAAGCTCAAGCAGACATTCAATATAAAGAAGCCGTTGAGTCTTTTAATGAAGGCGACTTTGAAGGTTTTCTAGAACAGTTTTTTAAAGCCATCCATTCACGATACGACATTGAGAAACCTAACATAAAACGGTTCATCCGTCGAAAACTAGGTATCATCAATAAGCTGAAAGAAGAAAACCGCCTATTAAAAAAAAGGCTTCACGAGCAACAAAAGAATTTGGAGAAATATGCTCACGAGTATTATTTGATGGGCAATGAATGTATCACCCAGGCACACGATAGCCAAGCAGCATTAGCAAATTACAACAAAGCGATTGAACTAAATCCGAAGCATGTTGATGCATGGGTACGCAAAGGGGTTACGTTATACAACCTAAAAGATTATTACGAGGCTTCTATCTGTTTAAATGAAGCCGTTCGTTTAAGTCCCGTTTCTTTTAAAGCCATTTACAATCGCGGAAAAAACCGATTGGCTTTAAAAGATTTGGAAGGAGCCTTCGGAGATTTCGACCGAGCCATCAGCCTGAAGCCCGAGCACCCCAAAAGCCATGAACTGATGGGGGATGTTTACATGCAGATGGGAAGAGAAGAAGAAGCCGCCTTGCAATGGGCCATTGCTGAAAGATTACGAGAAAAAAAGAACAAACGATAATTATATGCTGATTAAACTCTACGAAAAGAACAATAGCCAACGTGATTTAGACCAAATAGTCCAAACACTTGAAGATGGTGGTATCATTATCTATCCTACAGATACAATGTATGCCATCGGTTGTCATGCCTTAAAAGAGCGAGCCATCGAACGTATATGCCGATTTAAAGGCATTGACCCTCGCAAGCATCATCTTTCAATCATTTGTTATGACTTAAGCAACATCAGCGAATATGCAAAAGTAGATAACAACACCTTCAAACTGATGAAGCGAAATTTACCTGGGGCTTTTACCTTTATCTTAAATACGGGTAGCAAACTTCCCAAAATATTCAAGAATCGTAAAGAAGTAGGCATTCGAATCCCCGACCATGCAGTTATCCGTGAAATATGCCGGCTTTTAGACGCCCCTATCCTTACCACCACCCTTCCGTTAGAGCATGGTGAAGAAATCGAATACATTACGACCCCCGAACTAATTGCAGAGAAATTCGGAAACGAAGCAGACATCATCATTGATGGAGGCATAGGAGGGATCGAACCATCTACTATCGTTAATTGCACAGAAGGCGAGGCCGAAATCATCCGACAGGGAAAAGGCTGGCTAAAAGAATGAACAACAAAAAACTATATTATTAACTTTTTAATTTAAGTATTATGCTTTTAGCAATTACAAGTGAACAAATCAACGAAGTCATCAACAAACTAATCGATGGAGGCATCAATTTAGGAGGAAAAATCCTAGGTGCCATTATTATTTACATCATCGGTAAATTTATCGTAAACTGGGCCAACAAATTGTTTGCCAAGATGCTTAACAAACGTAAAGTTGAGCCTAGCATCCAAAGTTTCTTGAAAAGTATTGTCAACATTACCCTATTAGTTTTATTATTCTTAGCCGTAATAGGACAATTAGGAATTGAGTTGACCAGCTTTGCCGCTCTCCTTGCTTCTGCCGGTGTTGCTATCGGTATGGCCCTATCAGGTAACCTGTCAAACTTTGCCGGCGGTGTGATTATTCTTGTATTCCGCCCGTACAAAGTAGGCGATTACATCGAAGCATCTACTGGAGCTGCAGGAACAGTTTCGGACATCCAGATTTTCCACACTGTACTCACAACCCCAGACAATAAAGTCATCTTTGCCCCGAACGGTGCTATGAGTGGAGCTGTTGTCACAAATTACAGTCGCAAAGATGTACGTCGTGTAGATTTTACTTTTGGAGTAGAATATGGAACAGACTTCGAACAGGCAAGAGCCATCTTGTTGGATATCATCAGCAAAGATAACCGCATCCTACAAGAACCTGCTCCTTTTGTAGAGATGAGTGCTTTGGCAGACAGTAGTGTAAACATCACTGTACGCGTATGGGTTAAAGCAGCTGATTATTGGGCTGTAAACTTTGATATGAACAAGAATGTATATGCTACTTTCAACGAACATGGTATCTCATTCCCATTCCCACAACTAACCGTTCATCAAGCATAAAGAGCAAAACTAAAAAAGAGGAGCTTACCGCTCCTCTTTTTTAGTTATATTTTTTCCCTTGCCAAGCATTTCGTTCACGCATCCTTTTCTTTACTTTATCCGTAAACTCGTGATTTTTTAGCCCCCAATCAGGAGCTATCAACAACTCCTTTGGAGATTGCGAGACAAAACGCTCCAACACAATATCCGGCCGCAGATGTTCTACATAATCTATCACCAAATCGATGTATTCATCCGCCGAATATAGATGAAATTCTTCAGGAACTTCCTGATATTCAGCGGCCATACGGGTTCCCTTTATTAATTGTAATTGATGCAACTTTAAGGTAGTTAAAGGCAATGCAGACAACACTCCAGCCTGCTTAATCAAGCCTTCACGCGTTTCACTCGGCAAGCCTAAAATGACATGTGCTCCCACCCGAATACCACGAGCAGAAGTCTTCTCGATTGCTGCTTTTGCAACTTCGAAAGTATGTCCTCTATTTATACGCTTCAATATCGCATTGTCCGTACTTTCTACACCATATTCTACGATGAGAAAAGTCCGTTTATTCAACCCCTCCAAATAGTCCAACAACGTATCTGGCATACAATCTGGACGAGTACCAATCACTAGGCCTACCACATCAGGAACATTCAGAGCCTCTTCATACTTTTTTTTCAAATCCTCCAATTCGGCATATGTATTGGTATAGGCCTGAAAATATGCCAAGTATTTCATATCCGGATATTTTCGTGCAAAAAAACGTTTACCTTCTTCCAACTGTTCGGTAATACTTTTTTCCGTACGGCAATAGGCCGGATTAAATGTCTGATTATTGCAATATGTACATCCGCCATACCCAACTGTTCCATCCCTATTCGGACAAGTAAAACCGGCATTCAGTGATATTTTCTGAACTTTAAAAGGAAAACAAGTAGCCAAAAAGCCTGCAAGTTCGTTATATAATGATTCTTTATTCATAAATAATTGTTTCAATGCCACAAAGATACGAATTTTACAAACAAATGTTTTATCTTTGCCAACAGATAAAATATAATGAAACATTATCATATGAGAAAGTTAAGTATACTATTGTTCTTATCCTTGTCGATTTTACTCGGCAACGCCCAACAAGTTACAATTCAAGACGTAGCTAATGGCACCTTTCGCACTGAAGGTATATCTGGCATCAAGCCTATGCTGGATGGTGAACATTACACCCAAATCAGTAAAGACAGAAAAAAAATTGTAAAGTACTCATTCAAGACCGGCCAAGAAGTCGCTACAGTCTTCGATGTTACTACCGCTCGTGATTGTACGCTCCGTTCGTTCGATGATTATATCATGTCGCCCGATGAAAGCAAAATTCTGATTCAGACAGAAACTAAGCCTATTTATCGACGTTCGTTCACCGCTGTATATTATATCTACAATGTACGAAACAACACCATAGAGCCTTTGTCTGAAAATGGAGCACAACAAGTTCCTCTATTCTCTCCAGATGGAACTCAGATTGCTTTCGTACGAAACAACAATATTTATTTGGTCAAACTTCTCTTCGGCAATAGCGAATCACAAGTAACCGAAGACGGTAAGTACAATGAAATCCTGAACGGTATCCCTGACTGGGTTTATGAAGAAGAATTTGGATTCAATCGTGCATTTGATTTCAGTGCAGATAGCAAGATGATTGCTTACATCCGTTTCGATGAAAGTAAGGTGCCTATGTATTCTTTCCCTATGTACCAGGGCATGAATCCTGCCTTGAATGAATATACAGTATATCCAGGTGCATACAATTACAAATACCCCATGCCAGGTGTTGACAACTCAAAAGTCAGTGTCCATACATTTGACATCAAATCGAAGGTAACCCGCAAGATGGATTTACCACTGGATGTAGATGGCTATATCCCACGTATCCAGTTTACCAACGATGCAAACACTTTGGCTATCATGACCCTCAACCGTCATCAAAACCGTTTCGACCTGTACTTTGCCAATCCTAGAAGCACACTTTGCAAATTGGTGGTACGCGATGAAGCTGAACAATATATCAAGGAAGAAGCTTATGGAAACATTAAATTCTATCCGAACAATTTTATCATGATGAGCGAAAGAGATGGCTTCAACCACCTTTACTTGTACTCTGCTGGTGGAAACCTTATCAAGCAAATCACCAAAGGCAATTATGAAGTGAAAGATTTCTTAGGTTGGGACGAGAAGGCTAATACCTATTATTATACCAGCAACGAAGGTAGCCCTCTACGAACAGCTGTTTACAAGATTGACGCCAAGGGTCGTAAGACCAAATTATCTAACAAAGCGGGTTCGAACCGTGCCATCTTCAGCAAGAACATGAAGTATTATATCAATACGTTCTCTAACCTAACTACACCTCCTGTCATTAGTATCAATGACAACACTGGTAAGTTATTGACTACCTTGGTAAACAACCAAAAGTTGGCTCAACGTGTTGCTTCTGTCAACATGCCTAGCAAGGAATTCTTTACTTTCAAAACTAGTGATGGCGTAGAATTGAACGGATGGATTATGAAACCTGCCAACTTCAATCCTGCTCAAAAATATCCGGTCATTCTACATCAATATAGCGGTCCTGGTTCACAGAAGGTGCTCGACCAATGGAATATCGGTTCACGTAGTGACGGAGGTATGTTCGAAGCCCATATGGCCAATCATGGTTTCATCTCGGTTTGCGTTGACGGACGTGGTACGGGTGGACGTGGCTCTGACTTCGAAAAATGTACTTACTTAAGCATTGGCGTAAAAGAAGCACGCGACCAAGTAGAAACAGCCCTTTATCTAGGCACATTACCATACGTTGACAGCAAGAATATCGGCATTTGGGGATGGAGCTATGGTGGTTACAACACTTTGATGTCCATGAGCGAAGGCACACCCGTATTCAAGGCTGGAGTAGCCGTTGCCGCACCATCTGATTGGCGTTATTACGACACGGTATATACCGAACGATTCATGCGTACCCCTAAGGAAAACATGGAAGGCTACCAAGCCTCATCGGCCATTACTCGTGCTCACAATTTAAGTGGTAATCTGCTTTTGATTCACGGAACTGCCGATGACAATGTACACCTCCGCAACGCCTCTGAATATAGCGAAGCTTTGGTGCAAGCCAACAAACAATTCGATATGCATATTTACACCAACCGCAACCATGGTATCCGAGGTGGAAATACAACCAACCATTTGCTTACACGGGTAGTAAATTTCTTCATCGAACACCTGAAGTAAAAAAAGATATATAAGGAGTAAACAATCCTCTATCTTTTTTGTTAAACAAAGAAAAGAAAGATAGAGAACATGAAAAAAACATTAAAAGACTCCCCGACCAAAATGCCAATCATTCGGATTGCCCCAGTTTGTAATGGAAAAATTTACGTCGTTCCTCGTCGTTCATCACAAACTGGGGAATACCTGCTTGACATACCCATAGAGGAACAGTTTCAACACGCCTCTGTTTCTGAGAAATCGGCTCAGAAGCTAAAGGAACGCTATGGTTCGCATATTCACACGAGCGAACAACCTCGGTTTAGTGTTAAATATAAATTAAAACATACCGATCACGACATTGTATACCTATATATATTACCCTTGAAAGATGAAGGCGAAATTAATTTTTGCCAAGGAGAATTCATGACGGCCGAAGAGATACAAACAAATACTCAATCATATAGTCATCATTTAATAGAAGAATCGGAATTGTTAGGCATGGCTGCTGAACTATGGCAGGATTTTTACCATGATTTTCAAGGAACGTAAAGTAAAAACACTTCATGCAGAAAATCGAATAATCACTTCCTGTTCTTAAATTTTCATAAACTCAGGCTTATGATATGTTACTGCTAATTGACATCCATCATAAGCCTGAGTTTCTATATTATAAATTCTCGAATTCTTTAAACAAATGCATTCTTTCCCGTGAAAAAATGTCTTAATATCTATACAAGTTATTGTTTTATCATTACTTTTGCAATATTAAGACTCATGCCATGAAACACCTACTTCCTCCACAACAACCATCCGACACAAAAATCTTTAAATTCTCTGATTTTTGTAGCAATGACGAAGTCTTCCACATCGGACGCGTACATATCTCCACTCGCAAAGATTTGTCATACCATTCACACAATTATGCGGAGTTGCTATGGATTGAGGAAGGAGAAGGCATACACTACATCAATGGGCATAAAATAAACATCCAGAAAAACGAAATGATTATGATACGTCCTCAGGACAAACATTCGTTTTCATCCAACGGAAAAGGTTTGGTCATCCTGAACATAGCCTTCTCCAAGCAGACGCTTGATTATTTGAGAAGCCGATATTTCATGCAATCCAACTTGTACTTCTGGTCGACCAACAAGTTACCCTTTCACATAACTATATCCGATAAATTACTCAAACGTTTCTCCTCAAGAGCAGAGGAGGCCATGAAGTTCAAACGCAACAACATTCAGTTAGATAGCCTATTACTTTTCATCTTTCGAAACTTACAGGAATACGAATCTGAGATAAACAACACTCAAGCCCCTGCCTGGCTATTGGCTGCTATCCGTAAGTTCAACCAAGCTAACCACTTACGAGAAGGGAACTCCGCTTTCGTATCTTTGTGCGACAGAAACTCTGACTACATCAATCGCGTCATCAAAACATGTTATCAGCAGACGCTAACTGATTTTGTCAACGACATCCGAATCAATTATGCGGCCAACCAACTGATATTGACAAACATGCCCATTAAATCCATTGCCCATACATGCGGATTTTCAAGTTTAGCCGCATTCTACAAACAGTTCAATATCAGACACAAACAGACTCCTTTAGAATACAGAAGGCTACACCAAGCCATTGTCTGATTCTTGCCTTGAATAAAGCATCAATATCCATTTTATTACTCAATATCGGAATTGAGTAATACTTACCCTATTTTAGATAAACGAAGACAACAACAACTAAGTTTCAATTCACTACTTTTGCATTAATCAATTCATTGAACAAAAATACGCATATGAAAAAGACTTTTTTGCTCAGCTTGTTGGCAGGTAGTTTGATTGGATGCAACACTCCGCAAACACCTTCGCCCATTACGTACGTAGATACACGAGTAGGGACAGATGCCAGTCACATGCTAACCGCAGGACGGTTTGGAAAAGGAAGCGAAGAATACGGACAGACCTTACCGGCTGTATTAGAGCCCAATGGCATGAATGCATGGACTCCCCAAACACGCGATACCGAAAAAAAGTGCATCACACCCTATTATTATCAGGACTCACTATTCATGGGATTCAGAAACTCACACTGGATTGTAGGAGGATGTACACAAGACTATGGTTCCATGACCTTGATGCCGACAACAGACATAACCGATTGTCGACCTATGAAGAGAGGGTTGCACTTTAATCATAACGATGAAGTAGCCACTCCGGCATATTATTCCGTAAACCTGGATCAAGCAAATATCCAAGCCGAGATGACCGGTCGCTCACGTAGTGCCATCTTCCGTCTGACATACCCAGCTGATGGGCCTGCTTATCTCATCGTCAACCCCAATAGTGACGAAGGTCAAGGTTACATTGAGCTGGACACCCTGAAAAAGGAAATTAGAGGTTACAACCCTATTCATCGAATCTATCAAGGCTGGGGAAAACCGACAGGACATAGCGGACATTTCATCATTAAATACAACGATGAAATTGCAGACTTTGGCACTTATCGCCAAGACACGATATTCGAAGGTCAGACTCAAATTGGTCAAGCCAAAGGCATTGGCCTATACATTGCTTTCGAAAGAAAAAATTCTGAAAAAGCCATCATCATCAAAGCTGCAAGTTCGTTCACCGATATAGAAGGTGCACGAAAGAATTTGGAGACAGAAATTCCACATTGGAGTTTTGAACAGACACGCAAAGAGTTAACAGATATCTGGGAAAAGCACCTCGGGCGTGTCGAAGCAACTTCTGCAAACGACACACTCTGCCGAAAGCTCTACGGTGCCATTTATAGAGCATCTTGTCTGCCTCGTGCCATCAGTGATATTGACGGGCGTTATCCAGCCTTTTCAAAAGGAACTCCAATTCTACAAGCTCCTGAAGGAACGCAGCATTACGACGATTTTTCTATGTGGGATACTTATCGGGCTCTACACCCGTTGGTCACATTGTTAACTCCTACAAAGAGCGGCGAGATGATGCAATCACTGGTAGACAAATACAAGCAGGGAGGCTGGTTGCCTATCTTCCCTTGTTGGAATAGTTATACCGCAGCCATGATTGGCGATCATTGTACTGCAGCTATCGGGGATGCATACGTGAAAGGCGTACACAATTTTGACATTGAAACTGCTTACGAAGGAATGAGAAAGAATGCATTCGAAACTCCGGAAAAATTTGAAGATTATGCCAACGGAATGGGAAGACGTGCATTAAAAAGCTATCTTGAATATGGATACATTCCATTGGAAGACCCTGTAAAAGAGGCCTTCCATACCCGTGAGCAATCATCCAGAACACTGGAATATGCCTACGATGACTTTGTCTTGTCTCAAGTAGCAAAAAAATTACAGAAAACAGAAGATTACGAAATCTTAGTTTCACGCAGCCGTAATTTCAAGAATGTAATCGATCCTCAAACAGGTTATGCCAATGGCAGATATGCAGACGGACATTTCTACGAAGAAAACAAAACGGATAACTTTGCTTTCTATATTACCGAAGGGGCCCCTTGCCACTACACTTGGTATGCACCGCAAGATCCATACGGATTGATGGAGGCCATGGGAGGAAAAGACAATTACATTGCAAAGTTGGATACACTTTTTGAAGAGAAGCTCTATTGGCACGGAAACGAACCTTGCCATCAGGTAGCCTACATGTACAACTATGCCGGACAGCCATGGAAGACGCAGAAGTATACACGTCACGTCATGGACACTGAGTATGGTGACATTCCTGGTGGATTGGCTGGTAATGACGATGCCGGACAGATGTCAGCCTGGTATATATTCAGTAGCATCGGGTTCTATCCTGTTTGTCCAGGAAGTCCTTATTACATCATCGGAAGTCCACGCATGGAAAAGGTGACCCTCAACCTGGAAAATGGAAAAAGATTTACCATCGTGGCAGAAGCGACAGGTAACGACAACCGTTACATTCAGCAGGCTACTCTCAATGGCAAACCCTATACCAAGAACTATCTGCATCATAACGATCTGATAACAGGCGGAACCTTGCATTTAGTGATGGGTGACCAGCCCAACAAGGAATGGGGTAGCAAACCGGAAGATTGTCCGCCAGTACTTCTTCCTTAACCTGGTAATCGGTACCAACCATGAAAGGCAGAATCACTTCACTACAAAGAATGTCCATCCATGACGGGCCAGGCATCCGGACGGTCGTTTTTATGAAAGGATGCAACATGCGTTGTAAATGGTGTCACAACCCGGAGACCTGGTCTTCTAACCCCCAGATACAACACATTGGGGAAAAGTGTATCCATTGCCATACATGTGCAAGCATCTGTCCCCAAAAGGCCATTCAGATAGAAGCCGAACAAATCGTCATCGACCACAAAAAATGCACCGTATGTGGCATTTGTACAGATGCATGCCCAACGCAAGCTTTATCCGTAGTGGGCAGAACGATTAGCACCGATGAGTTATGGAAGGAATTGGAAAAGGATCTTCCATTCTTTCGCTCTTCGGGAGGCGGAGTAACTATCTCCGGAGGGGAACCGCTCCTACAAAAAGAATTTGTAAAAGAATTCCTGAAGTTCTGCCGGGAGAGAAAAATCCATACCGCTATCGAGACCAACTTATCAACTTCATGGGAAACCATCGAAGAGCTACTTCCTTGTGTAGACCTTTGGATGTGCGATTGTAAGACCTATTCATCGGAAAAGCATCGGTATTGGACAGGTACAGATAACCACATCGTGCTTCAAAACATCCAACGTTTGGCCGAGAAACGAATACCGCTACTTGTCCGGACTCCAGTGATACCTGAAGTCAACGACACCGAGGAAGAAATTGAAAGTATATGCCAATTTCTGGCTCCTTATGCCGGGAACATCTCCTACGAACTGTTAGGCTTTCACACCTTAGGCTTCCCAAAATACGATTCATTAGGCATGCCCAACGAATTGAAGGAAACAAAAGGAGACTTGCCCAAAGAACGATTGAACACACTGAAAAAAATGCTCGCTAAATATCATTTCAAGTCATGAACCAACTATTTGAAGACAAAATCAAAGCATTACGTGCTAGAAAAATTGAACAAACAAAAGAAAAGATTAGAGTGGAAGGCATCTTGGATGAGGATGACTACGGACGTGTAGTACCTCCTGCTAACTCATGGAACATTATTCCGAACCATGAGGATGGCTCGTTTTATGGTTTTGAAGCCTGGACAGAGAACTTCTGCAACCTGATGGAAGTACATCCGGTCTATGTAGACACTAACGATGCATTTGCCGGACGATGGATGTATTTCATGTCAAAGATGAAGAAGAACAAATGGAATCCGGCATACCCTTACGATGCATTGAAGCCCAACATTGAAAAGTACAACATCATCTGTGGTATCGGTGAAGATGCTCACTTCGCCCCTGACTTCCAAATTGGTTTGACTTTGGGATGGGATGGCTTGATTCAAAAGATAGAAAGATACAAGCAAATCAATAACACCCCGGAGCAGTTACATTTCTATGACCTGCACATTCGAGGTATTCAAGCCGTTCAAGGTTGGATACAAAGACACATCGACAAGATGGAAGAAATGTACGCATCTGAAGAAGATGAAGCTACCAGACAACATCTGAAAGAAATGATTGAAACCAACCAATGGGTAAAGAATCATCCTCCAAGAACTTTACGCGAAGCTTGTCAATGGATTATCTGGTATCATTTGGCATCACGCACCTACAATAGAGATGGAGCAGGCGGACAGATTGATGCTTTGCTTCAACCCTACTATGAAAAAGACATGGCTGAAGGAAGAATTACTGACGAAATTGCCGTTTACTACTTGGCTTGTTTCCTCATCAACGACCCAATTTATTGGCAATTGGGAGGACCTGATAAAGATGGGAACGACCAAACTTCACGCATTTCTTTCTTGATTCTCGAAGCAGCAGACAAAATCAATACTTCTTTAAACCTAACCGTCAGAGTATACGATGGGTTGAATAAGGATTTACTTCGCAAGTCGGTGGAATATTTGATCAAGAACAAGAACGGCTGGCCACGTTTCTCTGGCGACAAGGCTTTGGTTAGTGGATTTATGAAGAACGGTTATAGTGCCGAACTCGCCCGTCAACGTATAGCCGTAGGATGTAACTGGATGTCCTTACCGGGATTGGAATATACCCTGAACGACTTGGTCAAGGTAAACATTGCCAAAGTGTTCGAAGTGGCTTATCAAGAAATGCTTCAGCAAGAGACCTATTCCACAAGCTTGTTGTGGGAAATCTTTAACAAGCACTTGGCTATTGCCGTACAAACAGCAGGCGATGGTATAAGACATCATCTGAAATACCAAAAATACAACGAGCCGGAACTCATTCTGAACTTGTTAAGCCATGGCCCGATAGAAAAAGGTTGCGACGTATCCGATGGTGGTGCCACTTACTACAACTTGTCCATCGATGGTGCCGGTCTTGCCATTGCTGCCGATTCATTTGCGGCATTGGAGCAACGTATCGAGAAGGAAAAGAAATTATCTTGGGAAACAGTTATCGACGCGGTCGCATCCAACTACACATGCGAAGGCGGAGAAATTGTTCGCCATGTCTTAAAGAACAGTGAGCACTATGGAACCGAAGGCTCAATTGGAGAAAAATGGGCCATGCAGATTCGCGATTTGTTCGTTGATCTCGTCAAGGGACAATCAGCAGGTAATTACCTGTTCATCCCCGGATTCTTCTCATGGGCCAACACCATTGAATTCGGTGAAAAGGTACAGGCTACCCCGAATGGTAGAAAAGCAGGCGAACCTATCGCACACGGAGCCAATCCGGTTCCCGGATTTGCAACAGATGGTGCCTCGCTTGCATTGGCTTCCTCCATTGCCAAAATTCAACCAGGATATGGCAATACAGCTCCGATGCAGTGGGAACTCGACCCGACCTTTGCCAAGGAAAACCATGTCGAAATCATCGAAGCCATAATCAAGACTCACGTCGAATTGGGAGGAACCTTGATTAATGTAAATATCATGGACAAGGAGACCGTACTGGCCGCTCATAAGAACCCGGCAGCCTATCCCGAACTTGTGGTCAGAGTAACCGGTTTTACCGCTTATTTCTCGATGTTGTCTCCTAAATTCAGACAATTGGTAGTAGACAGACTTTTGGAAAACTAATAATACCTATCTGTAAATATGAATCTTATCGAAATATACAAGCACGAAAAAGAAGGCTACGATCCTTCTTTCATCAGCGACGGATGGCAAGTAGCTTTCCTGAATTATGCCGAAGCCGAAACCTTGGAGTGTATCGAGAAGTTAGACATACACTATCTGACCGACGAGGTTTTTGTACTCTTGAATGGCACTGCCGTATTGATTGCAGCCGACATTCAAGACAACCAAATCAGTTACGATCTAATCAACATGCAACCGGGTATTATCTACAACATCCCGAAAAACACTTGGCATAAGATAGCCATGTACGAAGGAAGCAAAGTGTGTATTGTGGAGAAAACAAACACTCACCTCGGCGATTTCGAATTCTACAATTTGTCAGAAGAGCAAAAAGCAGACCTACGTCGTGCTGTTAACCAACTAATCACAGAAAAATAATCACTTACAAATATCCCAACCTATGAAGAAATTATTCCAATCAAGTCTTTTGATTCTATCGGTACTATGCTTCATCTCCTGTTCTGAGAAAGGAACACAGAATGCTGATGGACAGCGAGCATTTGCCGATTACGTAGACACCCGTTACGGAGCCGAAGCCTGGAAGGGTAAATCAACCCTCAGTACTCCCGAAGAGCCCAAAGGCTTTGTATATCCGGGGGTAGGGCATACCAATCCGATGATGCAACTCACTCCTCAGACGGTAAAGACCGACAGACCCTATTATTCTTCGGACCCTTTGCTTCAAGGTTTCCGCGCCAGCCACTACCCTAACGGTACCGCCATGTCCGAATATGGAGCCATTACCATCATGCCTTTGGTAGGTGAGCTGAATGCCCGTCCGCACGAACGTGCCTCCGACTATTCGCACGACAAGGAAATTGCCAAGCCTTATTATTATTCGGTGATGCTGGAAGACTACAACATCCAGACCGAATTGACAGGTGTATCCAAAGCCGGCATCTTGCGATTTACTTTCCCGGCTTCCGAACAAGCACATATCGTAATTGATAATCCTCGTAGTGAATTCGAAAACTTCTTCCGTGTAATCCCGGAAAGAAACGAAATCGAAGGTTATATTACAAACGCCGGACGTGTGGGTAATCAAGGTTATACCGGACGTGAATTTGCCAGCTACTTCGTGGCTCGTTTCGACAAGCCATTCGAAGTGTATGGTGTGACTCCCGAACCAGAATATGGCCCTAACCCGATTCTGTTCCCTGAAGGCTTGAAAGGCGAATATTTTGCTAACAATCGCTGGGAAGGTACTCCAGTGGTTACTCGAGTGGACGAAGATGTGAACTTCTATTGGGAAGGAGAACCGGCCAAGGGTGTTCCTGCCGACCGATTCTCGGTGAGATACACCGGTAAATTTAAAGCTAGAGCTACCGGCAAACACATCTTCTATGCTATTACTGATGATTATGTCCGTTTGCATATCAACGGGAAGACCGTTATCGATTCGAAGAAGACCCGCAGAGTAATGCCTGACCTCTACTCTATTCAGCTAAAAGCCGGTGATGAACTCGATGTCCAAATGGAGTATGCAGAGAACACTCGCGACGCTACCATGCACCTAGGTGTACTTGAACCCGAGACACGTACCGCTGAAAAATTGGCCAAGATGGCTCAGAAAGGCTCCGAAGCCTCAGGTGTGTACATCTCGTTCAAGACCAAGGAGAACGAACAAGTTAATATGAAGGTGGGTACCTCATTTATCCACTTCAACCAAGCAAGAGCCAATTTAGATGCGGAAATCGGTGCCAAGAATTTCGATCAGATAGCTGCACTTGGCAAAGAAACCTGGAACAAGGCCATCGGTAAAATCCAAATAGAAAGTACCGAACGTAACAAGGAAATCTTCTACACCGCCATGCAACGTGTGCAACTCACACCGCGTCAGTTTACCGAAGACGGTTACCATTATAGTGCCTTCAACGGAAGAGTGATGCCGGGTATCATGTACACCGATTTCTCGCTTTGGGATACTTTTCGTGCCTTGCATCCATTGCTAATCTTCCTCGATCCAGATAAGGTGAACGACATGATTGAAGCTTTGCTCAATTCCTACGACGAAGGTGGATGGATTCCCAAATGGCCTAGTCCGGGCTATTCAAACATCATGCACGGTACCCATGGTGACGCCGTGATTGCCGATGCATACGTCAAAGGTGTCCGTGGTTACGATCACGAAAAGGCTCTCGAAGCCATGATGAAGAACGCCACTCAACCGGGAACCGGACACTACATTGCTCGTCTGGGTATTCAGGATTTCATCAAGTTGGGATATGTTCCAACCGACAAATGGGGTGAATCTGTTATCCGTACTTTGGAGTTCTCATACGATGACTTCTGTATTGCTCAGATGGCCAAATTAATGGGCAAGGAAGACATTTATAACGATCTGATGAAGCGTTCAATGAACTACATCAACGTGCTCGATCCTGAAACCAAGTTTATCCGCGGACGCAACAGCGATGGTACTTGGCGAGACAAGAAAGACCAAGCCATTAGCTCATGGGCACGCGGTACAGAAAGAGACCGTGATACTTATTATCGTAACATCACTTATTTCGTACCTCACGATGTACAAGGTTTGGCCAACTTCATGGGCGGCAATAAACAATTGGAAGAACATTTGGACTATTTCTTTGCTAACGAGTACTACTATGTAGGCGATGAATTCTCCATGCATTCACCTTATTTGTACAACTACATCGGTGCTGCCTGGAAAACTCAAAAGCTCATCCGCGAACTGCTTACCGACAACTTCACCAACGAATTCGGCGGTTTGCCGGGTAACGAAGACTGTGGTCAGCTTTCTGCTTGGTACATCTTTGGTGCCATGGGATTCTATCCTACCTGTCCAAGTGTGCCTACTTATCAGATTGGTAGTCCGATGTTCGATAAGGTGACAATGTCTTTGCCTAATGGTAAAACATTCCAGGTAATCGCTAATAACAACAAACCTGAAAATGTATACATCCAATCGGCAACTTTGAACGGAAAGCCATACACCAAGTCATGGATTCACCACGACGACATCATGAATGGCGGTAACATTACATTCGAAATGGGACCTGAGCCTAATAAAGAATGGGGATGCCAACCGGAAGATATCCATCCTTCCATTAGCAAACCTATCAACTAATCATTTTATATATTAAATAATTATGATACGAAATATTGCAAAAATTTTATTTGTAAGCTTATTACTATTGACTGCTACAGTCGTTAAAGCCGAAAAAATAATTACTGTTACCGACATGAATGTTGTCGGTGACGGTACTACCCTAAATACAAAAGCCATCCAAAAGGCCATTGACTTTGCCCATGCACAAAAAGGTGGTGGTTGCGTAGTTTTTCCAAAAGGCAAATACCTGACTGGTACTTTGGTCATGAAGTCGAATGTTACACTTAAGATCGAAAAGGATGCGATCATTCTGGGTAGCACCAATCCATACGACTATTATGCACTTGAAGAAACCAAAGGTAAGGACAACTCGGCTTTGGCATTGATTGTTGCTGATAAGGTTCAAAACATCAAAATTATTGGCGAAGGCCTAATTGATGGTAACGGACGCGAGTTGGCTTTGAACATCGATAGCTTGCATCACATTGGCGAACGCGTAGACCCTAACTATACCACTCGTCTGAATCGTCCGAACGAAACCATGCGTCCCAAGTTGTTCTTCATGTCGAATAGCGAAAACATCCTTGTCGAAGGTCTTCAACTCAAGAACAGTGCCTGCTGGGGATTGTCGTTTGACCGTTGCAACAACCTAACCTTGAAATATCTTTATTTTGAAAACCGTGCTTATTGGAACAACGATGGCATCGATGTGACCGATGGCAAGCATGTACGCATCTCGCACTGTTACATCAACTCGGCTGACGATGGTATTTGCTTGAAGTCCTATCACGTAGGTGAGTATTGCGATGACATCGAGATTTCCGATTGTGAAATCATCAGTAGTGCCAGTGCCGTGAAGTTCGGTACCGCCTCATGGGGTGGCTTCAAGAACATCATCGTTCGTAATATCAAGGTGAAAGATACTTATCGTTCAGCCATTGCCATCGAATGTGTAGATGGTGGACATATCGACAATGTTTTGGTGGATAACATTCATGCCGAAAATACCGGCAATGCCATCTTCATCCGCCTGGGACATCGATATAACGAAAAGCCGGGTACTTTGAAGAATGTGACTATCCGCAACCTTTATGTAGACATCCCATTCGGGCGTCCGGACGAAGGATACGACATGTATGGTCCTGCTCTCAGCTTCTTCCACAACCCGATTCCTAGCTCCATTACCGGTATACCGGGACATTGTGTAGAAAACGTTACCCTCGAAAACATCGAAGTTCTCTGCCCAGGCAAAGCAAGTAAGGGTATGGCTTATGTTCCATTGAGCCGTATTGATAAAATCCCGGAAAACATTGAGAAATATCCGGAATTCTCTATGTTTGGAGAGCTGCCGGCGTATGGAATCTTTGTACGTCACGTCCGTGGTTTGACAATAAAGAACGTGCAATATAAACTAAAGGCACACGACTTCCGTCCTCCTTATGTATTCGATGATGTAGAAGGTCTGAAACAAGAATAATCAATTTTAACATTGTTTAAGTAAGGATTTAAAGACACAAAGTTATGTTTTTACTGGTAGAGAGTTTTTACAAACTCTATACCAGTGTCTTAACACACTTTAGACCATCCAAATAATTAAACAAACAATAGGCTTACATAAGCAAGTTAATATATATTTTACATAGTTTTAAGAGAGTTTGATAACGCTAGTACTAATGATTAATAACTATTTGCCTATGAAACAAGACTAATAAGTTATCATTTAGAAATCAATGATTTAAATAATTGAATTACTTAAATCAATGAATAGTGAATAAGCACTGTTTATATAACCTGTAATTTAACAAAATGTTATGAATTTAAACTATTTTAACAAAATAGGGGGGGTAATCCTATCCTAAAGACAATTGCATCAAGTAGTAAGATGGTTGCAGCATGCATGTTGATATCTTCTATTTCAATTTCTGCAACTGCATCATCAAACAATGCAGAATTATCATCCAATATTGAAAAGGCCGTTTTACAAACAGACAAAATCACCATTACCGGTGTTGTCTTTGACGAAAACAACGAACCTGTAATTGGTGCAAACGTAACTGAAGTTGGTACTACTAACGGTATCATTACTGACTTCGACGGTAACTTTTCTTTAAATGTAGCTAAAGGTAGCTCTATTCAAATTTCTTACATCGGTTATCAAACTCAAACGATCAAGGTGACAAGTAATCAAAAACTTGTTATTAACTTGGAAGTTGACAGACAATCATTGGACGAAGTTGTGGTTGTAGGTTATGGTAGTGTCAAGAAACAAAACTTGACCGGTTCTGTATCTAAGATTACAGACGAATCAATGACAGATCGTCCTATCGCTACTTTGGGCGAAGCTTTCCAAGGTCAATTAGCCGGTGTTAGCTCTGCATCCAGTGGTGGTGGTCTTCCGGGTGAAGAACTTTCTATCCGTATCCGTGGTATCAACACCATTAACGGTACCAGCAATCCACTTTACGTAATCGATGGTGTACCTCGCGACAATATGAGTGATCTTAACCCATCGGACATTGCGTCTATCCAAGTATTGAAAGATGCTTCTTCTACAGCTATCTACGGTTCCCGTGGTGCTAGCGGTGTTATCTTGATTGAAACCAAACAAGGTAAGGGTAAGCCATCTGTTACATTTGATGCATACTATGGTTTCCAGAATGCAGAAAGAACTATGGATTTGTTGGAAGCAGAAGAATACGTAGCTTTCAATATGTATCGTAGGAACTTGGCTCACTTGCGTGAAGGTGGTTCGATGAAGGATCCAATGTCTGCAAGAAAGTCAGCAAATCGCATTCCAGACTGGTGGGCTACTACTACAGAATTTACCAACTGGCAACAAGAAATGCTTCAATCAGCTCCTATCCAGAACTACCAAGCTTCTGCTTCTGCTAAGGCTGATATGGGTAGCATCTTTTTCTCTGTAGGTTACTTGGATCAAGAAGGTATCATTGTTGGTTCTGATTTCAACAAGGTAAACGCTCGTTTGAATGCTTCTTTGAACATCAGTAAGAACTTCCGCATTGGTTTGAACATGGGTGCTTCTCGTTCAGTACAAAACACCGGTGGCGGTGGTGCCAAGGAATCTCCTATTCACCATGCATTGATGGAATCACCATTGATTGGTTTGGACGAAGCTACTCGCGACCAAGGTATTCCATCAGCAGACGAAGTAGGTGAAGCATACATTAACCCTTATTTGCGTGCAAAGAATACTTTGAACCAAAACGAATACACACGTATCAATGCCTCTATCTGGGCTGAGTACGATATCATGGAAGGTTTGAAGTTCAAGACTCAGTACAGCAATACTTACGATGGCTTTAAGAACGAGTATTTCGTTCCTGGAAAGTACAACTACAACTCAGCTAAGACAGAAGGTAGCAGCAGCTCTTCTAGAACTGACAGTTGGACTCTCCAAAACACATTGACTTACGACAAGACTATCGCAGAAAAGCACGTATTCAACTTCTTATTAGGTCAAAGTGCAGAAAAGCAAAGCTATTACGACATCAGTGCCAAAGCAACAGACTGGCCATACGATAACTTGAACACATTGAATTTGGCTGCAACTCCAACTGCTGCTTCTACATCAAAAACTGCATACACTAATGCTTCTTTCTTCGGCCGTGTTAGCTATAACTTCGACGAAAAGTATTTGATTACTGCCAGCATTCGTCGTGACGGTTCTTCACGTTTCGGTCGCAACAGTAAGTGGGGTACTTTCCCTGCAGTATCTGCTGGTTGGAAGATCAATGAAGAAGCTTTCTTGAAGGATGTAGACTGGATTTCATTGTTGAAGCTTCGTGCATCTTGGGGTAAGGCAGGTAATGACAACATCGGTGGTAACTATCCATCAGTAGCTGCCTTGGGAACATACACTACATCATGGAACAACGCATTGGTTTCTGGTGCTGCTCCATCGAATATGCCTAACGAAGATTTACAATGGGAAGCAACTAAGTCTTTGAACTTCGGTTTCGACTTCTCTGCATTCCAGAACCGTTTGCAAGTGAATGTGGACTACTATATCAACAACACAGACAACTTGTTGTTCTCTATGCCTATTCCTCAAACTACCGGTTTCGGTTCTTACACTACTAACATCGGTAATGTACGTAACACTGGTATCGAATTGGATATCACTTCACACAACATCAACAAGGGTGACTTCAAGTGGACTACCAACTTGAACTTGTCTCACAACAAGAACGAAGTTACTGACATGGGTGGTCAAACAGAATTGATTGTTAGTTCATGGAGCCAACGCTATAAAACAGAAATCGGCAAGCCTCTCAGCCAGTACTTGGCATACAAGAGTGACGGTTTCTTGACACCAGACTGCTTTGACGCTAACGGTAAGGCTATCGTGCCAATCTTGGCTGGCCAAGAAGAAGGTAACCCTAGATATATAGACCAAAACGGTGACGGTAAGATTACTACAGATGACCAAGTAGTTTGCGGTAACAACTTGCCAGACGTAACATTTGGTTTCACCAACAAGTTCTCTTACAAAAATTTTGAATTGAGCGTATTGTTGCAAGGTCAATTGGGTGGCGAAGTTATGTACATCGGTGCTCGTCACAACGACATTGCTTCTAACCGTAACACTTACAAGCATTGGTTGACTAGTTACAAGCCTGATTTCGAAGCTTTGTACGGCCCAGGTGAAAACCCAATTCCGGAAGAATACATCAAGAAGCACGGTATCGACATGAGCTGGGACGGTAAGACTGGTTATGCTTACGGTCAAGCAGGTGGTGGTGTTGCTGATGACCGTCGTATCTACGATGCAACATACTTGCGTATCAAGAACATTACCCTCAGCTACACATTGCCAAAAAGCCTTCTTAACAAGACTTTGTTGAGTAGTGCACGTATCTATGGTTCTGTTGATAACGTATATACATTTACAGATTATCCAGGTTTCACTCCTGAATCTAATACAAACGGTAGCGGTGCTACAAGAATGGGTGTAGACTATAGTACTTATCCATTGAGCCGTCGTTTCATCATGGGTGTTAACTTAGTATTCTAATAAAAAAAGTATTTTAAAGATATGAAAAATTATATTAAATCAATTGCACTTTCAGTTTTCTGCTTGACTTCGGTAGCGTTTACTGGTTGTGAAGATTTCTTGACAGAAGACCCACAATCACAGTATTCTGCTGACACTTTCTACAAGCAAGACTCTGACTTTGAATTTGCTATTGCAGGTGTATATGCACAGCAACAAGGTATGTTCGCTTATAGCGGTGGCGCCATCCGTCTTCCAATTACTCGTGCTGACGAATTAGTAGTTGGTGCAGGCTATTGCGACGAAAACGATACATTTACAGACAATGGATCTGGTTCAGTAATCCCTGGATACTGGAATTCACTTTATACAATGATCTACAGATCTAATGCAATTTTGGACAAGATTGATGAAGTAGAATTTAAGGATGCAACAAAGAAGAGCAACATCAAGGGTGAAGCTTTGGCACTCCGTGCTTGGGCATACTACAATTTGGGCATCAACTTTGGTGGTGTACCATTGATTGACAAGACTCTTTCTACTCCAGAAACTAAGAAAATTGCTCGTTCTACACAAGCTGAGACTCTTGCTTTCGCAGCAGCTGACTATAAAGCAGCAATCGACTTGCTTCCAGAAGCATGGACAGGCAATGGTTTGGGTCGCGTAACTAAGTATGCTGCTATGGCAGGTTTGGCACGTTTGTACATGTTCGAAAGTAACTTCAGCAGCGCTGCTCCTCTTTTGAAGAGCATCATCGACTCTGGTAAGTACAAGATGGCTGAAAACTACGTAGATTGCTTCAACGATGCATTCGATAACACAGAAGAACGCGTTTGGGAAGTTCAATTCATGACAGGAGGTTTGGGAGAAGGTAACACATTCTGTGCTTCTTGGTTGCCTGCAGGTTACGTAGGTGATTTGGGCCCATGACCAGGTTCTTCTGCTTCTCAACCTGTAGCAGAAGACTTCATCAATGCCTACGAAGAAGGTGACTTGCGTAAGGATGTATCAGTTATCACTGACGTTACAGTAGGTAGCACAGTAGACGGAAACTGGTATGTTCAAAAGTTCTTGCACTACACTGCTACTCCAGTTAACCACGACGACTTTGGCTACAACATGCCAATCGTACGTTACACTGACGTTATCATGATGTATGCTGAATGTTTGAACGAAGCTGGTTACGTAGCTGATGGCGAAGCTTTCAAGTTGATCAACAGTGTACGTGAACGTGCAGGTTTGGCTGCATTGACTTCTACTACAACTCCTGACCAAGCAGCATTCCGCAAGGCTATCATGCAAGAACGCCGTGTAGAATTCGCATTCGAAGGTTTGCGTTGGTGGGACCTTGTTCGTTGGGACACTGCTTTGGAAGTAATGAACAACTTCTTGAAGCAAAGCGAAAACAAGAATGGTACATACCAAATGGGTAGCAACGACCGCAAGATTTATGCTATTCCAACAACTGAAATCGACCGTTACGGTGACACTTCAGTAATGTGGCAAAACCCTGGATATTAATTCATCGTTTATAACAACCTCAGGAGAATTAGCTCTTATGGGTAACCTCTCCTGAGGTTTCTTTTTATAAAACTTTCAATCACTAGCAACATGCATTACCTCCAACGAATCCTTCTACTCGTTTTCATTCAATCGCTGGTGTCGTTTACTCAAGCAGCAGTGATACATGATTTGAATTGTAACAAATTAATAAATCCATTGGGGATAGACACAACTACCCCTATGTTTGGTTGGAAAGTCAAATCAACGCTTCAAGCAGATGAGCAGACTCATTACCAAATATTGGTAGCTAGTTCCTTGGAACTGTTAAACGAGAACGTTGGTGATTTGTGGGATTCCGGTAAAGTAAAATCATCCGAACAAATTGCCATAAATTATAACGGAAAGAAACTAAAGTCTGGAGATGTTGCATACTGGAAAGTAAAAACTTGGACACTTAAAGAAGGCGAACAAACTTGGAGTAAAACTGCTCATTTTAGTGTAGGATTGCTTAATTCATCAGATTGGCAAGGTCAATTCATCAGTTTCAACCCCATGGGAGTTAGAAACATCCAATCCCCTCTATTCTGGAAAAGATTCAATATCAACGAAACGAACAAGAAATACTTGCTTCATGTCAATTCATTAGGGTATCATGAAGTACATCTAAACGGAAAAAAGATAGGCGATGCAGTGCTTCAACCTGCTGTATCGCAGACAGACAAGCGTTCATTAATCTGCACATATGACTTGACCGAACTTATACAAGCAGGCAACAACGATTTGGTTCTTTGGTTATCGGAAGGATGGTGCCGGACAGACGGTACTAACCGTTTATGCCCATATCCTACCTTCAGAGCACAGATACAAGAAATTGACTCTACAGGCAAAGTTACAAACACTATTGCTACAGACGAAACTTGGAAGGCAAGAGAAAGCGGATATACTTCGCCTGGCAGTTGGAGACCTTTTGAATTTAATGGAGAAGAAGTGGATGCCCAAGTAATGTTGGCAGACTTCTCCAAACCTACTTTAGAACAGGCCTTGTGGGGAAAGGCATCTATCGCTAAAGTAGCAGCACATACGGCTACACCACAAATGGTAGAGCCGGCACGCATAATAAACAGCCTCCATCCTGTTTCAATCAAACGTTACGGAGACAGCTGTTGGCTCATTGATTTTGGCAAATGTTTGACAGGATTCGTGGAAATAAACTTTTCGCCCTTACAAGCCAACCAAAAAGTGATGATAGAATATGCTGACTGCCTAGAAGCCAACGATAAGTTTCCGGACAATCGTCGGGGTGATTTTAAAGATATCTATTTCGCATCAGGCAAGAAAAACGAAAAGTTCATTAACAAGTTCAACTTTCATGGATTCAGATATATAAAGTTGAGTGGTATTCGCAGAACACCAAAAGCCGAAGACATACAAGCACACCTTATTCATACCGATTACGGAACAGGTGCCCGTTTTGAAAGTTCGGATGCGGACTTGAACGCAATCCACGACATGATACAATATACCATCCAATGTCTTACACCGGCAGGTTACATGATAGACTGTCCACACATCGAACGTTTGGGTTATGGAGGTGATGGAAATGCCTCTACTCCTACCTTACAAACGATGTACAATGTATCACCTTTAATTTACAATTGGGTACAGGCGTGGGCAGATGTTCAACGTCCTGACGGTGGTATGCCGCATACAGCACCCGCCCCACCTTACGGTGCAGGAGGCGGTCCATATTGGTGTGGATTTTTCATAATAGCCTCCTGGCAAAACTACATCCACTACAAGGACAACCGCTTGCTGACAAAGTACTATCCAGAAATGAAGAAATGGCTATCGTATGTAGAAAAGTTTAGTAAGGATGACTTGTTAGGCAAATGGGAGAACGACCCTCTACGAAGAAACTACTATTTAGGGGACTGGGCCGCCCCAGAAAATGTCAAAGTACAAGACAGCACTTCTGTAGAGTTGGTTAACAATTGCTTCGTAGCTATCTGCTACGAGACTATGAGCAAGATAGCCAACATTCGTCAAGAGAAAAAAGATGCACAGAATTTTGCATCCAAGGCTCAGAAGATTAGAAAGAAACTTCATGCCAAGCATTTCCATGCTGATAAAGGAAGTTATTCTACAGGATCTCAAATAGACCTTTGTTACCCAATGCTTGCCAAAGTTACGCCAAAGAATAAAGTAACCCATGTAATCAATACATTGAAGCAATATACACAAACCAATTATAAGGGAAACCTTACTACAGGATTGGTAGGTGTACCCATCATTACCCAATGGGCAACACAAGCTGGAGAAGCCGAATTTATGTATAGCATGCTAAAGAAACGCGATTACCCCAGCTACCTCTATATGATAGACAATGGTGCAACGACTACGTGGGAATATTGGAACGGCTACAGAAGCCGTATCCATAATTGCTACAATGGTATCGGTTCGTGGTTCTATGAGGCATTGGGAGGTATCACTCCTGATGAAAAACACCCAGGATTTGAGCATGTCTTTATTGCCCCTCAATATGTAGATGGTTTGACACACGTTAAGGTATCAAAACCTACGCCCTACGGTTCGATAGCATCGGAGTGGAAAGTTGACGGTAAAGTATTTACGTTATCAGTATCAATACCGTTCGGCTCATCGGCTACCGTTACATTACCGGGAAGCAACAAAAAGCAGACTATAAAGAGCGGTGACTATCGTTTCGAAACCGTTTTAAAATAATTAAATCCATGAAGTCGGTCAAATACATTGTAGAAAATCCTCGGGATGCCCTTTGGGGACTTTCGATAACTACAGTCGGATATGAGTGTTATAAAGCAAACGATCCATACCCGTCAAAGGAACATAATTCAGGATATTATTTTGACCCCGACAAAGGACGTACGATACAAGAGTATCAATTATGTTATATCACCGAAGGCGTAGGCACATTTAAAAGTGCCTCCTGCCCTTCGTGTGAAATCAGGAGTGGAATGATGTTCTTGCTTTTTCCAAACGAATGGCATACCTTTTCACCTCATAAAAACAGTACTTGGAAACAATACTGGATAGGTTTTAAAGGTATAAACATTGATTTAAGAGCAGAGAACGGTTTTATAAAAAAAGAGAAACCATTATTCAATGTCGGAATCAATGACAACATTGTGGGTGCATTCAAGCAGGCCATTGATGCAGCATTGAACGAAAGTCCACACTTCCAGATACTTTTGGCTGGAATTACGAATTACCTATTGGGACTGATGTTTTGTCTAGACCAAAATAAAAAATTAGGAGAGAACAACAGTATCATCCATAAAATGAACCTGGCTCGAGGATGGATGCACGAAGACTTGGAGAAACCAGTTTCCGTTCAAGACATAGCCAATAAATTAGGCATGAGCTATTCCTCCTTCCGAAAATACTTCAAAGATTATTCCGGGGTTTCGCCTTCCCGTTATTTACAGGACATCAGGTTACAACATGCCAAAGCATTACTGAGAACCACCGAATTGTCTATAAAGGAAATTGCGTATAGACTTCATTTTGAAACTTCCGACTACTTTTCGTCCCTTTTCCATAAGAAGACAGGATTAAGCCCAAGCGAATTCCGGAATTTATAAGAAGAGCTAAAAGAGAATTAAGGGTTCTTTAGGCTTCAAAGCGTTTATGTTAAAACGTCAAGGCGTTTGATACAAAACAACAAGGCGTTTTAAAAAAACGCGAAGGCATCTTATAAAAGACACCTTCGCGTATCAACCTTTACCTCAAGAACAACTTAACTATGTTTCAGTTTCAATTTAAGTTTCTTCGTATTCTCTAAAAGATAAACCTTTATCCCATTCGCCTCTGTTCTTAACAATGGCAAGTTAACTTTCTCGCGTTCGTCCAACCATATTTCAGCAGAAACATTATTCGGCATGTCAATGATAACAGTGCGATTGCCCAACTTACCTTTAGAGAAGAAGTGAACGAAACCTCTTTGAGTATACACATCAAATTCTACCTGCTCCAAGTCGGCTACTTGTGGTTCAATTTTAATGAGACTTCCATCTGCCTTCAGCGGAGAGATACCAGCAACTCCCTGACTTAATGCAATCAAAGGTGCTACGGCACAATGGCTCCATTGTGATGTATTGTCTGGTTTCGCATCGAAGAACTCTTGCAACGTATTGTTCTCCCATACCGAGCGCATTTGTCCCCATTGCGTTCTCAAATGTTCGATAACCTTATCCATTCTGCGATATTTAGCTAGTGCCCAAACTGGCCAAACGATGTTACAAGGGTATGAAGAGCCCAAATTAGACGGACAATTTACTAGAATATCCAAACTCTTTTCGGTTTCACCATTCGGACACAAATTGTACATCAAGGCAACAGACAACGAACGGTCGCAATAACGGTCTTCGCCTTCTTCGGCACGCCATGGCATATTGGCTACGAACACTTTCTGTTCCTTATCCCAGAATTTGCGAATACAATTTTCTTCAAGCATCTTTCCATAAGCCAACACATCCTGTTCCAAATCTGGGCGTTCGAACAATACGCAGAGAGGAGCCAATGCATTCTTACACATCGCAGCTACATATAAATTGAGTGCCAACTCTTTGTGCTTGTTCTGCTTATAAGACAAATGATCGATATAAACCGAACAGATACCAATATCCTCTGCCGGAATCAGTTTTTCGGTAGGATGTGTCAACGTCTTCATGTATTGATAGAACTTTATCAAACGTGGGAAGACTTCGGTCAGATAATCCTTATTACCTGTATACATGTAATAATGATAGGTATCGAAACAGAATCCTACACTATGGTCTAAAATTGGGCCCCAAGCGGTCATCTGCACTTGTCTTTCAAACACACGTACCAATCTGTCCCAGCCTGGCCAGCTATCCATGAAATAGCCTTCCAAAGAACTACCCTGGCTGAATGTATTGATGTATCTGCCCACAAGGCTATCGCTCTTCAGGAATTGGTAAACGGCATGTAACTGATGGCTACCATCGCCACTATATTGTTGGCGTTCGCGAGCCATACCGTCGACAAGCGTTTCCTGAGCACAATTGTTCAGCGTATTGATTGAAGCATTCAACACATGTTGAAGAGTATCATCCTTAACGACAATATTCGGAGTGACGCTCCATGGATACACTCTTCTTCGCATACCGATATTCGAAATCTTTACCGGACGATCGAAGTTACGAACCAACAATTGCACCCAACGATAACTTTCAAAATCGAAGGTCTCGAACGTATTGATACCTTCCTTACAAATCAATCTGGACCAAGAATGAAAATGAGAGTTGATGATAGCCGGACCACCTTGTTCGTGAGCTTCGTGTACCAACATTTCCACGATGGTTCCTTCAGGAGCATCGATGGTAAAGAAGGGGAAACCTACCCCTTGCTCGTCGTAAGCAAAAATATAGGAAACTGTTTTATCGCCTTGCGGTTCAATGATAAATACACTATCATTTACATTCTCTTTGTACAACACTCTATCTTGAACCTCGTATGCCTTGTCGTCCATCGCCATATCGAAGAAATTTTCGGCAGGCACTTTCCAATCAATCACCATGGACTCTTTCAAGGAAGGATTCTTCACGAATGTTTCTTTCATCATCGGAACCGTTCTTTCACGTATTTCTACGGTTCTATTCCCATTACGGGCCTCCCAAATATAATCACGGTATCCGTTAGCCATAGAAGGTCTATTACCTGGTCCCAATATTTTTGCTGGCAACCAATCCTCGCCCATCACATAGTCTGCCTTGTCCCAACCATATGGATACAATCGGGCATCGAAGCATTCTTGCAAAGAACGCAAGAACCATCTTTTAAATTTCCCCGGTTCCCAACTTCTAGCCAAAGAGCACTTCCAAGAAGCATCAGACACAATGTTCATGCCATCAATATCCAAGTTTAACAACAACCCCGGCTTACCAAACGGTGTTGTTCCATCACCACTACCAAAGAAACATACTTCTACTGCAATGGTATTCGTTCCTTTCTTCAAATACTTTTTAATATCCAAAGGATCAGCTTCCTGCCATCTCGGATCGGAAGGTGCAGGTCCCCATTGAACCCGTTCGCCATTCACGAAAATCTTATAACGACTATCTGCAATAATCCAACCTTTCGCTTGCTGCGGAAGTTCGTTTAAAACAATATCCTTTCGGAAAAGCACAAACGTATTTTGCAAAGTTCTGGTAGATGGATACCAGATCCACTTGGCTGGATTCAAATCCAATCGCTTACCGTATTCGTTACGGGAAGATGCATTCACACCTACAAACGAACATAGCAAATAAGCAACCAAACAAATAAAGATTCTAAACTTATTTTTCATGTATCAATTGTTTTTTCTATTACTTATGCAATAACTTAGCATACCTTTACAATAGGTATATTCAACAAACTAGCCACCTTTTCAAGTTTATGTGCAACGTGTCCTCTACCGATGGCACAATGGTGAGAAGGACCCGCCTTACTCCATGCATTGATGAAAGCAC
The DNA here is from genome assembly GCA_017420875.1 of Bacteroidaceae bacterium. GTDB lineage: Bacteria > Bacteroidota > Bacteroidia > Bacteroidales > Bacteroidaceae > Phocaeicola. Next base: position 33,346 of record JAFQNW010000039.1, read on the forward strand.
GAGCACCACATGAAAAACGATAACGGCTATTTGTATTACCAATATTCAATACAGGACCTTCAACCGCTTCGGCCTCAGCAACTAATAAGAACACTCCATCACGGCCTTCACACACTGAAAGTAAAGTTACATCACCCGGCTTAACAGTCATTTGGATAGATAGTCCCTTACCCGGTTTACCATGATAAACCGGAAGCGGTACCAATTGTACTGCATCATCCGACATTGCAAAATGTGCAGGACCGTCGTGTCCCCAAAGCACAACGTCGTCGTTAAAATCAGCAGTATATAGTTCCGAGAAACTTCCACCGGCTCCCAAAAGCGACATAATTTTCATCGCTTGCACATTCTTCACTTCACATTCACCAGCTACCGGTACACCTTTACCTGTCAAAAGTGTATTACCTACAATTACCGATGTAATCAAGTTTTCATAAGTACTACCATTTCTTCCTTCATAGTAGTATGCCATCGAACCCAAATCATGCGATTCAACCAAACGGTCTAAAGCAACCGAAGTACGTGCCGCTCTATCTAATTCGTATTCTTCACAGTCTTCTGCGACATGGAACGTTTCTTCGAATTCTTTTC
>JAFQNW010000040.1 GCA_017420875.1 Bacteroidaceae bacterium
ACCAGGGTCTTGAACACCTGCTCGATGTTTTCGCCCAGGCTCTCGGCCACATGGATGGCACTGAGGTCGTTCTCGTCCACCTCGTAAGGGATGAGTTCGTATTTCACCTTGGCCTTGTCGAGCAGGCGGGCCACGTTGGTCTTGTTTATCTTTTCTTTCATTGTGGTGAAAATCTTATTTCAATTCTTCCTGAATAAACGCAGGGGTATAACCCAACTTGCTTTCGGCTACTTCCTCCGGCGTGCCGGTAGAGAGCACCTGCCCTCCTCCTCGTCCGCCTTCGGGACCCATGTCGATGATGTGGTCGGCCAGCTTGATGACGTCGAGGTTGTGCTCGATGACGATGACCGTATTTCCCTTGTCTACCAGTCGGTTAAGCACGTTCATCAAAACACGGATATCTTCGAAATGAAGGCCGGTGGTTGGCTCGTCGAGGATGTAGACGGTCTTTCCCGTGTCGCGTTTGGAGAGCTCGGTGGCGAGCTTCACACGTTGGCTTTCCCCACCCGACAAGGTGGTGGAAGGTTGACCCAACTTGATGTAACCGAGGCCCACATCCTGAAGCACCTTGATTTTGTTGAGGATGTTCGGTACATTCTCGAAGAACTCTACGGCCCGGTTGATGGTCATGTCGAGCACGTCGGCAATGGACTTGCCCTTGAAGCGTACTTCGAGTGTCTCGCGGTTATAACGCTTGCCGTGGCACACTTCGCAAGGCACCAACACATCGGGCAGGAAGTTCATCTCGATGGTTTTGTAGCCATTTCCGCCACAGGTCTCGCACCGTCCGCCAGATACATTGAACGAGAAGCGTCCGGGCTTGTAGCCTCGTATCTTGGCTTCGGGGAGGTTGACATACAGGTTGCGGATGTCCGAGAATACTCCCGTATAGGTGGCCGGATTGGAGCGTGGCGTGCGTCCCAAAGGCGATTGGTCGACGTTGACTACCTTGTCGATGTATTCGATTCCTTCCAGGCTATCGTAAGGCAAGGGGTCTTGCAACGAGCGATAGAAGTGTTGCGAAAGGATGGGTTGCAACGTGTCGTTGATGAGGGTGGACTTGCCACTACCCGATACGCCGGTTACACAAATCAGCTTTCCGAGCGGGAATTCTACGTCTACTCCCTTTAGATTGTTGCCCCGTGCTCCTCTCAACCAAAGCGATTTTCCATTTCCCGGACGACGCTCGGCTGGGATTTCAATCTTCATCTTCCGGTTGAGGTATTGCGAGGTAAGTGTCTCTTGCTGAATCATTTGTCGGGGTGTTCCCTGGAAGACCACTTCCCCACCCATGCGTCCGGCTTTCGGTCCCATGTCGATGACATAATCCGAGGCAAGCATCATGTCCTTGTCGTGTTCGACCACGATGACCGAGTTGCCCGTATCACGGAGTTTCTTCAAGGAGTTGATGAGGCGGAGGTTGTCGCGTTGGTGCAACCCGATGCTGGGCTCGTCGAGGATGTAGAGCACATTGACCAGCTGGGAGCCTATCTGGGTGGCCAGACGGATGCGTTGGCTTTCTCCGCCCGACAAGGACACGGAGCTACGATTCAACGACAAGTAATCCAAGCCTACATCGAGCAGGAAACGGATGCGGCTCTTGATTTCCTTGAGGATTTCGGAAGCAATTTTTCGTTGCTTGTCTTCCAGGTGTTCGTCCACATTTTCCAGCCAGGTATACAGGTCGTTGAGGTCCATGGAGGCCAACTGGTAGATGTTCTTGTCGTGGATGCGGAAATGCAGGGCTTCCTTGTTGAGGCGGGCTCCCTGGCACTCGGGACAGGTAGCGGTCTTGGCAAACTGGTCGGCCCACTTCTGTGCGGTGGCCGATGCGTCTTTTTCCTGCATCATCTGGATGTATTTCACAATGCCTTCGTAGGTGGTGAAATAATCGGATGAGGTATGTATCAGGCTACTCTTGATGCGGATACGTTCGTCCGAGCCGTGAAGCACTTCTTCGAGGGCTTCGTCGGGGAATTCCTTCAAAGGGGTTTTCAGGGTGAGCTCGTACTTTTCCAACAAGGCTTCCAATTGCCAGAATATCATGACGTTCTTGTACTTGCCTAAGGGAACGATGCCCCCTTCGTGGATGGACATGTCACGGTTAGGAATGACCTTGTCCACGTCAATCAGATTCACGTAGCCCAGCCCTTTGCAACGGGGGCAGGCTCCTTGTGGCGAGTTGAACGAGAAGTTGTGCGGTGCCGGTTCTTTGTAGGACAATCCGGTGACGGGGCACATCAGTCGCTTGCTATAATGGCGTATTTCATCGTCTTGGGCATTGAGTATCATGAGGAGGCCATCGCCTTGGTGCATGGCGGTGCTCACGCTTTGTTTCAAGCGATTTTCGTCCTTGTCGCTCACCACCATCTTGTCTATCACCACTTCGATGTCGTGGTTCTTGTATCGGTCGAGCTTCATGCCATGCACTACTTCGCGGATTTCTCCATCCACGCGGACATAGAGATAGCCTTTCTTGCGTACTTGCTCGAAAAGCTCCTTGTAGTGCCCCTTACGGGTACGCACAAGCGGAGCAAGAATGAAGATTCGTTTGCCCAGATACTCCTCGCGGATGAGGTTCAGGATTTTCTCTTCGGTATATTTAATCATCCGTTCGCCCGAGAGGTACGAATAAGCGATGCCCGCACGGGCAAAGAGCAGACGAAGGTAGTCGTACACCTCGGTGGTAGTACCCACGGTAGAACGGGGATTCTTGTTGGTGGTTTTCTGTTCGATGGAGATGACGGGGCTTAATCCGGTAATCTTGTCCACATCCGGACGATCCATACCTCCGAGGAAATTGCGTGCATAGGCCGAGAAGGTTTCGATGTATCTGCGTTGGCCTTCTGCAAAAATGGTGTCGAATGCCAACGAGGACTTTCCGCTTCCGCTAAGGCCGGTTATCACGGTCAGGCTATTTCGAGGAATCGTGACGTCGATATTCTTCAGGTTGTGTACACGGGCTCCGTACACCTGGATATATTCTTTTTCTTCTGCCATATTGATGTTCTACTCGCTTGTTGAAACGCAAATTTAATGTTTCTCGTCGAAATATTTATTGAAAAAGTCTAATAATATTTCTGTTTCCAATTATATAATGTGAAGGGAACGGATTTTTTTGTATTTTTGTAGCTTGTAAAAAACTATACTCAAAATTATGAAGTTCATTCAAATGTTATATTTGGCAACGGCCTTGTCTGTTGCACCGGTTGGGATGGTGATGGCCCAGAGCACTTCGGGGCATTTCTTGCACACCGTCACCAAAGGTCAGAGTCTCTACTCCATCTCGAGCATGTATAACGTGCCGATAGCGGATATCGTGAAGTTGAATCCGGGAAGCAACCAGCGTATCAAGGTTGGACAGGAATTGAAGATACCTCAGACGGGTGCTGAGAATCAGGTGATTTTCCATACCATTCAAGCCGGCGAAACACTCTACAAGTTGAGTGTGAAGCATGGAGTGTCGGTTGAGCGTATCTGTAGAGCCAATCCGGGCTTGAGTGTCAAGAACTTCCGTATCGGTCAGGTGATTGCTATCCCACCGAAGATGAAGGCATCTACCGAAGTGAAGGCTCAGGTAGCAGAGGCCGTTTCGCAAGTGCAGGCCATCCAGAAGGAAGAACCTCTGAAGCCGAAGTGTCGCGACATGCACAAGATTAAGCGGAAAGAAACCGTATATAGCATCAGCCGGATGTATAACATCACCGAAGAGGAACTGATTGCCGCCAACCCTGAAATCAAGAACAAGAGCTTGAAGCGTGGCAAGTTCCTTTGCATCCCTTACCCGAAAGAAACCGCTCAGCAAAAGCCGGTGACTCCGGAAGAGAATATGGATGCGAACTTGACCGATGCCCAGTTGTTTGACAAGAACAAGAAGGAAAGTAAGAAGATATCTACCATCAAGGCGGCTATCGTGCTTCCTTTTGGCACGGATGGTACGGCAAAACGCGAGGAACAGGTGCGTATGGTGGAATATTACGAAGGTTTCTTGATGGCTTTGGATAGCTTGAAGGAAAGAGGTGTATCGGTGGACTTGTATACGTACGATAGCGGAAATACACAAGCTTCGGTCAAGCAGATTTTGAACAAGCCTGAGATGGCCGGCATGGACATTATTTTCGGCCCGGCTCATACCGATCAGGTGAAGCCGATGTCGGACTTTGCCCAGAAGAACAACATTCGCTTGGTGATTCCGTTTACCTCGAAGAGCAATGAGGTGTTCAACAACCCTTCTGTCTATCAAATCAATACTCCGCAATCATACCTGTACTCGGAAGTGTACGAGCATTTTCTCCGGAAGTTCTCGGGAGCAAACATCATCTTCCTGGATGCCGCAACCGGTGATGAAGACAAGGCGGAATTCATCAAGGGTATGAAGGACGAATTGCAAAGTAAACAAATGACTTTCAAGGAATTGAAGGGCGAAATGATAAATCCGGATGGATTGAAGCTGGTGGTGGACTCCTTGCGTGAAAATGTGGTGATACCTACCTCGGGCAAGAATATTGCGTTAATCAAGATTCTTCCGCAACTGGTGGTAACTACTCGCGAGCATCCTAACTATAACATGAAGCTCTTTGGATACCCTGAATGGCAAACTTATACCAACGACCATCTGGCAAGCTTCTACGAAATGGATACTTATTTCTATTCTTCGTTCTATACCAACAACTTGTTCCCTGCGGCCATTCAATTTACGCAAGCTTTCCGCAAGTGGTATAGCAAGGACATGGCAAATACTTATCCCAAGTATGGCATGTTGGGATTTGATACGGCTTTCTTCTTCCTACAGGGCTTGCACAGATACGGAAGCAACATGGAGGATAACATGAACCAGATGCAAATCACTCCTATCCAGACGGGCTTCAAGTTCGACCGGGTAAACAACTGGGGAGGATTCATCAATCGGAAGGTGTTCTTTGTGCATTTTACGAAGAACTATGAGTTGATAAAACTAGACTTTGAATGAGAATGAAAGGTTATAAATCAATCATACTTGGCTTGTTGGCAGGTTTGCTTGCACTACCTGCCATGGCACAGGTGGGCGAAGAACGCCATAATCTCTCCATCGGTATAAACGGGGGGATGAATATGAGCAAAGTGAGCTTTGAGCCCAGTATCAAGCAGAAATCCAAGAATGGCATGGCCATGGGTTTGACCGTCAGATACATGTCCGAGAAGTATTTCAAGATGTTGTGTGGCATTCAGGCCGAAGTGAACTATGTGCAGAGAGGATGGAATGAAAACATCGAGGATGGTTCGGGAGATACGTATGCACGCACCATGAATTACGTGGAAATACCCTTGTTGGCTCATCTGGCCTTTGGCAAGGACTCGAACACGCAAGGAACGAAATTTTTCTTGAACATGGGCCCTCAGATAAGCTTCTTCTTGAACGAGACGGAAGACATGAGCGAGAATTGGAATCCATCGGCACGTCCTAATGGAGTGGTGCAACAATATGGAAAGATGGTGGAAAACAAGTTCGATTATGGTATTCTTGGAGGTGCCGGATTGGAGTTGAGTACAGGCATCGGGCATTTCTTGTTGGAGGGTCGTTACTATTATGGATTGGCCGACTTTTGGGGAAGCTCCAAGAAGGACGAGTTTGGCAGGTCAGGACATTCCTATATGGGCGTTCGATTGACTTATCTGTTCGATATTACCAAATAAAAAAATGGATGGCACGAAGCCATCCATTTCTTTTTTTATCTCAAGCGATCGTATGCTTTGACTAGTGCTTCGTCGGCACCAATGCCTCGGATTGCGAGCCAATTCAATACTAAGGCCACAAAAGGCAAGCAGATTGTCCACGATGGTGTGAACGAAGTGTTCTCGGCCAACATGAAGATGTATGCCACCAAGGTGAGATAGTAACCGATAATCAAGACGCTATTGAAAATGGTCAAGCGAATTTGTAACATGCGTTTCTTGAAAAGGAAAATTGTGACGAATGAAATTACGGCTATTATCAACAAGATGGTAAACATGGCCCAAGGAGAATAGTCCTTTGTCCCGTCGGGCATGGTGATGCACAGGTTTGATAATTCAGAAATTTCATGCGTGTTTGCAAGGATGGAACCTATCGGGCTACAAAGGCAGATAATTGTCAGGATAGTTACCGCCAACAGGTAAAGGGATTGAATACGTTGTATCATATAATAAGGTATTAAGGGTTAAAACAAAGTGTCATTCTGAACGGAGTAGGAATCCTGATGCCTGATGTGTTTCGCAATCAAGATTCTTAGCTTTGCTCAGGATGACACCTTCCTAGTCAACTTCTGGATGTATTATTGAAGTTTTTCTTTTTCCTTGGTCGGATTACGGTGATATACCTTACCTTCAATGAATTCCTGAGTGGCAATCAAAGTTGGCTTTGGCAATTTTTCGTAATAGCGGGAAATTTCAATCTGTTCTCTGTTTTCAAAGACTTCTTCCAAGTTGTCATTGTATGAAGCGAACTCTTGCAATTTCTTGGAGAGGTCGTTCTTCATTTCGAGACCGATTTGGTTGGCACGTTTACCAATGATAGCTACGGTTTCGTATACATTGCCCGTTTCTTCACACAAGTCCATCATGTTGCGGGTAATGGTGTTTGTCGGAGCGTTCGTCTTTTTGTAATCCATAATCTTTATCTAATTTATTCGTTTAATTCCTTAACATATTTTCTGGCATCCTTGTAGATGTTTTCCACTTCCTTCATATACTTGCTTTCGGGGAATTCATTCTTGAATGAATAATATTCGTCGATAGCTTCTCGCATACGTTCTTCTTTCTTTTCCAATACACTTTCGCTTCCCAGCTTGTACTTGGCACGGAGCAGAAGGATGGAAACTTCTTCACGCATGTTCGAGTAAGGATAGTCCTTCAGGATATTTTCGGCGGTAGTGATACATGCCTGGAAGTTATTACCATTGATAAGCCCGTCGGCCGTCATGGAGGCATTTCCGTTGTAGGCTCCCAAATCGTAATACAACTTGGCCGAAAGGTAATCCTTTTCCACCAATTTGTCCTGGAGGGCGAAAATCATCAGCTGAGCTTCGGTTTTTCGTTCGCTTTGAGGAAAATATTCCATGAAGATTTGCAACTCCTGAATGGCACTATACGTACTTGATTGGTCCAAACGAGGCTCTGGAGTATCCAAGAACAAGGCCTTGCCTGAATGGAATCGGGCCAATTCGGTGAATTTTCCGCTCGGATAAGTGTTGTAATAGTTGGTGAAATAATGCGAAGCCGTTACATAGTCCTTCATGTTGTAGTTACACATGGCCAACATGTATAGCGATTCTTCGGCATTGTTTGTACCCTTCAAGATGGTAATCAGACCTTCCAAGATGGTGGCTGCTTTCATGTGCTCTCCTGCTCCGAAGTAACTTTTAGCTGCTTCGTATTGATATTCGTAGTCGGTGCTCTTCATTACTTTGTTGTATTCACCGCATGAAGTGAAGAATGCACCCAATAGCAGAGTTAATATGATATACTTTTTCATCTTATTCAAAATAATTGTGCAAATTTACGCCTTTCCACCGAATAATACAACAGCCAATATGTTTTTTAATACTAAAAAGTCAATAAAAATGAGATTAATGCCGGCTGATGCATGTGTTTTAGGGGAAAAATATCTACTTTTATAGCCGCATCCTAAAATTGAATCTATGGATTTTGAATTGATATCTGATTATCAGCCTACCGGTGACCAGCCCGAAGCCATCGAACAACTCACGGAAGGGATTCTTCAAGGAGTCCCGGCCCAAACGTTGTTGGGGGTAACGGGTTCGGGAAAGACATTTACCATTGCCAATGTCATCAAGAACATCAATAAACCTACCTTGATTCTAAGCCACAACAAGACGTTGGCTGCTCAGCTATATGGGGAGTTCAAGAGTTTCTTCCCGAACAATGCCGTGGAGTATTATGTGTCCTACTACGACTATTACCAGCCGGAGGCTTATTTGCCTTCGACGGATACCTATATAGAGAAGGATTTGGCCATCAACGACGAGATAGACAAGCTTCGTCTGGCGGCTACCTCTGCCCTGCTCTCCGGACGTAAGGATGTGGTTGTAGTGTCTTCTGTATCATGTATTTATGGTATGGGCAACCCTTCGGATTTCTATAACAATGTCATCGAGATAAAGCGAGGAAAGTTGTTGGATAGGAATGTCTTTCTTCGTCGCTTGGTGGATAGCTTGTATGTCCGCAATGATATGGATCTGAATCGTGGAAACTTCCGGGTGAAGGGCGATACGGTGGACATCTACCTGGCGTATAGCGACAACCTGCTACGAGTGATGTTTTGGGATGACGAGATTGATGCCATCGAGGAGGTTGACCCCATCTCGGGTGTCCGCCTCGGGCAATTCGATGAATACAAGATTTATCCGGCCAACTTGTTCATGACTACCAAGGAAAGCCAACTTCGGGCCATTCACCAGATAGAGGACGACCTTACCAAGGAGGTAGCCCGTTTCGAAGAAGAAGGAAAGCCCTACGAAGCCAAGCGATTGTACGAACGGGTTACTTACGATATGGAGATGATTCGGGAGCTGGGACATTGCTCGGGCATCGAGAACTATTCACGTTATTTCGATGGACGCTCGGCCGGCACACGCCCCTATTGCTTGCTCGACTTCTTCCCCGATGATTTCCTGATTGTGATAGACGAGAGCCATGTCAGTGTGCCCCAGATACATGCCATGTATGGAGGTGACCGTGCCCGCAAGACCAATTTGGTGCAATACGGCTTCCGAATGGAGTCGGCCTTCGACAATCGTCCGTTGAAGTTCGAGGAGTTTCAAGAACTGGCCAAGCAAGTGATTTACGTCAGTGCCACTCCGGCCGATTACGAGTTGATGCAAAGCGAAGGCATTGTGGTAGAGCAAGTTATTCGTCCAACAGGATTGCTTGACCCCGTCATTCAAGTACGTCCAAGCGTGAATCAGATAGACGACTTGATGGAAGAGATCCAGCAACGCATCGAACTCGAAGAGCGTGTCCTCATCACCACCCTTACCAAGCGTATGGCCGAGGAGTTGACCGATTTCCTCTTGCGTCACAATGTGCGATGCAACTACATCCATAGCGATGTCGATACCCTCGAACGCGTGCAGATTATGGACGACCTTCGCCAAGGCATATACGATGTTCTTATTGGCGTAAATCTTTTACGCGAAGGCCTGGACTTGCCCGAGGTTTCGCTGGTGGCAATCCTAGACGCCGACAAGGAAGGTTTCCTCCGCTCCCATCGTTCGCTTACTCAAACCGCAGGTCGTGCCGCCCGTAATGTAAACGGCAAGGTCATCATGTATGCCGACAGCATCACCGAAAGCATGCAGAAAACCATCGACGAAACCAATCGCCGACGCGAAAAGCAATTGGCTTATAATGAGGCGAATGGCATCACTCCGAAGCAAATCAAGAAAGCCTTCAGCAATGCCTTGTTGGGTGCCGGTGCCGATAAGGAAGACTCCAAGAATAAAGTATCCAAGGCTTATGTCGAGCCGGAAAAAGCAAGCATTGCCGCCGACC
>JAFQNW010000041.1 GCA_017420875.1 Bacteroidaceae bacterium
AATAAAAACGGACAAAGATGTCAAGAAAAATCGCCATGGGTAGAAATCAGGTAGATTTACAAACAGAAGTACCCTATTCACAGGTGTCTGTAGGGCCGTTTCTGATTTCTTGCAAAAAGACACAATAGTATATAAGCAATTAATTATCAAGTTATTACAAAAGAATTAAGTACCGCCAAGACTCTGATGATTTCGTTCATTGGTATGCGTACTCAGGAAGTGGCAATCAAGCCAAACATGAGTGTGGTATTGAAAACGGACACAGAGATGTTGGACGAAGTGGTAGTAACAGGTTACGGTACATTCAAGAAGTCTTCGTTTACCGGTGCTGCTTCTACTATGGAAACTGAAAACTTGAAGGACGTTCCTACAATCTCTGTTGAAGACAAGTTGGCCGGTTCTGTAGCCGGTGTTCAATTGAACTCTTTGTCTGGTCAGCCGGGTGCTGCCGTAAACATTAAGATTCGTGGTATGGGTTCTATCAATGCCGGTAACAACCCGTTGTTCGTAATCGATGGTGTGCCTATGAGCAGTGGTAACGTAGCTGAATTCGGTTACGCCGACGCTGGTACTAACTTGTTGGCTACTTTGAACAGTAACGACATCGAATCAATGACTGTTATCAAGGACGCTGCTGCCGCTTCACTCTACGGCTCGCGTGCTGCTAACGGTGTGATTGTTATCAATACCAAGAAGGGTTCTGAAGGTAAGACTTCTATCAACTTCAAGGCTGACTGGGGTTTCTCTAATGTAGCTATTGACTATCGCCCTACTTTGAGCGGTGATGATCGTCGTGAATTGTTGCATATGGGTTTTGTGAACTATGCCTTGGATAATGGCCTGTCTGAATCAGCTGCTACGGCTTTTGCTGATAGAAACATCGATTCTTTCGCAGGTAAGCCAGCAGGCGGTTGGACAGACTGGAGCGACATCTTGTTGAAAAACGGTAGCCACCAGAACTACGAAGTAAGTGCATCGGGTGGTAACTCAAAGACCAAGTACTATTCTTCTTTGTCTTAGACCAAGCAAGAAGGTGTTACTTTGGGTGCCGGTTTGGAACGTATGACAGGTACTGCTAACGCTAGCCACCAAGCAGGTCGCGTGAAGTTGGAAGCAAGTGCCATGTTCTCAAAAACAAACCAGGATTTGAGTAACGAAGGTACTTCATTTGCTTCTCCATGGATGGCCGTAGCATGGGCAACTTCTCCATCTACTTATCCGTACGAAGAAGATGGTAGCTGGAGTACTTATTTCCCTGTAACCAATGGTACTAACCCGTTGCAAAGCTTGACTTATAACTATAACAAGTCAAATGTAACCCGTTCTATGAACACATTGGCTGCTACATGGAACATTTGGGACAACTTGAACCTCCGTCAATCTTTGTCATACGACTACATCAACAACACCTCTAACACTTTGTGGGACCGCCGTACCGGTGACGGTGATGACTACAACATGTTGATGCAACGTGTGATCGCTACTCACGAACGTTTGAACACTCAGACTCAGTTGACTTATGCCAAGACTTTCAACGAAGTACACAATGTAGATGCTTTGTTGGGCTTCGAAACTGAAGATTACCAATATGCTTGGAACTACATCAACGGTTACGACTATCCGGGCTTGAAGCCTGAATTCCAGAATGCAGGTACCACTGCTGCTGAATCTGGTAAGGACCGTTCGAAGATGGTTTCTTACTTGGGCCGTTTGAACTATAACTATGCTGACAGATATTATGCCAGCGCTTCTTATCGTATGGACGGTACTTCTCGTTTGTCTCGCGACAACCGTTGGGGTTCATTCTGGTCAGTATCAGGATCTTGGCGTTTCATGCAAGAAGCATTCATGGAAAACATCAAGAACGTAATCACTGACGGTAAGCTCCGTGCATCATACGGTGTGAACGGTACATTGCCATCAAGCTACTATGGTTACAACACTTGGTACTCTTACGGATGGAACTATAACGGTATGGCTGGTATTGCAGAAGGTAATGCTGGTAACCCTGAATTGAAGTGGGAAAAGAACAAGGCTTTGAACATCGGTCTTGACTTGACATTCTGGAATCGTTTGTCCATGACTGTAGACTGGTATACTCGTACTTCTTCAGACTTGTTGATGAGCAAGCCTATTTCTTATGTACCTGGTTTCAATAGTGCGTCAGCTTTGATGAACGTAGGTGAGTTGAAGAATAGCGGTATTGAAGTTGAACTTCGTTCGACTAACATCAATACAAAGGATTTCATCTGGACAACTTCATTCAATATCGGTCATAACAAGAACGAATTGGTGAAATTGGATGGTATGCAGACTCAAGTAATCGACGGTCGTTTGATTCACCGTGAAGGCGAAGCTTACAACTCATTCTATTTGTACGAATATGCAGGTGTGAACCCGGAAACAGGTAACGAATGGTACTACATCAACGGTGACGGTGAAGATGCACGCGAAAAGACTGAAGACCTTACTAAGGTGAATAAGATTATTGCCGGTAGTCCAGACCCAGTTGTACAAGGTGGTTTGACCAACTACTTGAAGTGGAAGTTTATTGACTTCAACATGACATTGACTTACTCTTTGGGTGGTGAAGCGTTCAACTATGCTACATGGCAGAACACTAACGGTGGTTATTATAACTACGTAGGTGCAGTTCCTGCATTCTATGACATCGACAAGATGTGGAAACAACCGGGCGACAATGCCGAACTTCCACGTTTCGTATACGATAACTTGTATTATACTACTCAGTCAAGCCGTTGGTTGATGTCTACTGATTACTTGCGTATCAAGAACTTAACTGTAGGTTTCACTGTTCCAACAAACTGGATCAAGAGTGCCGGTCTCAGCAAGTTGAGAGCTTACTTTGCTGCCAACAACTTGTTGACATGGAAGAGCGACGACATGGTTGTGGATCCTGAAATCCCGGCAGACGGTCTTTGTACATTCGAAGCTCCTGCTTTGAGAACATTTACATTCGGTATTGAAGTTGGATTCTAATAAACAATCAAGATTAAAGACATGAAAAAGAATATATTTAAAACAATTGTCTGTGGTTTCGCTGCATTGGCTCTGACTTCATGTGCCAATAACTGGCTCGACACAGAACCGAGCAACGGGGTAGGTGCAAATGGCGCACTTTCAACCGATGAAGACTTGTACAATGTTCGTACAGGTATGTACTATATGTTCAAGGGTAGCTCCAGCTACTATGACTACTATGGTGCCCGTATGTGGTATTATGCAGATGTTCGTGGCGAAGACATGCAAAGCGAACCTTCTGGTAGCCGTACAAAGTCGTTGTATAACTTCACTTACCGTACTGCATCGGATGCTCCGGCTATCTGGACTACTCCGTATCGTTTGATTCGTCGTGCAAGCCGCATTATAGAAGCTGTTGAAGGTGGTAACATTACCGGCGATGCTGCTTGGATTGCCGAAATGGGTGCTGAAGCGAAAGTTCTTCGTGCATTGGCTCACTTCGACCTGGTACGTGTGTACGGTCAGACTTATACAGCCGACAACGGTGCTTCTTATGGTGTGCCTATTGTAACTTCTGCATTGGACATCACAGCTACTCCTGGACGTAATACTGTAGCTGAAGTTTATACTTTCGTTGAAAACGAATTAAACGCTGCCATCAACTCAGGTGCATTGTCGACAGACATTACTACCGGTTATGTAAACGAATGGGCTGCTAAGGCTATCTTGGCTCGCGTTTATTTGACTAAGGGTGACAATGCCAATGCTTTGAGCTTGGCTGAAGATATCATCAACAATGGTCCGTACGAATTGTGGGCTAACGATGAATATGCTGCTGCATGGTCAAAGAAAAACGGTTCTCATTTGAAGGAACCTATCTTGGAAATCGTGATGACTGGTACTACTGACTGGGTTGACCGTGAAGGTATTGCCAATTTGTACCAAGAATCAGGTTATGCAGATATGATTATGACCAAGACTTTCCTCAACTTGATGAGCGAAGATATGAACGACTGCCGTTGGGGTGTAATGGTTGCTCCTAAGACAGACGATTTCATTGAAAAGTATGGTGAAGACCGTGTATTCTTGAACAAGTATTTGGCTATGAATACATTCAACAGCTTGCCGGTTATCCGCTTGTCTGAAATGTATTTGGTTGCTGCTGAAGCTGCTGCCAAGACTAGCGATGCCACTAAGGCTGCCAAGTATTTGAACGCTATCGTTCTTCGTGCTAACCCGAACGCTACACCGGTAGCTGAAGCTGATGCAACTGTTGCTCGTATCTCTAAGGAACGTCGTAAGGAATTGATTGGTGAAGGTCACCGTTTGTTCGATGCAATGCGTAACAACGAAACCATCACTCGTTACACTTCTGAGGCTGATCAAGGTTATCATGCAGCTTTGAATGAAGAAGCTCGTTCATTCGATCGTACTTTCTTCAAGGTATTGTTGCCTATCCCTCAAGGTGAATTGGATGTAAACCCAACCATCGCTGCTCAACAGAACCCAGGATATTAATCAAATCCTCATAATATATGAAAAAGGAGTGCATTTCAACTGAATGCACTCTTTTTTTGTTATATTTGCCGAAAATATAGAAATAGGAATACATGAAGGAATTTATTATATCGGAAGCAAAGGTCGAAACAGCAGTGCTGGTGGGGTTGATTACTCAAACGCAAGACGAACGGAAAACAACGGAATATTTGGATGAACTGGAATTTCTGGCTCATACGGCTGGGGCTCAGGTCGTGCGTCGGTTTACACAGAAGTTGCCAACGGCTCATTCCGTAACCTATGTAGGAAAGGGTAAGTTGGAGGAAATTCGTGACTATATCCGTGCTGAAGAGGAAGAAGAACGTGAAATTGGGATGGTCATCTTTGATGATGAACTTTCGGCCAAGCAGATACGAAACATTGAAGCAGAACTGAAAGTGAAGATTCTGGACCGTACTTCTTTGATTCTTGATATCTTTGCGATGCGTGCCCAAACAGCCAACGCAAAAACTCAAGTTGAGCTGGCTCAATATAAATACATGCTGCCTCGTTTGCAACGCCTTTGGACTCACTTGGAACGTCAGGGAGGTGGTTCAGGTGCCGGTGGTGGTAAAGGCTCGGTAGGGCTTCGTGGTCCGGGTGAAACGCAGTTGGAAATGGACCGTCGTATCATTTTGAACCGCATGTCTTTGTTGAAAGAACGTTTGGCGGAAATCGATAAGCAGAAGGCTACCCAACGAAAGAATAGAGGTCGGATGATTCGTGTGGCATTGGTGGGTTATACTAATGTCGGTAAGTCGACGTTGATGAACCTGTTGGCCAAGAGTGAAGTGTTTGCAGAGAATAAATTGTTTGCTACCCTGGATACCACAGTGCGTAAGGTCATTATCGAAAATCTGCCTTTCTTGCTTTCCGATACGGTTGGGTTTATCCGTAAACTTCCGACTGATTTGGTGGAATCGTTCAAATCGACCTTGGATGAGGTGCGTGAGGCAGACTTCCTGGTACACGTAGTCGACATTTCTCATCCGGACTTTGAAGAACAAATAGCCGTGGTTGACAAGACGATTGCCGATTTGGGAGCAAGCGGAAAGCCGGGAATGATTGTATTCAACAAGATAGATGCTTATACTTATATAGAGAAAGCTGAGGATGATTTGACTCCGAAAACAAAGGAAAACATTACGCTGGAAGAGTTGATGAAAACATGGATGGCTAAATTGAATGATAACTGCATCTTTATTTCAGCTCGCGAAAAGATAAATCTGGATGAGCTGAAAAGCATTATATATAATAAGGTAAGAGAATTGCATGTACAGAAGTATCCTTATAACGATTTCCTTTATCAAACATACGATGAAACGGAAATGTAAGGGTAGCTTTGAATAGGTATTAATAGGTAAATAGGATGACGTATCGTAGATTAACAGAACAGGAAATATCACAATTGAAGATGAATGGGTGTACTGCCACCAATTGGTCTGACATTGAGGTCGTTCCCGAATTCGTAACAGACTACATTTATTATACCCGTTTCTCCGGACAGGTGAAGCTGGGCGTTTTCGATTATGAGTTTACTTTGGCCGGTGGAATCAAGAAACATGCCGGTTTGTATCATGTGACGTTGCACAATGTAACGGTAGGGAATTATTGTTGCATTGAGAATGTCAAGAACTATATTGCCAACTACAGCATTGGCGATTACACCTTTATAGAGAATGTGGATATCATCCTGGTGGATGGACATAGCCGTTTTGGTAATGGGGTAGAGGTGGCTGTATTGAATGAGACAGGTGGCCGTGAAGTGCTGATACACGACCGATTGTCTGCTCATCAAGCCTATATCATGGCTCTTTATCGCCATCGTCCGGAATTGATTGAGAAGATGCGGGGAATCATTGAGAACTATGCGGAAGCAAATGCTTCGGATATGGGTACGATTGGCTCGCATGTAACCATCGTCGATTCGGGCTACATCAAGAATGTGAAGGTGGGCGATTATTGTAAGATTGAGGGAACCGGCCGTTTGAAGAACGGTAGTCTGAATAGTAATCAGGAGGCACCTATCCATATCGGTTATGGCGTGGTGTGCGATGACTTTATCATTTCGAGTGGTTCGGATGTAGAGGACGGTACTACCTTGACACGTTGCTTCATTGGACAAGCTTGTCACTTGGGGCATAATTATTCGGCTTCCGATTCGCTATTTTTCAGTAATTGTCAGGAGGAAAACGGGGAGGCTTGTGCCATTTTTGCCGGTCCGTTCACGGTAACCCATCATAAATCGACGTTGTTGATAGCCGGAATGTTTTCGTTCATGAATGCTGGTTCAGGTTCCAATCAAAGCAACCACATGTATAAACTGGGGCCGATTCATCAAGGAGCTATGGAACGAGGTGCAAAGACTACTTCGGATTCGTATATTCTTTGGCCGGCCAAGGTGGGGGCTTTTTCGTTGGTGATGGGCCGTCATGTCAATCATGCAGATACATCCAACTTGCCTTTTTCTTATTTGATAGAGCAGCAGAATACTACTTATCTGGTTCCGGGGGTAAACTTGCGTAGTGTAGGTACGATTCGTGATGCCCAAAAGTGGCCAAAGCGAGACAAACGCAAGGACTCTCATCTGTTGGATCAAATTAATTATAACCTGCTCAGTCCATACACCATTCAGAAGATGATGAAAGGCATCAAGATCTTGAAGGACTTGCGTAGAGTGTCTGGTGAGACATCTGAGACTTATTCTTATCAAAGTGCCAAGATTAAGAATTCATCGTTGACGAATGGAATCAAGTTTTATGAGACGGCTATTCATAAGTTTTTGGGAAACTCCATCATCAAGCGTTTGGAGGAAATCCGTTTCCGAAGTGATGAAGAGATTCGTGCCCGTTTGGTTCCTGATACAGAGATTGGCCTAGGCGATTGGGTAGATGTCTCGGGACTGATTGCTCCTAAAAGTGAAATTGAACGGTTGATGAATGATATCGAGTCGGGTGTCTTAACGAATGTCGATCAGATTCACGAACGATTTGCCGAGATGCATCGCAATTATTATACGTATGAATGGACTTGGGCCTATGAAAAGATTCTCGATTATTATGGATTGCAAGCAGATAGCATGACCGCCAAAGATGTCATTGCTATTGTGAAGCAATGGCAGGAATCGGTGGTTGGGCTGGACAAGATGCTTTATGCGGATGCCAAGAAAGAATTCTCGTTGTCGGCCATGACTGGTTTTGGAGCAGATGGTACTCGGGAAGAGAAAGAACAGGATTTCGAACAGGTTCGAGGTGTATTTGAAAGCAATCCTTTCGTTACGGCAGTACTTCAGCATATCGAAGTAAAGACAGCTTTAGGAAACGAATTGATAGAACGGATTTCTCCGTTGGTGGGATAAAACAAAAGGTGGATGTGTATAAAAACACATCCACCTTTTGTTTATTTCTTTACCACAGGAAGTAACAAACGGCTTGCTGCACCTTCTTGGTGGAATATCTTGATGTTTTCTTTCAGCTCGAAATCCTCTACCGTACAATGATAGGTATCAATGAATTTTTGTGGGTTTCGGTCGATAATAGGGAACCAAGAGCTTTGAATCTGAATCATCAAACGGTGACCGGGCAAGAACGAGTGGGCTACGTCGTACAAGGTGTAGTTCACCGGAGTTATCTCGTTCGGAGTGAAAGGTTGAGGATTGTCAAAACCGGTACGGAAACGTCCACGGAACAATTCACCACGTACCAATTGTTGGAAACCACTCATCGGGTAACGGGCATTGTTCAAATAGTCTGTCGCTTCTTTCGGATAACGGAAGTTTTCAGGGAAAACATCGATGACCTTCACCATAAAGTCGGCATCTGTACTACTGATGGCTGTCATCAGTTCTACTTCGATAGGACCAGCCAAAGTCAGAGTGTCGGTCAATGGCTCGGTCATGAACGTAATCACGTCCGGGCGTGAAGTGGCGAAACGCTGGTCGTCCAACATGAATTCCTTGGTGCGATAACTTGTTGGATTGGCTGTATAAGGTACCGGATGTTCCATGTCGGATACATATTCGGTAAAGGAATCTTTTTCGGTAGGAGCCTTTGTCGATACAGAACCATCACCGTGTATATAATAAGGTGTCGGTTGCATATCAGCTATCGGCCATTCGTCGTAGAATTCCCAATCGTTCTTTCCTGAATAGAAGATGTTTACGTGATGTTGAGGCTTTTCTCCTTCGTTTTCCAAATAATAACGGAAGAATGGGTATTGGATGTGGTCCATGTAATAGGCAGAGCTATTGTTGCCAAAATATACATTGCCGAAACCTTGGAAGTTACGGCTTCCCCAAGCTCCGTGCCACCAAGGGCCGAACGCCAGGTAAAGTTCTGTTTCAGGAGATTGTTTGCGGATAGCCTGATAGAGTCCCCAAGCTCCATAGCAGTCTTCCGAGTCGTACAGACCGCCTACCACCAGCATGGCCGGTTTTAGGTTGTAACAGGAAGTACGAGCGTCGCGTTCTTGCCAGAATGCATCGAAGTTGGGGTGGTTCTTGATGTTGTTCCACATGGTTTCAGTGGTGTCGCGAACCAAGTCATCTGCGTTCTTGAAAGTACCCAATGTCAGGAAGTCTGTATATACGTCATTCTTTACGATGTCTCTGATAACTCCCTTGCCATAGTTCCGACCTTCCAAACCCGGGAGGAAGTTGGTTGTTTGCAAGAAAGTGAACGCTCCGTTATGATGGCGGTCGTCGCCGCGGAACCAGTCTGTTACCGGTGCTTGTGGAGAAACGGCCTTCAATGCCGGGTGGTTACTGGATGCACTCATGGTAGCATAGAATCCGTCATAGCTGATTCCCCAAGTTCCTACATTGCCATTGTTATGGGTGTTCTTGAGCAACCATTCGATGGTA
Organism: Bacteroidaceae bacterium; assembly: GCA_017420875.1. GTDB lineage: Bacteria > Bacteroidota > Bacteroidia > Bacteroidales > Bacteroidaceae > Phocaeicola. Next base: position 9,380 of record JAFQNW010000041.1, read on the forward strand.
TCATAAGTATCGGTTGCCTCGTCAATGTTCTTCTTGTCCTTCTTTCCCTTTTTATTCTTATTCAAGGGACGTACTTGTACAAATTCGCCTTCGCTTTTATAGCGTCCACGTACATCCTGATAAACGATGATGTAATTCTTCTCTACATAAATACTTAAAGAACCGCGTAACCCACGGGCAAACTTGTCTCCATAGGGGGCACAAGAATAAGGCGAACGATGCATCAGGATAGGGTGCTGCTTGTCGTTGTTCTTTGGTTCATAAATAGCGGTATAGAGTTCTACGCCATCTCGCATCGGAATCATGACTTCGCGTTTGGTGTAGACTTCGCGTAGCTTCATTTCGATGCTGTCCGGTTGTGCGTTCTGAGCTTGTATCGAAAGACACGGCAGACTCATCAAAGTGAACAATAAAATAAGGTGTGTTAATCTTTTCATCATTATAGCGTCTGTTTTGTTAAAAAATCGTTGGCAAAGGTACACACATTCCTTGAAAGATTTTACGTTGAATAGAGAAAAATTCGATAATAGTTTTTATCTTTGTCGATAATGAACATTCATAACTAATAATTAATACAATACTTATGGCAAATCCTGAATTCCATTATCAGCCCATGTTCGATTTGGGTCCTGATAAGACTGAGTACTATTTGCTGACCAAGGACTACGTGTCAGTAAGCGAATTTGAAGGCAAGCCTATCCTAAAGGTTGAAAAGGAAGGTTTGACAGCTATGGCTAACGCAGCATTCCGCGATGTTTCTTTCTTGCTCCGCCGTGCACACAACGAACAAGTTGCCAAGATTTTGAGCGACCCTGAAGCAAGCGATAATGATAAGTATGTAGCTTTGACATTCCTCCGCAATGCCGAAGTGTCTGCCAAGGGTAAGTTGCCTTTGTGTCAGGATACCGGTACTGCTATCATTCATGGTGAAAAGGGTCAACATGTATGGACCGGTTATTGCGATGAAGAAGCTTTGTCACTCGGTGTGTACAAGACTTATACCGAAGAAAATCTTCGCTATTCTCAGAATGCACCTTTGACTATGTACGATGAAATGAACACCAAGTGTAACCTTCCGGCTCAGATCGATATCGAAGCTACTGAAGGTATGGAATACAAGTTCCTCTGTGTGACTAAGGGTGGTGGTTCTGCCAACAAGACATACTTGTATCAGGAAACTAAGGCAGTATTGAATCCGGCTACATTGGTCCCGTTCATGATTGAAAAGATGAAGTCACTTGGTACAGCTGCTTGTCCTCCTTATCACATCGCATTTGTTATCGGTGGTACTTCTGCTGAAAAGAACTTGCTCACTGTGAAGTTGGCTTCTACTCACTATTACGATGAATTGCCAACTACCGGTAATGAATATGGTCGTGCATTCCGCGATGTAGAACTTGAAAAGCAGGTATTGGAAGAAGCTTACAACATTGGTTTGGGTGCCCAGTTTGGTGGTAAATACATGGCTCATGATATCCGTATCATTCGCTTGCCACGTCACGGTGCTTCTTGTCCAATTGGTTTGGGCGTTTCTTGCTCGGCCGACCGTAACATCAAGTGTAAGATTAACAAGGATGGTATTTGGATTGAAAAGATGGATGACAATCCGGGCGAATTGATTCCGGCTGAACTCCGCGAAGCTGGCGAAGGCGATGCTGTAAAGATTAACCTCAATCAGCCGATGGCAGACATCTTGAAGGAATTGACCAAGTATCCGGTAGCTACTCGTTTGTCTTTGAACGGTACTATCATCGTAGGTCGCGACATCGCTCACGCTAAGCTGAAAGAACGCATCGACAATGGTGAAGACCTTCCACAATACATCAAGGATCATCCAATCTACTATGCAGGTCCTGCCAAGACTCCAGAAGGTATGGCTTGCGGTTCTATGGGCCCGACTACAGCTGGTCGTATGGACTCTTACGTAGACTTGTTCCAAAGCCATGGTGGTAGCATGATTATGTTGGCAAAAGGTAATCGTAGCCAGCAAGTAACAGATGCTTGTCAGAAGCATGGAGGTTTCTATCTCGGCTCTATCGGTGGTCCTGCAGCTATCTTGGCTCAGAACAACATCAAGAGCATTGAATGTGTAGAATATCCTGAACTTGGTATGGAAGCTATCTGGAAGATAGAAGTAGAAGACTTCCCGGCATTTATCCTCGTAGATGACAAGGGTAACGATTTCTTTAAACAACTGAAACCACGTTGCAGCTGTAAATAAATAACATTCAAATAAAAAATCGGGTAGACCATTTGGCCTACCCGATTTTTTATTTGAATGTTATTTAGCTTGTGTGTGCTTCCAGATACGGAGCATGTAGAAGGCACAATGGGTAAATGCAAAGACAAACGAGATAATCAGCAAAGTCTTGTCTGAATCCCATCCGGCAGTCTGTTGATGCCACAAGCCTGTGATGACAGCCAGCACACTCATGGCCAAGCCTAAGACATTGAGTGTGGTAATGCCGCTTCGGCGAGCAATGTTGTGCTCAAGTTTGCTATGTTTCACACCATAGAGGGCATACACATCTAGTCCGATCAACATCCACAAAACCAAACGAATCCAGGTATCAGCCGGTAAGAAGACCATCATGCAAAGGCAGGTCAGGATACCTAGAATAGGTACGGCAGGCACAAATGGGGTCTTGAAAGCACGCTCTACATTAGGCATACTCTTGCGGACAATCAGGATGCCGGCACATACCAAGGTAAAGGCAAACAAAGTACCGATGCTCACCATTTCGCCGGCCACACGGGCCGGAATAAAGGCTGCCATTACACTGACAATGACCATGAACAAAAGGTTGCTATGTGCCGGAGTACGGTATTTTTCGTGAATCTTCGAGAAGAACGGAGGCAACAGACCATCGCGGCTCATGCTGAGGAAGACACGGCTTTGTCCAAGCAGAGTCACCATGATAACCGAACAATATCCGAACAGAATTGCCAATACGATAGCACGGTTCAACCATGGATAGGCGGGAGTAATGACTCCGGCGGCATTGGCTGGTCCCATGTGGTCGATGGCTACGGCTACAGGAGCAATACCCTGCTGGCCGGCAAATTCGGTGTAATGAGCTACCCCGGTCATGACATGGGCAAAGAGGATGTAAAGCACAGTACATACCAATAAGGACATCAGGATACCGATAGGCATGTTGCGTTCGGGATTCTTAGTCTCTTGGGCAGCGGTACTTACCGCATCGAAACCCAGGAAGGCGAAGAACACTACTGCAGCTCCTCGGAATATCCCACTGAAGCCAAATTCGCCCAATGTGCCGGTGTTAGTCGGAATATATGGGGTGTAATTGTCTGCCTGAATGAATTGCCAACCCAAGATAACGAAGATAAGGATAACGGCAACTTTCAGAAAAACGATGATGTTGTTGACAAACGAACTTTCCTGAGTACCCTTGACCAGAAATAGACTCATGATGATGACGATAATGGCTGCCGGTATGTTGGCAATGCCTCCGTCCCAAGGACAGGCAGTCCATTCGGGGGGCAGGTCAATTCCAAGCCCTTGCAGGAAAACAACTAGATATCGGCTCCAGCTGATGCTGACAGTGGTAGCTGCTACGGTATATTCCAGCACGAGATCCCAACCGATAATCCAGGCAATAAGTTCGCCCATGGTTGCATATGAATAAGTATAGGCACTACCCGCAACCGGTATCATGGAAGCAAACTCGGCATAGCAAAGTCCGGCAAAACAACAACCAATAGCTGCGATGATGAAACTCAGGGTAATGGCTGGTCCCGTATATTCGGCGGCTACGGTCCCGGTGATAGAAAAGAGACCGGCTCCGATGATGGCTCCTACACCCAATGCGATGAGTCCCCATGGTCCCAGTACTCGTTTTAGCGATTTGCTGCCCGATTCATGAGCCTCTGCTTCGAGGGCAGCAAATGGTTTCTTGATAAACAATCCCATTTTTCTAATACGTTTTAGTGATAATTGGTCGCAAATTTAGTGCTTGTGAGTGGTTGATGCAAATGTATTGGTCATTTTTATATACGAATTACACGGATTAACGCGGTTTTAGATACTTGTTGTTTTTTCTATCCGCGAAATCCGTGTAATTCGTATTTCGTTTGTATATTTTAATATTGTTCGTTAGCTAATTTCCAGAATGCCAAGAACGATGCCTTGGTAATGTCTACCATCTTGTTCCAATTGATTCGTTCAGAATGGTCGCCAGGCAAGTGATAGTCGGGATGTCCGTCTGTGTGATACCAAATGATGGGGATACCCAACTTAGCAAAGGTGCCGTTGTCGCTACCGCCTACAGGATTATCCCAAGCACGATAGTCTGGATCCAATTGTAGACGATAGGTTTCGATATCTTTCTTCAACCAGTCACCGAAAGCCTGATAAGCAGCTGTATAGAAATAAACAAATTGCATCGGGCGGTCTTCCTGATTGTTGCGGCCAATCATGTCGTAGTTCAAATAACCTTTTACCTTGCCGATTTCTGGATACTTCATGGCGAAATAGCGGGAGCCGAGCAAACCTTTTTCTTCACCATCCCAGAAGGCGAAGATAACAGTACGCTCTGGTTGTTCGTCGGTAGCCAAAAAAGCACGGGCTACTTGCAACACGGCTTGTACACCGGATGCATTGTCGTCTGCTCCGTTATAAATCTGGTCACCTGACAACATGGGGTCGTAACCCAAGTGGTCGTAATGTGCACCGATAATGACAATTTCGTTCGGATTCTTTCCTTCAATCTTAGCCAGGATGTTACGCATGTCTAGCTTTTGATGAACGCCTTGTTTCAATTTGGCGATAGAGTCTGGATGTATTTGCCAGCGTTGTCCTTTTTTCTGACGTTCAGCGTGAGCTGCTTCAAAATGTTGCACATAGCTGTTGTCGAACAAAGGTTGCAATCCCATTTGCTTCAAGCAAGAAATGATGTAATTGCCGGCAATGCGTCCGCCTTTCCAACCGGCTTCGCGGCCTTCCAGCTCATCGCAAGCCAAGAAGTCGATGTGTGCTTCGGCTGTGGCACGGTTGATGCTGGCTACACCTTTTGCTTCAGGATTTATTTTTTTGCCTTTCTTTGGTGAGGAGGCTTCTAGTTGGGCAGCTCCAAAAATAAACAATGCTGCCAGGAACAGGTACTTTTTCATGGTTTGATAAGGTTAGAATGCAGCCCGGTACTTCCCTTCTTCTTTGTCTTCCAGCATGTTCAGGTAGGAAGTGTAACGCGACTCGCTGATTAAATGTTTTTCTACGGCATCGCGTACGGCACACCCCGGCTCATGACGGTGGGTGCAATTGCCGTATTTGCAATTGGCCGAATATTCGAATATTTCTTTAAAGTAATGACCCACTTCTCCCTCTTCCATGTCGAATGTGCCGAATCCTTTGATGCCCGGAGTATCTATCAGATATCCTCCATCGGCTAACGGGAACATTTCTGAAAAGGTCGTGGTGTGCATGCCTTTGTTGTGATAGTCGGAGATTTCTCCGGTCTTGACGCTCAACTCCGGAAGGATGGCGTTGATCAAGGTCGATTTGCCTACCCCCGAATTACCGGATAGCAATGTAACTTTTCCGGCTAAATCTTTTTTGATTTCGTCGATGCCTGTTTCGTTGAGGGCTGATACCTTGAAACATGGATATCCGATGTAGGTGTATAAGTCGATGAGGCCTTTCATGTATCGGGTTTCGTCTTCGTTGTAGCGGTCAATCTTGTTGAAGATGAGCTTGACGGGTACTCGATATGCTTCGGCCGTAGCCAAGAAACGGTCGATGAAGATGGTGGAAGTTTCGGGGTAGTTGATGGTAATAATCAACATACACTGGTCGAGGTTGGCGGCCAGTATATGCGATTGTTTGGATAGATTGGATGCACGACGGATGATGTAGTTCTTACGGTCTTCGATTTCGCTGATAAAGGCAGTCCCTTCGTTGTTGACAATGATTTGTACATGGTCGCCAACGGCTATCGGGTTGGTGCTACGAATGCCCTTCAGACGAAAGTTCCCTTTGATTTTGCAATCTACGAGTTTTCCTTCGTCTGTCTTGACCTGATACCAGCTTCCTGTGTTTTTAATGACTAATCCGTGCACGTCCTATCTTTATACGGTCATGATTTCTTTTTCTTTGGCAGCGAACAACTCTTCGATGTTCTTGATGTACTTGTCATGCAACTTCTGGAGTTTTTCTTCGCCATTTTTTTGTTCGTCTTCTGGCAAACCTTCCTTTACGGCTTTCTTCAGCTTGTCTACACCGTCACGACGGGCATTACGAACACTGACTTTGGCATTTTCGGCTTCACCTTTACATTGCTTAGCCAGTTGCTTACGACGTTCTTCGGTCAAAGGAGGGATACCGATACGGATAATTTCACCGTTGTTTTCCGGCATGATACCCAAGTCGGAGTCGATGATGGCTTTTTCGATTACGCGGAACATGCTCTTGTCCCAAGGCTTGATTGCGATGCTTCGTGCATCGGGAGTAGTTACCGAAGCCACATTGTTGATGGGCACCATGCTACCGTATGAATCGACACGGATACCGTCCAACAAACGTACATCAGCTTTACCGGCACGGATATGTGCCAATGATTCTTCCAAATACATGGTAGCCATATCCATTTTGTCTTGAGCCTCGTTGAGGCAGGTCTTAACGTCTGTCATATTCTTGTCCTTTAAGTTGATACTATGATTATTGAAACAAAAATAGGTTATTTTTTACATCTATGCAATTATTCATCGAATCAAAATGTATGATTCCTGACGAAATTTGGGATATTGCTTGATTAGACGGGGTTAATTTCCTTCAGACACGATGAACGGAAGTTCTACTTCTACCTCACCATTTACGCTGGATTGAAGTTTTAACTTGATACCTTGTGTGCCGGCAGGGATATCCAAACTATTCAGGTTGAAAGATACGGCATTGTTGAGCAAGTATCCGCTTACATCGTTGTATGTGTTGTAGCGGAGCTGCAGATGAATGTATCCGTCTGACCCGTATAACTCATTGTCGGAAGCCGGACGCAACAAACTGATTCTGTGTTTGGCTTGCGACGGGATGTCCTGTTGGTAAATGATGTTCAGGTGATTACCGCTGATGGTCAAGTTACCTTGAGCAATGGTGATAGGGTCGTTTCCATAGGCTTCATCGTTTTCAGGAGTCAATGTTTCGATGTCTTTGGTCAAGACTTCTTGGATGCTGAGAAGCTTCACGGCATGGTCAAATCCGTAATACTTGTCGGATAGCGGGTTGAATGTAATGATGACCCGTTGTCCGTCTTCGAACAAGTCGCTGGTTGCGGTAGAATTCAAATGCTGGTTCACCGGCCACAACTTTCCCCAAATATCATCGGTCAAGTAGAATCCGTCGCCGGTGATGGATAAGGTTGCCCACGAAGGAGTGGTGAAATCGCCGATAGAGTATCCTTCTTCGTCGTCACAGGATGTCAATGTAGGAATAAGGACCGCACAAAGGGTCAAAAATAGCATTTTTAGTCTTTTCATAATTATCTTTGTTTTTGCATGAGGGTTGCAAAGGTAGGATTTTTTATCGAAGTAATCGTTAGTTTGAAGAAAAAAAAGCGAACGAGTGAGTGTAAAAAAATATGCCTTCGCGTACAGAAAAGACGCGAAGGCATATTTAAAATCAGTGAAGCTGTTTTAATTATGTACCAATGTACCGATGTTTTCACCGCTCATTACTTTCTTCAGATTGCCTACGGTATCCATGTCGAATACAATGATAGGCAACTTGTTTTCCTTGCACATGCAGGTAGCAGTGAGGTCCATTACCTTCAGGCCGCGACTGAGCACTTCATCGTAAGTAATGTCATCAAACTTGGTAGCGGTCGGATCTTTTTCAGGGTCGGCGGTGTAGATACCGTCTACACGGGTACCCTTCAACATCACGTCAGCTTCGATTTCAATGCCGCGGAGGGAAGAACCGGTGTCGGTTGTGAAGAACGGATTGCCTGTGCCGGCCGACATAATCACCACTTCGCCGTTTTCCATGGCTTCGATAGCCTTCCATTTGCTATAGAATTCACCGATAGGCTCCATGCGGACAGCGGTCAGTACACGTGCCTTGACACCGGCTGCACCCAGAGCACTGCTCAATCCCAAACTGTTGATGACGGTAGCCAACATACCCATTTGGTCGCCCTTCACACGGTCAAAACCTTTCGAAGCACCACTCAAGCCACGGAATATGTTACCACCACCAATCACAATACCAATTTGTACTCCCATTTCGTGGATTTCTTTGATTTGTTGTGCATATTCGCCCAGACGCTTTTCATCGATGCCGTATTGTTTTTCACCCATCAGGCTTTCACCACTTAATTTCAGAAGGATTCTTTTAAATCTTGCCATAGTTCTTTATTGATTATTGTTTTTGCAAACTTACATAACTTTCGGTTCATCGCAAAATCTTTCTGCCTAAAATGCGTTGTACGATTCCGCGGAGTGACAGATATATCATAAAGGCTAGCCATAAGGCATGATTGCCTAAAGAGGATTTCAATGTGAAATACGTGAGAAAGAATGCGATAGCTGCTACCAACATGCTTTGTAACATGAGTTTGGTAGCGGTTGCACCGATGAAAATTCCATCCAGCAAGAAAGCCATGTAGCCGGCCAGTGGGATGAGGATGGCCCAATATCGGTAGGATTGGGCAGCTTCGATGACGGCCTGCTCGTTGGTTAATAGCTGAAGAAAACTTTCGCCTCCTATGCCATAAAGTAAGGTGAAACCGATGGCTATCCCAATGCCCCATTGAAACAACCGGTGTATCATTCGCTTTAATTCTTGTGAGTCGTTCGCTCCGATATATTTCCCGGCTAATGCTTCGCCCGCATAGGCAAATCCGTCCATGAAGTACGAAAAGAGGGTAAACAATTGCATCAATAGAGTGTTGACGGCCAGGATGATTTCGCCTTGCGATGCTCCTGCCGAGGTGAAATATAAGGTTACGGCCACCAGACAAAGTGTCCGAAGAAAGATGTCTTTGTTTACTTGGAAGAACCGGTGCATGGCTTCCCCGTTCAGGAGTGGACGAATACCTTCCGACTGGCCGAATTGGATATAGTTTCGTCGCCAAATGAAGTATGCCATGAAGAAACCGGCATATTGAGCAATTAATGTCCCGATGGCTACCCCCTCGATTTTTAGTTCATATCCATATACTAATAGGAGGCTGGCCACAATGTTGACCAGGTTTTGCGTAATGGCGATGAACATGGGGGCTCGGGAATTCTGCATGCCGATAAACCAACCGGAGAAACTGTATAACCCCAGCATGGCCGGGGCTCCCCAAATGCAGATACGGAAATAAGTGGATGCAAGTTGACTCACCTCCGGAGTAGGGCCTATCATCCAAAGGGCTATGTGTTCGATGGGGCGTTGGAAAAGGATGAGTATGCTTGCCATGAACAGCCCGATACTGATGGAGCGTGTCAATAATCGGCGAGTTTCCTGATAGTCGTTGGCTCCGTATGCTTGCGAGGTCAAACCACTGGTTCCCATACGCAGAAAGCCGAACACCCAATAGATGATATTGAACAACATGCCTCCAACGGCAATGGCCCCGATGTAGGAGGGAGAACCCAAATGCCCGACGATGGTTACATCAATCAAGCCCAGCAACGGAACGGTGATGTTCGAAACGATGGAGGGTAACGCTATCTGAAGGATTTCTCGATGGCCCTTGTTCATAAAATGTAGGAAACTTCTTTAAAAGCATATCGGCGGATGTTGCCTTGCTCGTCTTTCAGAAACAAATGCCCGTCGGGAGCAATGTGATCAAACTCAGCCATGAAAACTCCGTTCGCATCTTGGTAAGGATATAAGCCCTTGCGGCGATACAATTGTTTGCGGTAAAGGGCTTCGAAAGCTTTTTGTATGTTGGGTAGTTCGCTTTCCAAAGCGGTATATCCGGATACAATGCGTTGAAGTATCTTCTTTAGAAGTTCTTCATGGTCAATTTCCGCACCGAGTATTTGATAGAGTGATACCGGATTGGGAGCCGAAGAAAGGAATTCACGCTGGTTTACGTTGAGTCCTACTCCAACGATACATTGGGAGATATATTTCCCTTCAAGCATGTTTTCAATCAAGATTCCGGCCAATTTCTTGTCTTTCCAATAAATGTCATTAGGCCATTTGATGGAAAATCCTTCCGTATAATCCGACAACGCATCCACGATGCTGGTAGCGACCAGCATGGACAGGTGAAATTGTGACTTGGCTTTCAGAGCAGAAGGATATAACACAAAACTGAACAGAAGGTTCTTCTTGTTCTCTGATTCCCAGGTATTTCCCCTTTGGCCTTTTCCGGCTATTTGATAGTCGGCCGTTACGGTATAGAATTCCTCCACGGCACCTTTGGCACACAAGTCGGTCAGGTACTCGTTGGTGGAAATTGTTTCTTCCAGATTTTCTATTTGAATGTTGATGTTTCTAGCTGTCTTCATGGATGTCTGGTTTAGTTGTTACCAAATAGGAGAATAAAAAGCATCCTCCAGATGTTCAATTTGAAACGGCGGTTTCTCGCCAACTATGGCGATGATGTCAAACCTGACGGGTAAGTCTATCGCGAATTTCCGTAAATAAGTATCGGTCGATGATACAATACGCCTTATCTTTGTATCGTTGATAGCCTCTTCCGGTTCCCCGAACAATCGGTTCTTTCGGGTTTTCACCTCTACCACGACCAATGTCTTTTGTTGGTTGTCCATTGCAACAATGTCCAGTTCCTTTTTTCCGGCACGCCAATTCCGGTGCAGGATGGTATATCCTTTCTGAAGCAAGCATTGTACCGCTTCTTCTTCACCTTCTTTACCTAGGACATTATGTGTAGCCATTTCATCTATTTTATTGCAAAAATAAACATTTTATATTTTGAATTTACGGAAGTAAGGCTAATTTTGCATTGTATATGGCAAATGCAGTAAAAAAAAGAGTCAAGGTACCTTCTACAACTCCCAAGCGTAAGCAACGCATGGTTTGTTTGATGAGCGAGGAAGAGGTGCGTATTGTGGATAATTACCTGAAAAGGTATAAAATCACCAATAAGGCACGTTGGCTTCGTGAAACAGTACTGACATTCATCCATCAGAAAATGGAAGAAGATTATCCTACCTTGTTTAATGAACACGATATGAGACGATGATGGAAGAAGATGTCCTTTATATGAAGCAGGCTCTGCAAGAAGCTAAGAAAGCTTTTGAACGGGGAGAAGTGCCGGTAGGAGCGGTGGTGGTTTGCAAGAACCGGGTGATTGCTCGTTCGCACAATCTGACCGAAACGTTGAATGATGTGACTGCACACGCCGAGATGCAGGCCATAACAGCTGCGGCCAACTACTTAGGCGGAAAATACCTGACCGATTGTACCCTATATGTTACGGTCGAGCCTTGTGTGATGTGTGCCGGTGCAATAGCCTGGGCACAAATGGGACGCCTGGTTTATGGAGCCTCGGATGAAAAAAGAGGGTTCCAACGTCTTGCCCCCACAGCTTTACATCCTAAAACCATACTTCAACAAGGACTTCTGGAAGAAGAATGTGCCCTGCTTATGAAGGAGTTCTTTAAGCGGAGACGTTGAATATCAGTTTACTTCCTCAAATTCTACATATTCTCCCTCGTCCTCACTGAATATTTTCTTTTTATTGCTGGAAGAAGTGGTATAAGACTCCTGTGTAGCAGTCTGACCGTAATCTGTCTGTGCGGAGCTCTGGTTGTTGCGTTTCGGAGTCCTTTTGCCCAAGCCGAATACAAAGCGAATCAGATTCCCTAATACGGCAAAAGCAAACAGGATGATAACTAAAATGATGACTAATATAAAACCTAAAAATCCAAACATTATTTTTCTCTTTTAAAGTTCTATATACAAAAAGTGTGCCAAAGAGTGTTTAGGCCTTCTTTCTGGTTAAAAAAGACAAAAGAATGTACCAAATGATGACAGCTGCAAATCCGCTAGCCTTGAAAATGAGCATCAACGGAATGCAAATCAACAGGAAGAGATAGCTTGTCTTATTGGCTCTCAATGACAAGTCCTTGAACTTCAAGGAGAACATTGGGAATTCTGCCACCAATAAATAAGACATAATCAATACCAATGCCAACAGATACAAGGCATTGAACGATGGGGAAGTCAGGAACGAATGGCTACCTAAGACCAACGAACCCCAAAACAAGGCATTGGCAGGAGTCGGCAATCCGATGAACGAACTGGTTTGTCGAGGGTCGATGTTGAATTTCCCCAAACGGAGTGCTGAAAATATGGCAATAATGAAAGCAGTGTATGGGAAATATGCTTCAACCGGTGCTAGAAAAGCCGGGTAATGTACCTCTTTAAATAAGGAAAAGACGATGACGGCTGGAGCGAATCCGAAAGTGATGTCATCGGCCAATGAATCAAGTTCCTTTCCTAACGGACCGGATACATGCAGAATACGTGCCAACATACCATCGAAAAAATCGAATACGGCCCCAATGACAATGAATGCGATGGCTAACTGATAATTGGCTTGGAAGGCCATGACAGCGGCAATGCAACCTGAGAACAGGTTACCGCATGTAACGATATTGGGGATATGGCGTGTGATGGAATTGGCCATGAAATCTTATTTTAATTTTGCTATAATAGTTTCGTTCCCAGTTGTTCTTTGTCCCAACTTGACACAAGGCTCTGTGCCTAAAGGCAAATAAACATCAACTCGTGAACCGAACTTGATGAATCCCATGTGCTCGTCGATGAAGCATTCTTCTCCTTCTTGAGCGTAAGTGACAATACGGCGTGCTACGGCTCCTGCTATCTGTCTGGCCATGACAACATGTCCTTCTGGAGTTTCAATGACCACGGTTGAACGTTCGTTCTCGGTGCTGGCCTTGGGGAGCCATGCCTTCATGAACTTACCGTCTTGATGGCTTACGTGCTTTACCACACCGTCTACCGGATACCAGTTGGCATGTACATTGGTTACCGCCATGAAAATGGAAATCATCAGCTTGCGTTCGTGGAAATATTCCTGTTCATCCACTTCTTGTACAACGACCACTTTACCGTCTGCCGGAGCCACTACAATCTTTTCAGAATCTTGTTCGAAGCGGCGGATTGGGCAACGGAAGAAGTTCACCATCAACAAATAGAGAATGATACTGATTGCTGCCAATATATAGAAGAACAGACCTCCTTCGGTAGCCCAGTATACCAACCCATTGATTGCTGTCAGTAGGATTGCACTGACTATTAGTATTCCGGTTCCTTCCCTGTGGAGTCGTATCTTTTTGAGTTTTTTTAATTTATTTAGTCGGTTCATAGTACAGATAGCCATATTAATCATGCAAAAATAAAATTTATAAAGTTAATAACCAAATAAAAATAACGGATAATGAAATTGACATGATTTTTTATATAAAAAAGATGGATTGTTCATAACTTCTGCCTGAAGTTTTTGCAGGTTTTGCGAAAGCAGAGTATCTTTAGCCGATATTTCAAAAGAAAGAATTATGCAGGATTTTGTCCATTTACATGTTCATACCCAATATTCCATCCTAGATGGTCAGGCATCAATCCCGAGGTTGGTCGATAAAGCGATGGCCGATGGCATGAAAGGGATTGCTGTGACCGACCACGGCGATATGTTTGGCATCAAGGAGTTCTTTAATTATGTCAGCAAGAAGAACGGGAAAACACAGGGTGAAATAAAGGATTTGAAGAAGAAGATTGCCGGGCTGGAGAAGGGAACATTGGCATGCGATGATCCTGCTGCTGAACTGGCGGCAACGAAAGAATTGCTCGAAGCAGCCAAGAAAAAGTTGTTCAAACCCATCTTTGGTTGCGAAATGTATGTAGCCCGCCGAAGAATGTTCAATAAGGACGGAAAATCCGACCAGAGCGGGTATCACTTGGTAGTCCTCGCCAAGAACGAGAAAGGCTATCATAACCTCATTAAGTTGGTGTCGAAAGCATGGACGGAAGGTTTTTATATGCGTCCGCGTACCGATAGGGTAGAGCTGGAGAAATACCGCGAAGGTTTGATCGTTTGTTCTGCCTGCTTGGCGGGCGAAGTGCCTCGAAAAATTATTCAGGAAAGATACGATGAAGCCGAAGAGGCTATCCAATGGTACAAACGGGTGTTTGGCGGCGACTTCTATTTGGAGTTGCAACGCCATAAAGTAAGCAATCCCAACTTGCGTGCCAATCGCGAAGCCTACGACTTGCAGCAGATTGCCAATGCCAAGATTATCGAATATGCCCGGAAGTTTGATGTAAAACTGGTGTGTACCAACGATGTGCACTTTGTGGACGAGGAGAATGCCGAAGCACACGACCGGTTGATTTGCTTGAGCACCGGCAAGGACTTGGACGACCCTAACCGAATGCTTTATTCCAAGCAGGAATGGATGAAGACCAAGGCCGAGATGAACGAACTCTTTGCCGATGTCCCCGAAGCTTTGCAGAATATGGCAGACATTTGCGACCAAGTTGAGTTCTATAGCATCGACCATGCCCCTATCATGCCTAACTTCGAAATTCCGGGAGATTTTGGTACGGAAGAAGGCTACCGACAGAAATATTCAGAGAAAGATTTGTTCGATGAATTCACGCAAGATGAGAACGGCAACGTGGTGATGAGCGAAGAGGCCGGACAGGCCAAAATCGACAAACTGGGCGGTTACGACAAATTGTACCGCATCAAGCTGGAAGCCGACTATCTGCGGAAATTGGCGTTGGATGGTGCTCGGAAACGCTATGGCGAAGTGTTGGACCAAGAAACCAGTGATCGAATCAAGTTTGAACTTCACATCATGAAGACCATGGGTTTCCCGGGTTATTTCTTGATTGTGCAGGACTTTATCCGGGCTGCCCGCGAGGAATTGGATGTTTCGGTAGGCCCCGGACGTGGTTCGGCGGCAGGTTCGGCGGTGGCCTATTGCTTGGGTATCACGCAGATTGACCCAATTAAATATGACTTGCTGTTCGAGCGTTTCTTGAACCCCGACCGTATCTCTTTGCCGGATATCGATGTGGACTTCGACGACGACGGACGAAGCCGAGTACTGAATTGGGTGACCGAGAAATATGGTCAGGAAAAGGTGGCCCATATCATCACGTACGGCACCATGGCTACCAAGTTGGCCATCAAGGATGTAGCTCGAGTACAGAAACTTCCTTTGTCAGAGTCCGACCGCCTTTGCAAGGCCATTGGCGATAAGCTGCCCAGCGGTAAGAAGATGAATTTGCCGAATGCCATCGAGGAGATTCCCGAATTGCAGGAGGCCGAATATTCACCCGATCCGAACTTGCGTGACACCATCAAATATGCCAAGATGCTGGAAGGCAATGTGCGGAATACCGGTGTACATGCCTGCGGTACCATTATCTGCCGAGACGACATCACCGATTGGGTGCCGGTAAGTACAGCCGATGATAAGGAAACCGGCGAAAAGATGCTTGTAACCCAATACGAAGGTTCGGTCATCGAAGATACCGGCCTCATCAAGATGGACTTCCTGGGCCTCAAGACCCTTTCCATTATCAAGGAAGCAGTCGAAAATATCAAACATAGCAAGGGCATCCTCTTGGATATCGACCAGGTGGACATCGAAGACCCTGCCACTTATCAACTCTATTGCGAAGGCCGCACCATCGGTACTTTCCAGTTCGAATCGCCGGGCATGCAGAAGTATTTGCGTGAACTCGAACCCAGCACGTTCGAGGACCTGATTGCGATGAATGCCCTGTATCGTCCGGGCCCGATGGATTACATCCCCGATTTCATTGACCGTAAGCAAGGTCGGAAGCCCATTGAGTACGATATCCCCATCATGGAAAAGTACTTGAAGGATACGTATGGCATTACCGTCTACCAGGAACAGGTGATGTTGCTTTCGCGTTTGTTGGCCGACTTTACCCGTGGCGAATCGGATGCCTTGCGTAAGGCGATGGGTAAGAAGCTGAGGGACAAGCTGGATCAGATGAAGCCGAAGTTCATTACCGGCGGACAGAATAATGGTCACGACCCGAAAATCCTGGAAAAGATTTGGGGCGATTGGGAAAAGTTTGCTTCCTATGCCTTCAACAAGTCGCATGCCACCTGTTATTCGTGGGTTGCTTTCCAAACCGCTTTCCTCAAGGCAAATTATCCGGCCGAGTACATGGCGGCTACCATGAGCCGTAACATCTCGAACATCACCGAAATCACCAAGTTGATGGACGAAAGTAAGGCCACCGGCATCAAGACGTTGGGCCCTGACATCAACGAAAGTTTGCTGAAGTTTTCCGTAAACCGAAAAGGAGACATTCGTTTCGGACTGGGAGCCATCAAGGGTGTAGGCGAAAGTGCCGTGCAGAGCATCCTGGAGGAACGCGAGAAAAATGGGGTGTACAAAAACATCTTCGACTTCGTGCAACGCGTCAATCTTTCCTCCTGCAACCGGAAGAACATTGAAAACCTGGCCTTGGCCGGTGCGTTCGATAACTTCAAGGAAATCAAGCGGGAAGACTTTTTCCAGAAGAATGCCAAGGACGAAACCTTTACCGAAGTGTTGGTACGCTATGGCAACAAATACCAGCTGGACAAGGCCGCTGCTGCCCATTCCTTGTTTGGAGGAGATAATATGGTGGAAGTGGCCACCCCCGACATTGTGCCGGCTCCATCGTGGAGCGATTTGGATCGCTTGAATCGGGAACGCGAGTTGGTAGGCATCTACCTTTCGGCCCATCCGCTGGATGAGTTCGAAGTGATTCTGGAGAATGTCTGCAACGTGCGGATGGCCGAATTGACCGACTTGACTCCCCTGCACAATCGGGATTTGGTAATGGGCGGTATTGTGACCGCTGTTCGCGAAGGCCAGACCAAGAAAGGCAATCCGTACGGAATCGCCAAGGTGGAAGACTATTCAGGTTCGGCCGAATTTGCATTTTTCGGCAACGAATGGATGGAGAAAAAGAACTTTTTCAACGTTGGCATGTTTCTATATATGAAGGGCAAGTGTCAACCCCGCCAGTGGAGGCAAGACGAATTCGAGGTGAAGGTCAACACCGTGGAATTGTTGCCGGAGGTAAAGGACCAGGTCATCGAAAAGCTGACCGTCTACATGCCTCTTTCGGAGATAAACGACGAATTCATCGAAGAATTTTCTTCCGTTGTCATGGCCAACCCAGGTAAGGTGAAACTCGATTTTCGCATCCGCGACGAAGAAGGGCAGACCCTCGCCTTGTCGTCGAGAGGCGTACAGGTTAACCTGCAAAAATCGGTTCTTTCGTATTTAAAGAGTCAATCTAGTTTGTCCTATAAAATAAATTAGTATATTTGTACGGAAAAGAAGATTATAAACTTAAAAAGAATAAAACTATGGCATTAGAAATTAAAGATAGCAATTTCGAAGAATTGCTGGCATCTGGCAAACCTTTGGTGGTTGACTTTTGGGCAACATGGTGTGGACCTTGTAAGAAAATTGCTCCAGACGTAGAAGCGTTGGCCGAAGCTTATAAGGATCAAGTAATTATCGGTAAGTGCGATGTGGACGACAACGACGAGTTGACCGGCAAGTTCGGTATCCGCAACATCCCTACAGTATTGTTCATCAAGAACGGTGAAGTTCAAGACAAGACCGTAGGTGCCGTAACCAAGGCTCAGTTGGAAGAAAAGGTAAAGGCATTGCTTTAATCTCCGAATTGTTTCACCTAAATTAATATAAGAACTATGGGAATGGAAGACGATTTTCTGTTGGGTGCTGAAGACGACGCCAAGACGGTTGAGTTTATCCAAAGCTATCTTCCTCAGGATTTGAAGGACAAGTTCACGGAAGACGATTTGTATTACATCCTCGACGTCATTGCCGACTATTACACCTCCAGCGAATGTTTGGATGCAGAGCCGGACGAAGAAGGCTACATCAACATCGACCTGGACGAAGTGGTGGACTATGTGGTCAAGGAAGCCAAGAAGGATGGTATGGGTCCTTACGAAGCGGAAGATGTATTCTTCGTGGTTCAAGGCGAAATGGAATACGGCGATTCCTTGGAGGAATAAGGCTGAATGTAATTGTGGTTGAGGCCTCGTCATCTGGTATGACGGGGCTTCGTCATTATAGAAGACCGCGGTTGGTTATGTTAGAAGGCTAATCCCTTACTATAAAAAACGCTTGTAGTCTCATCTCCTCATCAGACATGTCTCATTAGCTCACGAGACAGCAACCGAAAAACGACAAAGCATTTGCATTAAAACCCCTTGGCGTTTCACTCAAAACACCAAGGCATTTTTTTAAAACGCCTTCACGTTTTTAAAAAACGTCTTCACCTTTTGGGTAAGTTGAATTCGCCTTTTGGTTGAGCCTGGAAAATTTCTTATGATTAGGATAATTTGAAAATAGTTTTCAACAGGTTCTCATGGGGATTTTCTTCGCTTCGCCCTGAATGACATTGCTATTTGATAGCCTTCTGTACTTCCAAAAAGAAATAGACGGCGGTGGCAATCATCAGTATTCCCAGTAGGGCATAGAACAAACGGGCTTGCTTGCGACCTACATTGCTGACTATGAATCGGGTGTTTTGAGACTGGAAGAACCAGTCCCAATTGAAAATGGAAGCTCCGATGGCAAGCAAGCCTACCACCGCAAAAATGCCTTGTATCAGATAATGCATGCTCATGAAACGTAAGGATTAATCCATGCTTTCCAAACGAACCGAACGGGTGCCGTCTTCCACCTCTTCGATGATAACCTTCACGGCATCACCCGGAAGAACTTCTTCTACCAGTTCCGGCCATTCGATGAAACACAAAGCTCCGCTATAGAAATAGTCTTCGTAGCCCATGTCGTACACTTCGTCGAGCTTCTTGATGCGGTAGAAGTCGAAGTGGTAGATGAGTTCGCCGGTTTCGTCGGAACGATATTCGTTCACAATGGCAAATGTAGGCGAGTTGATGACATCGGTCACACCCAATTCTTCGCAAATGGCTTTGATGAAAGTGGTCTTTCCGGCTCCCATCTTACCATAGAAAGCGAATACGGTATTGTCTTCCATAGCCGCAATGAATTGCTGGGCGGCTTCTTTTATACTGTCTAATGAGTTGATTTTTATTTCCATAGGTTGAGGTTGTTTATCTGTTTACTTTATCTTCGCCTTTGGATGCAAAGATAAAGGCTTTTGCCCATTTTACAAAGGGCATAAGTAAGAATTGAGAAAAAGATGATGGAGGCACCCGAAGGAACCTGCAATTCGTACGAAAGGCATAATCCGCCTAGGCAACCGGCATATCCGAACAAGATGGATAGCCAGATGATTTTCTTGAAACTTTGTGTGAACAGGTTGGCCGTCATTTGTGGAAGGGTCAGCAAGGAGATGGCTAGCACGATGCCTATCATTCGGAGACAGGCCACGATGGTCAGGGCGATGAACATCATGAGTATATACTCGAAGAAAAGGACTGGGAGGTGTTGCGAACGGGCAAACTCGCGGTCGAACGCAATGTACATGATGGGCTTGAGGAAAATGGTGAAGAATAGCACCAGAAGTGCCGACAAGCCTATCAGCACCCAAATGTCCGTACTTGTGATGGTGAGTATGTTGCCGAAAAGAAAGGCCGACAAGTCGGGGGCAAAGCCCGGAGACAGAAAACTGAAGATGATGCCGATAGCCATACCGAATGTCCAGAAGACGGCAATGGCCGAATCTTCACGCATGTCTTCCCGTTTGCTCAGCCATTCTACCCCGAAAGCCGACAGGACGGCAAAGATAGCGGCCGACAAGATGGGCGAAATGCCGGTGAACAACCCGATTCCAATTCCGCCGAACGAGGCATGAGTAATGCCACCGCTGATAAAGACCAGACGGCGAGTTACGATATAGGTGCCGATAATGCCGCAGGCTATGCTAGCAAACAGGCTCCCCAATATAGCATGTTGGAAGAAGGTATAATTCAATAGGTCAAGCATATCGGTTTTCTTTATTTGTCTTAATGCATGATTCGGCGTTCGCCGATAATCAGGAAGAGTTCGTCCTTCAAATCGTCGGGAAGCTCAATGCCCCGAAGTTGGAGGCTCCGGCACCAGCCGGCTACTTCATCGTCCTGGCAAGTGAGCATCACTTCGCGGAATTCTTCCACCTCTTCATCGGTATATTCGTCCGATTGTCGTCCCCGGTAACGATCCAGCTCCTCGTCGTTGTAATACTCAATGCCCTTGCTGACGGCCGCCAACAAGCTATCCTTTTCGCACGTTTCGTGTTGGCCGCAACACTCTACATCGGCTTCAACGATGTCGGGCACTTCGGTCAGTTCTCCACGCTCTATTTTCTTTTCGATGCGATGGTAATATATCTTCCCAATGACCATGGCAACGATGGTCAGGACTATGAGGGCAACAACTAGAAACCACATAATGTTTATATTTCGTTGAGGATGAATCCCGCTTGTCGCAGGTTGTCCCAATATTTGGGATACGACTTGCTGACTACTTGCGGATTGTTAATACTGATATCGGGCAGAACAAGGCAGGCCGGAGCAAAAGCCATGGCCATGCGGTGGTCTTCGTAAGTGTCGATGGAATCGGTGCTTTTTGCACATCGCTCGCCGTCCCAGGACAGTACAGAGCCGTCGGATTCTTGAAGTACATATCCTAGCTTGGCCATTTCGTTGATGAGGGCAGCCATGCGGTCGGTTTCCTTGATCTTCAGGCTTTGCAATCCGCTGAACCGGAAAGGAATGTCCAACAGGGCACAAGTTACCACAAAGGTTTGGGCTAAATCGGGTTGGTTGATGAAGTTGTATTCCATCCGTTCAACAGGCTTTCCGCCTTTTCGGATATGAACTTCCTGCTTGCCGTAAATGGTTTCTACTCCAAGTTGGCGGAACAACTCAGCTACCTTACTATCGCCTTGATAGCTCTTTTTGAATAAACCGGGCAAGGTGATGTGGGCTTCTTTTGAAAGGGCGGCTATCTGATACCAATACGAGGCTGCACTCCAATCGCTTTCCACATAATAGGGAACGGACTGGTAGGGCTTGGGGGCGATTCTCAGTTGGCTTTCGCCTTGCCAGTCGGCTTCGGCACCGAAATCCTTCAACAACTGAAGGGTCAGGTTGATGTAGGGCTTGGATATGATGTCGCCGGTAAGGGTGATGGTCAAGCCGTTTGGTAGAGATGGACCAATCATCAGCAAAGCCGAAATGTATTGCGAGCTGACGTTCCCCGGCAAAGTAATGTGGCTTTTCTGCAAGTTCCCTCCTTGGATACGTAGCGGTGGATAGCCTTCGTTGGCCACATATTCGATGTGGGCTCCCAACTCCCGAAGGGCATTGACCAGGATGGCAATGGGGCGTTGTTGCATGCGTTGGGTGCCGGTAATGATGCGGCTACCCGGAGTGACGGACAGGTAGGCCGTCAGGAATCGCATGGCGGTTCCGGCTGCCATGATGTCGATTTCTTCATGGGGCTGGCTTTTTAAGGCACGAATCATGACTTGGGTGTCATCGCAATCCGAAAGGTTTTCAGGTGGATAAATACCATGTCCCAATGCGTTGATTATCAAGACACGATTGCTGATGCTCTTGGAAGAGGGCAACAGAATCGTGGTATCGATTCGGGTGGGGGATGTGATGCTTATTCTTTTCATCTTTTGCTGCAATGAGTTCGCAAAAGTACGACATTTCACGAAGTTGAGCAAATGAAATCTTATTTATCCCGATACTTCTCTTCTTTGAAGTCTAGTTCTAGTTGCCGCCAGCTTTCTCCGCTCGGGATAATCTCTTCTTTCGGATTGGAAATGCTCAGCCCGATGAGGCGGATGGGTTTCATCGTGAAGTCCACTTCCTTCAGCAATTGCTTGGCGATGGGGAGGATGTCGTCCAACGTGGTAAATTCTTTTTCTTGTGTAAGGCTTCGGGTGATTTGCTTGAAGTCGTAGAACTTGATTTTAAGTGTCAGAGTGGTTCCGCTAAAGCCGCTTCTTTTCAACCGGCCGACCAGTTCGGTAGCTACGTGATACAGTTCGATGATGGCGGAAGAGGTGGTGGAAACGTCCTTTTCGAGTGTGTGCTCGCATCCCACCGACTTGCGGATGTGGAAAGGTTCTACCGGTCGCAAATCGATGCCACGAGCAAAATCGTAATAAAGGCTTCCTGCTTTACCGAAGAGCTGGGTGAGCATGTCCGGATTGCATTGTTGCAAGTCGGCACCTTTGTGTATTCCAATGCTATGCATTCGTTGGGCGGTAACCGGACCGATTCCCCAAAACGATTCAATGGGAAGCTGGGCTATGAATTCCAAAGCCTGGTCGGGGTGGATGGTGCATAATCCATCGGGTTTCCGATAGTCTGAGGCTATCTTGGCGAGGAATTTGTTGTACGAGATACCGGCCGAGGCTATTAGATTCAACTCTGTTCGTATCCGTTGCTTGATTTCTTTGGCTATGTCTACGGCCAGGGAGATGTTGGGCTTGTTGTGGGTTACGTCCAGAAAGGCTTCATCGAGCGACAAAGGCTCAATCAAGTCGGTATAGGAACGGAATATTTCATGGATTTGGGCGGATACCTCTTTATATACGCTTATTCTTCCCGGAACAAAGATGAGGGAAGGGCAGAGTTTCTTGGCCTTTTGAGAAGACATGGCCGAACGGACACCATACCGACGGGCTTCGTAGCTGGCGGCTGATACCACGCCTCGTTGTTCGGCGTGGCCAACGGCTACCGGTTTTCCTCTCAGCTCCGGATTGTCCCGTTGCTCGACGGATGCATAGAAAGCATCCATATCGATGTGTATGATTTTCCGTTCGGTCATCCCTGTTTGGTGCGGATGTTATTTCAAGGCAGAAAGCAGATGCTTCCATACCAAGTTGATTTCGGCTTGCATGTCGTCAATTTGGGCAGTCATGGCGATGACGGCATTCAGTTCAGGCAATACAATGATGTATTGGCCGGCGGCTCCGTCGGCACGTACTCCGTTGTGACGGCAACGCCACATCTGGTAGCCATAGCCTTGCAGCCAGTCACTGTCTTTCGGATTTTCGGTGATGTTGTCGAACCGCATGTGTGTCGGACAGGAATCGGTTTGCTTGCTGGTCGCTTCGTCAAACCACGATGCTGGGAGAAGTTGTTTACCATTCCACATACCTCGTTGAAGGATGAATTGTCCCATCTTGGCCAAATCTTCAGTCTTGAGGTAAAGTCCGTAACCGCCTAAGTTGATGCCTTGCGGACTTTCTTCCCAAACGGCTCCTACAATACCCAATGGGCGGAACAGGCGTGGATAAAGGTAATCGATGGCTTTTTGGCCGGTTACTTTCTGCACGATGGCTGAAAGCATGTAGCTACCCAAGGTGTTGTAAGCATAGAAAGTGCCCGGTTCGTGTTCTACCGGAGCAGCCAAGAAAGTTGCTACCCAATCGTCCTTGTCGGTCAGTTTGCGGATGCTTGGAGCCACATCGTGTCCGGTAGTCATGGTCAGCAAATGGCGTATCTCCATCTTCTTCAGGTTTTCGCTGACCTGAGCCGGCAATTTGTCGGGGAAGAACGAGATGACCTTATCGGTAACCTTCAGTTTGCCTTCGGCTACGGCAAAACCGATAGCCGTAGCGGCAAAAGTCTTGCTGACCGAGTTTAGGATGTGAGGTTTCTTCGGGTCACCCAGACTCAGCCATTTTTCCTTCACTACTTTGCCGTTTTTAAGAATCATGATGCTATGCAGGTCTTGACCGGCTTTTTGTACGGCAGCCAGGTACTTGTCGAACGCTTTGTCCAACTTCTTGGTGGCTTGTGCCCGTGGCAAGGATTTGATTAGTTCGTTATAGCTGATAAGTTCTATGTTCTTGTCCTTTAAAGCTTGTTTAACTTTCTGGCTGGTAAAGATATCGGTTACTCCTTGGCGGTCGACAGCCACGTTTTCGTAACCCACGTGTCCCACCGTTTGCATTTCTTCGTTGTTCAAGGCCGGATGGTCGAGGAACATGTAATTCTTGCCCGGTTCCAACTTTTCGAGTGTCTTGAGGAAACTGGCTTCCTTTTCGGCAGAAGTACCTCTCGGGCCATCGTAGGTTACATAGTTCAAACCATATTCCTTGAAGGCTGTTCCCGAGTCGACTAACGGCAGGTTGTATTCCTCGCTCAATCGTTTCATCATCTTTTCTACTTCGGGGGCAAATGCCAATGAACCCATGTGCCCGGAGATGTGGCTGATGTGGGGGATGTTCTGGAGTGCCAATTCAATTTGGGCACGTGCTTCCTGTTCTATTTCAGCCAGGTTCCATTTGTTTTCGGTGATGGAGAGCCCTTCGTAGCCTTTTCTTGGAGTCATCATCGGGAAGAAGTATCCGTCTTTGTCTACCAAGCTTGGACAGTAGGTGAGCGGACGCCACTTCACATTATCCCATTCGCTGGTGATGGTAAAATGCAGGCCCACATCAATTCCGGGGTTTTCGCGTAGCATTCGTGCTGCTTCGGGGAACCAGGCCGTAACGGGCATCACTTCAATTGTCGTTTCAATACCATTCTTGTAGCCTTCCATACAGGCGATGTTGGCCGCACGGAAAGAACCCATGTCGTCGGCACGGACAATCAATCGGGGATGGTTTTGTTGAGCAAATGCTGGTAAGGTCATTGCTGCAATCATTGTAGAGCAAAGCATACATTTCATCTTTTGAACCATAATATCGGAATTTTGTTGTTAAATCAATAGAAAGTCGAAAGATACAAAAAAGAAGGAACATAATGAACCTTTTGACAAGAAACTCCGTTAAATTTTCGCCTTGCCTGAACCGAAGACAGGGATTCTTGTTATTATTGGAAACCATATAAACATTAACTAAATAGACATGAGTATGAAAAAAACGATTCTTTTATCGGTATTTGCCTTGGGCACACTGACAATGAACGCTCAAACCGAAGTGGTCGAAGGAGGAGGCTTCTGGGATAATTGGTCGATGGGTTATCGTAGTGGGGGAACTATGAAGATGAGTGGTGCCCCATTCATCAAGAGTGCCCGTCCGGTATTCGGCCTCAGCATTGGCAAGCAATGGACACCTATCTTGGGCACAGAAATCCAAGGCTTGGGATACATTAACACCACCGGAAGCAAGACTCTTTTCGATGCATCGGAAGTAGCCTTGATTACCAACATGAACCTGATGAACCTCTTTGGCGGTTATGAAGGTACCCCACGTGTGTTCGAAATTGAAACAGCCACCGGCTTTGGATGGTTACACCATTATATGAAAGGTCCTAAAGATACGAACGACCTTTCGGCTCGTGTCGGTTTGAATTTTAACTTCAACTTGGGTGAAAGCAAGGCATGGACGTTCGGCATCCGTCCGGCTATAGTCTATAACCTGACGGGAAACTTTCCGCAAGAAAAGCTAGCTTTTGATAAGGATCGTGCCCGTTTCGAAGTGTTGATGGGCTTTACTTATCATTTCGCCAACTCAGAAGGCCAACGACACTTTGCGATGGTGCCGGTGGTAGACCCTTTGGCTATGGCAGCTATGAACGAAGAAATCAATGTGTTGCGTGAAACCATCGCTGCTCAGGAAGCCGCCATTGCAGCTTCGGCTCTCGAAATAGCGGATTTGCAAAACAGCTTGAATGATTGTCAGAATGCGGCCAACCAACCAGCCGATCCTGCCGTAACCAATATCTTGGAATCCATCGTGGCCTTCCAGTTCAATCAGGCCGTGATTCAGCCTTCTCAGATGCCAACCATCGAACGCATCGCCACTTATTTGAAGGATAATCCGGGTGTGAATGCCGTCATCAATGGATATGCTTCGCCAGAGGGTACGGAAGAATACAATCTCAAGCTTTCTCAACGTCGTGCAGATGCCATGAAAGACATCTTGGTTGAAAAGTATGGCATTGATGCTTCTCGTATCGAAGCGATTGGTCACGGCATTGGTGACATCTTCTCCGAGCCGGCTTGGAATCGGGTAGGTATCTGCACCATCGAGCTGAAATAAAGTATGCTGATACAACTTTTCAAGAAAACGCCTTCGTATTTTAATAAAACGCGAAGGCGTTTTTGTGTAAACATGCAGGTGTTTTTTCGTGTAAATCAGTTGGTTTTCCCGATGGCTCAGGCGAAAATGCATGAAAATAACGAGGTTTTGATTTTTTTGAGATTGCTAATTTATTAATTAAGGCTATTGGCGACAATGTTGGCGTTTGTATAATAATTCATGTGTTTTTGGGCGAAAAATGGTTGTTTTAAGAATGCTTTTCAATAGAACAAGCTGGTTCTTGTGGCTTTTTAGGCTTTTATAAGTCTGTTTTTTCTTTTGAATTTTGTGGTTTGAAGTGGGTGTTTGTAGTGCTTGAATTTGTAATTAGCCAATAATCAAGTGGTTGTAAAACGAGGGTAGTCAGATAGTCAGTAGTCAGTTAGTTTAAACATCGATTCTACACTATAAAT
>JAFQNW010000042.1 GCA_017420875.1 Bacteroidaceae bacterium
CCGATGGTATACGAACAAATGTCAATGCGATACAAATCACGGCTACTACGAGTGAGGAAGAAACGGTTGTTGTCGCCTTGCCAAACGCGTGAAACCACTTCCATGTCACGTTGCTTCTGCTCCATAGGTTTGTATTGTACCGATACGGTTTGGTCCTTATAAGCTGCGGTCTGGATTTCCTTACGGGTGTTGTTCTGCATATCGAAAAGATACAAATGTACTACCGGAGCTTCTTTTTCGCCCGGCATCTGATACTTGTAAGTTTCGAGGGTTGGACGTGGTTGTGCCATTACATTGATAACCCACAAGTCCTTTACTGCACGGTTATCGGAAAGACTGGTAACAAAATGGCGAGAGTCGGGCGACCAAGCACCATAAACCGAACGACGCTTGCCATTGCAAAGCGTATCTGTATTCAGCATGTTACGAGGGATGCCATAGCCAAAATCCTCCATTCCATCGGTAGTTAGCTGGATTTCTACGATGGTAGAATCCTTTTCATTCTTCTTGGCCTTCAAGTAGTCTTCGTAACTCATCTTGTACAAGTTCAGGTCTTTGGCGTACACTACGGTCTTCTTATCTGGCGACACGGTACCCCACATCAAACGCTTAGGTTCTTCCTCCTGATCTTTCAGATGAGTCAGTTTACGTGATGGATAGTCATAAGAGAAATAGAACACTTCTTTCTTTGCCTTACCCTTCTTTTCGCCTTTCTCCGGCTTTGCATCACGAGAAGAGGTTACTTCGAAAGTAAAAGTACGACCGTCTTCCTTAGCCTTCAGGTTCTTGATAGGGAGTTGACGGGCTTCGAACGGGTCTTGTACGATTTCGGTCAATTGAGCAGCGATTTCTTCGCGATTGAACAACAGGTTCTTCGTACGTGCAGTTGGATTCACCACATACCAGAATGTACCTTCGCTGGTCTTATACTCAAACCAGAAATTGTTTCCTTGCTGGAACCAATGTGGGTCGACGGTAGTAGAGAAGAGCATGGTCTTCAACTTGTCTTGGGTAAATTTCTCGGCCTGCAAATATTCAGGCAATCTTTCTTGTGCTTTCAACGTGGTAGTGAAGCCCAATAGGCCACTCATCACTAAAGCGGTAATAAACAGTCTTTTCATCTCTTTATTCTTTATATTTTTTCATGGCAGCAAAAGTAAACAAAAAAACATAAAAACAAAAAGATATCAACAAGGAAGGACAAAAGGAAGTCAATCTTTCTGCCAAGCATCCATCAGTCGGGCATAAATCGGATTGTGGCAAAGAATCTCAGGAACTCCCAGCACATAGATTCGCTTACGGGCACGGGTCAAAGCCACATTCAACTTACGGTCTATCTGTACCCCGTTCTCTTCCACTAAATTAGGCAAATAAGCAAGTTGATGTACCTTATTCACGCTGAAAGAATAGACAATCACATCGCGTTCGCTCCCTTGATAACGCTCTACCGTATCTACCGAAACATCCATCAGTTCGGGAACACCTTTGGACTCTAACTCTTTCCGGATCAAAGCTATCTGACTCCGATAAGACGTAATGATACCCAAGGAACGATTGCTGGAGAAATGTTCTCCATATTCTTTCCACACCTGCTCGGCCAGGTCAGCAGCCATCTTTGCCTCATCCTGATTGGTTTTACCGGAAACACTTTGATGATCCTTTCGGGATGGAATAAAAAGCACAGGTGTATCCAACTTCTCCAATTGATGTGGCAAACCTACGGGTTGCAACTTTCCTCCATAAAAAGCCTGATTGGGGAAAGAAGCCACATCCGGATGCATTCGTCCTTGTTTGCAAAGCATATCCAATGCCGATGAATCTTCTTCTTGAAGATGGAATCGATAAAGCCGCTCGAACAACGAATCCTTCAAATTATACAAGCCGATGTTGCGAAGTCCTTCATCATAGACTTCTGACGACTCCTTGTTTTGAAGCACAACAGCCGGAAGTTGTTTATGGTCGCCTATCAGCACGAATTTATCTACCGCATGTTGCCCGTCCGAGGACTTGGCGGTCAGTATCCAGAGCAATTGAGGCTCTAAGATTTGCGTAGCCTCATCAATAATCGCCACATCGAAATGCTTCAGTTTAAATAACTCGGGTTTAGAAGAGATGGAGGCAACCGTCCCTACATACACTCTGCAAGCCGACAAGCATTGACGCACATCGGAACGGTTGTCGAAGGATATCAAGACTTTCTCCACCAGCTTTTCACGGAAACGTTCATCGCATGACAATTCGCTTCCGATACGAATGTAATTGATAGCAGGTTCCAAGCTATCCAACGAGGAACATATTTCATCTACCGCCCGATTGGTATAAGCAAGCAAAAGAATCTGACTCTCCGGCAAAGCGATGTATTTCTCTACCATCCGCCGAAGGGCTCGTGAAGTCTTCCCCGTACCTGGAGGGCCAACCAACAAGAAATAATCCTTAGCAGCCAAAGCCTTTGTGCCCACACATTCAAAATCATCGATGAAATGGGCATTTTTAGGCAAGACATTTTCATCAAAGCAGGGTTTTCTCCGGCCAAGAAGTAAATCTTTCCGTTCCTTATCTGCTTCCATAAAAGAAGAAAGACCTAGATACATACTTCTGAAGGTAGCATCCATATAATCGTGTTCCATGGCATAGAGACTCCCGGATGGAAAGATGGACAGATTGCGTTGGGAAGCTCGCAAGCGAATGCAAACTTCCGTAGCCGTAAGCCATTCGATGTTACCTTTAATAACCAGCTTATTGGTTACATTGTCCGAGTCCTTGTTTCGTTCGTAAAGCACCACCACATCGCCTTTGCGAAAGTTGGGAAGAAAAGGTTCATCGTATGTAGGGATGCCCAAAGTAATGGTAGCTTTATGAAGACGTGATGCTTGATTGTCCACCATACGTAAGTCATAAAGGATTTCGCCTGCCTCCCGCTTCTCTTCCAGGGTACTAAGCCACAAGGTAGAAGCTCCTACCCGGGTTTCCTTATCCACATCGCCCGACTTAGAAGTGTAGAGCTCTTTGGTAATGAAATTATAAAGGGTATAGAAATAAGCCTTTTCCAACGAATCCAAACTCGACAAGCGTTCTTGAAAACGAACTATGCCCGGCTTTAGATATTGTTCCCAAAAACGCCCTTTCAAGCCTTTTTGATTCAGCGTTTGAGGATTGATTTGTGCAAGGACATTGGACGTATAGGTTGGATGGTTATGCAATTGCACTCCATACTCGGTCGCAACAATCCGATTTCGCAAAGCAATGATGCGACGTACTTGAGCCCAGGATGCCCGAGCCGGATAAAGCAACGGATAGCGAGTATACAACAAATAAGGATTCTGGAGACGATGGTCGATACCCATACTATATTCCAGTACGGCCATGTAAAGCAACATCTGCACCCGATTGTTTTCTTTCGGAGCAATCTTTCCGGAAATGGCATACTCGTCTGCCTTGCCCGACTTCATTTCGATGAAGCTGCTCATGTCACGTTGCATGTAGTCCAACCGTCCTTGAACTCCCAAGGCCTCGCAAATGTAAGAAGGCTCCAAGACGGCATCTTCCTTGTCAAGCCGGTATCCGGGAGCCAGAAATGTCTCCTTCACCGTTTCACGGATATGTTCAAAATGCTTGCGGCAATCTTCAAAAAAGTTTTTTTGCTTCTCAGCATCCAACAAGTCCTCGCAAGCCACCAGTTCTAACGGATATTGCCGGAAAGCCTTCTTCATGCAAGCCAGATAATCCGGTCCTTCCTCATCCGAATGAATCCACTCGTCCAGAAAGAGGTTGGCAATGTTTCCTAACAACAAAGGGCGAGCGTTGTCGATGGGCACTAAACGGCTCATCAAATAATTGGCCGGATGACTTCCATAATCCCGATAGCACTCGGCCAACGAGCTGATATCAATCAAATAGTCAGGCTCAAGCACAATCAAGGAAGGAGTATAAGTACCGTCGTCGTTCTTCTTCACATCCAACAGGTTCAGTTGAGCATGGGGCCAAACATCCGCAAGTCCTTCCGTAAACTCATCGTTCACACCGGGCACATTGTATCTCACCTTCCATGGTTCGTCCAAAACTTGATCTGCCGGATAAACGTACAAGAATTCATCATCGGCATAGCTAAAGCTGACGCGAACACGACGTTCAAGTTCCATTTTTGGCCTTTTCATCGAAAGATTTCCTTCCGACTTAGGTAGAATTTCTGACAATTCCTTAGGCATCAAGCAAGCAAAAACCACCTGATAGGCCTCGGCTATCGACCGGATATCACGAAGCAGTTCTTCTTCCGAAGGGTCTTTCCGATGATTAAGCACATCATTCGAAGTCAGGCGGAATGTATGCAATGCATTTTTCTGCCGCCCATTCAATGAAAATTGCGTGGAAAGATAATTGATGCGAGCAGCCAAGTCGGTTGTTTGCAAGGACACATGCTGCATCTTTCCCCGAATAACTCGCTCCAAAGATTCGCGTAACGCACGATAACGATACCGCAAAGGTTGTTCTTTTACGGCACCAATCTCCCAAAGTTCCCGATATATTTCTCTCGTTTCTTCTGTCATTCCTACTATAATCTCACGACGTTTTTTTAAAACGTGCTGACATTTGCCACCAAACGCCTTCACATTTTAAAAAAACGCCTTCGCGTATTTCTTCTTTTGCGTTATTCAAATCTTGCCGACAAGCAATCAGTTTTGGAAATAAACCCGCTTTACCCGATTGGAAACACTTGTCAAAATCTCGTAAGGGATAGTACCCAATACATCCGACAAGACCGTTACCGGCAACTCATCGCCAAAGATGATGACCTTGTCGCCTTCCTTACAATCGATGTCCGTCACATCAATCATACAGACATCCATGCAAATATTGCCCACATAAGGTGCCTTCTGCCCATTAACCATGCAATAAGCGTTTCCATTTCCCAAGCGTCTGTTCAAGCCATCGGCATAGCCGATAGGAATAGCGGCTATGCGTGAATCTCGGTTCAAAAGTCCCTTACGGCTATATCCCACCGAGTCTTCTTTGGGCACATTTCGTATCTGTAAAATAGTGGTCTTCAGTGTACTTACATTACTCAAAATGGAATTCGAGAAAGGATCCACGCCATACAATCCCAGCCCAAGACGAACCATATCCAACTGAGCTTCGGGATACCGGCCGATACCTGCCGTATTACAGATATGTCGCAATATCTTATGAGAAAATGCAGATTGCAACTCATTGGAAACTCGCTCGAACGTTTCGATCTGCATGCGGGTAAAGTCATCGAATTGAGTCGAGTCGCTACCCACCAAATGAGAGAACACCGAACGAGGGATGACCGACGACTGACGCTTGAGGCGTGCAATCAGTTCAGGAATGTCCGATGGTGCAAAACCCAGCCGATGCATGCCCGTATCTATCTTGATATGTACCGGGAAGTTTGTCACACCTTCCTTCTCGGCTGCTTTTATCAATTCATTCAAAAGGTTGAAGCTATAAACTTCGGGCTCCAACTTGTAATCGAACAAGGTCTTGAATGCCGTCAATTCGGGGTTCATGATGATGATGGAGCTGGTTATGCCGGCCTTCCTCAAATCCGAACCTTCATCGGCTACGGCCACCGCCAGATAGTCCACGCGATGATCTTGCAAAGTCTTGGCAATCTCGTACGAACCGGCTCCATAAGCCGAGGCCTTCACCATACAAACCATCTTTGTCTCCGGTTTCAACTTGCTACGATAATGGTTCAGGTTATCGACCAACGCATTCAGATTTATTTCGAGAATGGTTTCGTGCACCTTCAACTCCAAACGGTCGGTCACCTCGTCAAAGCGGAAACTTCTAGAGCCCTTCACCAAGATGACTTCGTTCTTCAGCTCGGCCAACAAATCAGAAGCCAGCAATTCTTCGGTGGTACGGAAGAAATATTTTTCGATTTCGAATCGGGAAGCAGCCGACCGGATTTCTTCGCCCACCCCTATAATCTTATCTACTTGACGATTATGCACCAACTCGGCCACCTGACGATATAGCAATTTACTGGATTGCCCCGTTTCCAGCAAGTCCGACAAAATCAAGGCACGTTTCCGGCCTTTGTCTTCTGAACGTCGCGACATAAAGTCGAGAGCTATATCCAGCGAAGCCAAATCCGAATTATAACTATCGTTGATCAAGATACATCCATTCTGTCCTTCCTTCACCTCCAAACGCATGGCCACTTGCTCCAGGCCAGCCATGCGTTCGCGTATCTTCTCGGGTGACAACATCAGATAAAGTGCCACCGCCAAACAGTGCAAGGAGTTTTCGATAGATGCCTCATCAATAAAAGGAATGACATACTGGTTAGGCATTCCTAAATAGCGATATTGGATAGTGGTAGAAGTCTCACCCTTCTCGATGGATTCAATAAAGAGCGGACGTTCGTTATCCGTTCTCGACCAAGCGATTTCGCGGGAAGAGAACAAGGACTTTGATACACAATTGCTTATCAAACGATTATCCCCATCGTATACCACCACATCGCAATCCTTGAACAGGGCCAACTTCTCCATGCACTTGTCTTCCAACGAGAAGAAGTTTTCTTGATGAGCCCCTCCGATATTCGTCAGCACTCCTATTGTGGGGCGAATGATGCTCTGCAAAGCTTCCATTTCCCTCATTTCGGAAATGCCTGCCTCGAAAATTCCCAACTCGGTCGATTCGTTCATCAACCAAACAGACAAAGGGACACCTATCTGAGAATTATAGCTTCGTGGAGAACGGGTAATGACTTTTTCCGGGCTAAGTAACTGATACAACCATTCTTTCACGACGGTTTTACCATTACTTCCTGTGATTCCAATAACGGGAACTTGAAACAATTCCCGATGCTTCTCGGCCAAACGTTGCAAGCCTTTCAACGGATTAGGCACCTGAAGAAAATTAGCGTTCGCATAATCTTCCATATGCGAAGGCAAATCACTGACCACAAAATTACGCACTCCCCGTTCATACAACTCAGGGATGTATTTATGGCCATCGTTACGCTTTGTCTTCAATGCAAAGAAAAGCGTTTCTTCGGCAAAGCACAACGAACGGCTATCCGTCAGAATCCAATCTATTTGGGCAGGACTCATCCCTACCCGCTTAGCCTTTAAAAGTTCTGTTATATTTTCAATCGAGTTTCGCATTGTTCTATTTCTTTTTGCACGTCAAAGTACGGCAACTTTTCTTTAAGTCTGTTAATCTTTAACACTATTTGAGATAAAAATTGGCGATAAGCATCCGAATCCGGCCGGAAAGGCTTATGAAGCAATCCCCTTTGTATATCCTGCCAATCTTCCATAATCTCCTGAGTATCTGAACGGAAATAACATTCTCCAAAACATTTCCATATATATTCAACCGCTTTCGGAGATACATGAATCATATCATCTGCATAGAAACGATAGTCTCGAAGCTCGTCCATCACGATTTCGTAGGCAGGGAAATAATAGCAATCCGGGCATTTCTCGCACAACTCACTGATGGCCAACAACAAAGTAGACTTACTCAATTGGTTTCCATGCATACCATCCTTGGTATGGCGTACAGGGCTGACGGTAAAAAGAACTTTCAGTTTAGGGTTGATGCTTCTAATTTCAGTCAATAAAGCTAACCAATCTGCAACAATTTCGGAAGTCCGCAACAAACGACGTTCAAAGATTCTTTCTTTCTGTTTATGACAATTTCCTACGACCTGTCGGTTTTCCTTCAAAGAATAGACATATGCAGTACCCCAAGTCACTATCAGCCAACCCGTTACTGGAAGTTCTTCAGAAGCTCGTCGAAGGCGTTCATTGATCAAAGACAAACAAATCGAAGAATCCGTGGCTGAGAATTGGCTATGATGCATCCAGCTATGCCATAACCCATCTGCCTGAAACAAATCGTCCACTTGATATTGTTTGCCCATTACCACTTGTTTCAATGCTTCTGCAATGGAAAGAGGATTATACAAAATACCAAAAGGATTGACGTCGCATCTGAACTTATTTTCGGTCAACAGATTTCCAATATTTTCAGCAAAACATGAGCCCCAAAGCATGATTCGCTCCGAATAGCGGATTTCTGTCTTATTTTTCGGCAATTCAACTTGCGTTCTGAAATTCATTTTACCAATTATCTTCTAAAATTTACAGACAAAAATAAGCATAATACACATAAATATGCTATTTTTGCGTAACATTTATCACGTAGAAGAGAAATGGCACAAGATATTTCATATAAATTGCTGAAAGAAATCGATACCCCTGAAGACTTACGGGCACTTAAGCCCGAGGAACTTCCGGAAGTATGCAAAGAACTAAGGCAAAAGATTATCGATGAACTATCATGTAATCCTGGTCACTTCGGCTCTAGTTTGGGAGTTATCGAACTGACCGTTGCTTTACATTATGTTTTCAACACCCCTTACGACCGTATCGTATGGGATGTTGGACATCAAGCGTATGGCCATAAGATATTGACCGGCCGACGGGACGCTTTCCACACCAACCGAAAGTTAAATGGCATCCGTCCATTCCCCTCACCCAAAGAAAGTGAATACGACACCTTTACTTGCGGACATGCATCCAATTCCATCTCGGCAGCATTAGGAATGGCGGTAGCTGCCAAACATCGAGGCGAAAACAATCGCCACGTGGTAGCAATCATTGGCGATGGCTCCATGAGCGGAGGTTTGGCTTTTGAAGGGCTGAACAACGTTTCTTCCACCGACAACAATCTATTGATTATCCTAAACGATAACAACATGGCCATCGATCGTAGCGTGGGTGGCATGAAACAATACCTCCTAAACTTACAGACATCAGAAAGCTACAATCGTTTCAGATACAAAATATCCCGCTTGTTCTATAAATGGGGAATCTTGAACGATGCCAGACGGAAAAGCCTTATTCGTTTCAACAACAGTTTGAAATCGATGCTCACCCAACAACAAAACGTGTTCGAAGGTATGAACATCCGTTATTTCGGGCCAGTTGACGGACATGACATTAATGCCTTGACCAAAGTATTGAAAGACATCAAGGATATGCAAGGTCCAAAGCTATTACACTTACATACGATCAAGGGCAAAGGATTTGAACCTGCAGAAAAGGCTGCTACCATTTGGCATGCACCAGGTATATTCGATAAAGAAACGGGCGAACGAATTGTCTCAAACACAGAAGGGATGCCCCCGTTATATCAAGACGTTTTTGGGCATACATTATTGGAGCTAGCCAAGCAAAACGACAAGATTGTAGGGGTAACACCTGCCATGCCATCGGGATGCTCCATGAACATTCTGATGAATGAAATGCCAGAAAGAGGCTTTGATGTCGGCATAGCAGAAGGTCATGCTGTAACCTTCTCGGGCGGAATGGCTAAAGATGGGTTAGTCCCCTTCTGCAATATCTATTCATCGTTCATGCAACGAGCTTATGACAACATTATCCACGACGTGGCTATCCAAAAGCTAAATGTCGTTCTTTGCTTGGACCGTGCAGGATTGGTAGGCGAAGACGGGCCGACACACCACGGGGCTTTCGACCTTGCATATCTGCGTTCCATTCCTAACCTGACCATTGCTTCTCCTTACGATGAGCATGAATTACGGAAACTGATGTATACTGCCCAACTTCCGAACAAAGGGCCTTTCGCTATCCGTTATCCACGCGGTAGAGGAATACTTACAGATTGGGAATGTCCACTAGAAGAAGTAACGGTAGGGAAAGGACGTAAACTGAAGGATGGCAAAGACATTGCAGTCCTATCTTTAGGGCCAATTGGGCATGCAGCATCACAAGCCATTGCCTCTGCCGAAGAAGCAAGTGAGAAAAGTATAGCCCATTATGACCTACGTTTCTTAAAACCGTTGGATAAAGAAATGCTCGATGAAATCGGCAAAAACTACCAACAGATTGTTACCATAGAAGATGGTGTATTGAAGGGTGGCATGGGTAGTGCCATTTTGGAATTCATGTCCGATTACGGCTATACACCTAAAATCCACCGCATTGGCTTGCCCGATCAATTTGTCCAACATGGTAGCATCAACGAATTGCATCGCCTATGCGGAATGGACGTAGAAAGCATAAAGAGTGTATTATTGTCATTGTAAAACAATAAGATTATGAAAATTATTATAGGAGGAGCCGGTGCTGTGGGAACCCATTTGGCTGAACTTCTTTCCAATGAGAAACAAGACATTATTCTCATGGATGAAGATCAGAGTAAGCTGAACAAAATGGATTCCAACTTCGATTTAATGACGGTTTGTGCATCGCCAACTTCCATACAAGTCCTAAAAAACACAGGGGTGGATGATGCTGACCTTTTTATAGCGGTCATGCCTGAAGAAAGCAGGAATATGACTGCATGTATGCTTGCAACTAATTTAGGTGCCAAGAAAACGGTAGCACGAATTGACAACTACGAATATCTGCTCCCAAAAAACAAGAGCTTTTTTGCCAAGCTAGGTGTAGATTCCTTAATTTACCCAGAAATGTTAGCTGCCAAAGACATTGTTGACGCCATCCGATTAAGTTGGGTACGCCAATGGTGGGAATTCAATGGAGGTGCCTTGATTCTCGTTGGGACCAAGATGCGTGAGACTGCAGAAATCCTTAACGTTCCTCTACACGAATTGGGAGGAAGAAAAATACCTTTCCACATCGTAGCCATCAAACGAGGAAATGAAACCATAATCCCTCGTGGGGATGACATCATCCAATTACACGATATCGTCTATTTCACAACCACCAAGAAATATATTCCATACATCCGAAAGATTTCCGGGAAAGAAAGTTATCCGGACATTC
This sequence comes from Bacteroidaceae bacterium, assembly GCA_017420875.1. Classification (GTDB taxonomy): domain Bacteria; phylum Bacteroidota; class Bacteroidia; order Bacteroidales; family Bacteroidaceae; genus Phocaeicola. The sequence continues at coordinate 10,791 of JAFQNW010000042.1, forward strand.
GCAACGTCATGATTATGGGAGGAAGTAGAATAGCCGTTCGAGCATCACAATATGCTCCCGAACACATGCAAATTAAAATCATTGAAAGTGACTTGGATCGTTGCCATCGCTTAACCGACCTAGTGGACGACAAGGTCATGATTATCAATGGAGATGGTCGTGATTTGGATTTGCTTTTAGACGAAGGCATTAAAAACACCGATGCATTTGTCGCTTTAACCGGAAATTCAGAAACAAACATATTGGCTTGTTTGGCCGCCAAACGAATGGGGGTAGCCAAAACCGTGGCTGAAGTAGAGAACATTGACTACATCAGTATGGCCGAGAGCTTGGATATTGGTACCGTTATCAACAAAAAGATGATAGCGGCCAGCCATATCTACCAAATGATGCTGGATGCAGATGTTACGAACGTAAAATGTTTGACGTTTGCCAATGCCGATGTGGCCGAATTCAAAGTAAAAGAAGGTTCACGCATCACTCACAAACCAATCAAGGACATGGGACTCCCCAAAGGAATTACCATTGGTGGACTTATCCGTAATGGTGAAGGTATGCTCGTAACCGGTAACACCATGATTCAACCAGGAGACCACGTCGTTGTTTTCTGTCTAGGAATGATGATTAAGAAAGCCGAAAAATTCTTCAACTGATGATTAATTGGAAGATGATCGCTAAAATCATGGGGCTCCTGCTTTTCATCGAAACAGGATTTCTAACCCTATGTACCCTAATGTCCTTCTATTATCAGGAACCCGATTTTTCAGCCTTTATCATTTCCACTTCCATCACCGCACTTGTCGGTATACCGCTAACTCATGCAGGGAAAGCAGCGGAAAGAAAGTTAAGCCGGCGAGACGGTTACATCGTAGTAACCTTTGCTTGGATTATCTTTTCTCTTTTCGGCATGTTACCTTATTATATAAGTGGCTACATCCCTAACATCACCAATGCGTATTTCGAGACCATGTCCGGTTTCTCTACTACCGGAGCCAGTATCTTGGATAACATCGAAGAGCTTCCTCATGGACTGCTTTTTTGGCGTAGCATGACCCAATGGATTGGTGGAATGGGGATAGTCATCTTTACAATCGCCGTCCTTCCTATTTTTGGTGTTGGTGGCATACAGTTGTTTGCTGCGGAAGCAACCGGACCCAAGTTCGACAAAATAACTCCACGAATTGATGTCACAGCCAAATGGATTTGGACCATCTATTTTGGGCTGACATTGGCTGAAACAATCTTATTGCTAGCTGGCGATATGCCTTTATTCGACAGCATTTGCCATGCTATGACTACCACTGCTACCGGAGGTTTTTCAACCAAACAGGCCAGTATTGCTGCTTTCAATTCACCTTACATCGAATATGTCATTACGACCTTCATGTTCCTTTCGGGTATCAACTTCTCCTTATTATATCTTTTGTTTCTAAAAGGTAGCTTCAAGCGGATATTTAAAGACACCGAAATCATCTGGTATATCAAAACGGTGGCTTTGTTTACTATTATCATCACAATCGGATTGTTGCTTACCTCACCTATGGGCTTGGAAGAAGCTTTCCGACGTTCATCGTTTCTAGTCGTTTCCATCCAAACAACCTGTGGATTCATTACTGCTGACTACATGCAATGGGCACCTGCTTTATGGATGCTGACCACCGTCATCACCTATTGTGGGGCTTGTGCCGGATCGACCTCGGGTGGCATCAAATGCATCCGTGCCGTCATCATGGCCCGCATTGCCAAGAATGAGTTCAAACAAATCGTCCATCCCAACGCTATACTTCCGGTGCGAGTTAATGGAGTCAGCGTATCCCCTACAACCAAAAGTACAGTCCTTGCTTTCTTCGTAGTATTTGCACTATTGGTGTTCTTCGGATGGTTTTCCATGATGGTTATCGGCTTGGACTTTGACGATGCTTATAGTGTTATCATTTCAAGTCTGGCCAATGTGGGACCGGGTATCGGAAAGTGTGGCCCTGCTTTTTCTTGGAATGCTTTGCCGGATGTTGCCAAATGGTTCAGTATCGTCTATATGCTTATTGGCCGTCTGGAATTATTCACGGTACTATTATTGCTGACTCCGGCTTTCTGGAGAAAACGATAAAAGAACGTTATATTTCTAACAAACATGTGATTTTAGCCCTCAACTGTTAAACTACGTTATTTTATTTCCCATTTATTTCAAGGACTATCACGATAGTCATATATTTACAGAAAATAATAAAACTAATTATTATGATAGAACTTACCAAAGCAGAAGAGAACATCCTAAATTACTTATGGGAATTAGGAGAAGGAACTGTGCAAGACGTGCTTGCCCTTATTCCTGGCGAGAAGAAACCTTCACGTACAACCATTTCTACTGTAATTCGCATCTTAGAGCGTAAAAAGGCCGTCGCACACAGAGCTATCAACAGACGGGATTACATCTACTACCCGGTTCTGAAGAAAGAAGACTACTCTCGTTGGCAATTGTTCGGCATGCTAAAACGGTACTTCAACAACTCATTTGCGTCATTAACCTCCTGTTTCGCCAAAGAAAGCAACATCTCCCTTGAAGAATTGGATCAATTGATAGAAGAAGCCAAAAAGAACTTGGAAGGACCTTCTAAGACAAACGAATAATGGGAATGTTATTGACCAAGTTCTGTTTATTAACGATAGCCCTACAACTTTTATACCATTGGGGCTATCGAAAAAGTACGGACTTTCATCTCAACCGATGGACCTTATTGTTCGGCATGTTTTTCTGTTTTATCCTCCCATGGATACCCTTGGAATACGAAACAAGTCAGATCTATTTGGCTTCACCCGTCTTGTCCATAGCTCAATCGGTTAATACCCCAACTATACCTTCACAGCAGGTATTAATTTCCGGACAAATGTCTTGGTTTTCGATTTTATATGGAACCGGAATTTTTGTTTTATGCATGCTTCGTATCAGAGATCTCTTTAAGATTTTTCTATTCAAGCGTAAAGGATTGGTTACTGAATTTCCAGAATACAAACTGATTGAAACAGACGTACCATCCCCCTTTTCTTTTGGACGAAACATCTTCCTTCCGATTGGATTGGAAGAGTATGAACGAGAATCAGTACTCTACCATGAACGTATTCACGTAAAGCAATGCCATTATTTAGACTTATGGTTTTGTGAACTATTCTGCATACTCCAATGGTTCAACCCCTTTGCATGGAAATACAAACAGGCACTCATGGAAAACCATGAATTTCTGGCCGATGAAGCAGCCAGTCAAACCATAGGGCTACCTACCTATCAACAGGTTCTGACAAACTACTGGTTACGTGGAAACATCACAAACCTTATACACCCATTCGCCTATTCCACCCAGTTGATTCGTCTTTCTATGCTAAGAAAAAAGAAAACATTCTTTTCTCCTAAAAGAAGTTTGATTACTTTAGCCTTTATTTTACTGGTATACGGATGGTTATTTGCCAAACCCATTGTCATCAAACTACCCCAAACCCTAAACGGAACAATTCAAGTAGCAGGCACTATTACAGACACACAAGGAGAGTATGTTATGGGGGCTTCTGTGGTTATTAGCAGTAAACGAATTGGAACTCTCAGCGATTTTGATGGAAATTTTTCATTGTCAAATATCGAACAAGCAGACACCCTGTCTGTGTTCATGCATGGTTTTGAACGACAAAATATTTTGCTCATCCAATATCCAGAGAAAAATGGTCGCATCGAACTGAATATTCAATTGGTTCCACAAAAGAAATAATTCAATGAACAGAAATACCCGAGCCATTTTATTGGCACTAATGGCTGTACTTAGCTGGTCTACCGTTGCTACAGCTTTTAAAGTCGCATTGACCTACCTTACACATTTCGAAATGCTGTTGATAGCAAGCCTTACCAGTGTGCTGGTTTTTACACTTACCCTAACCATCCAAGGCAAATGGCACATGGTCAGACGTCTAAGCAGTAAACTGTGGAAGGAACTAGCTTTTCAAGGCTTTCTAAATCCGGCTGCCTATTACTTAATTCTATTCAAAGCATACGATATGCTTCCCGCACAGGTAGCCCAGCCAGTTAATTATGCTTGGCCAATTGTACTACTTATTCTCCTGGCAGCTTTTGCAAAACAACCCATTCCATCGAAGAAATACATGGGTATGGTTATTTCTATGTTAGGAGTAGTCATGATTTCTTTGGGTACCGGCCAGCTAAGTGGAATGGAAGTTCCTTTTACCGGAGTTTTACTTGCTGCCATCAGTGCTTTCTTTTGGGCCGGTTATTGGATGGTAAACAACAAGCACAAAGACAGCATTGACGCCATCGTTACACTATTCGGGAGTTTCCTCTGTGGAAGCCTATATCTCATTATCTGCATACCGGTATTCGGTTTCAGCATCCCCAAACTTAACGGGCTATTGGCTGGCATATATGTTGGCGGATTTGAAATGGCCATTCCGTTTATCTGTTTCGGCATAGCCATACGAATCACTTCGAATCCGGCTCTCATTAACCAGCTTTGTTACCTATCACCTTTCCTATCATTGTTTTTCATCGCCATGGTACTGCACGAACCTATTGTAGTTACTACCTACATTGGTTTGGTTTTAATTGTAGCGGGGATTGTATTCAATGAATATTTAGTAAAAGACATTTCTAAGAAAAATAGGGAATAAAAAAGTGGGTATGCATCCAGCACACCCACCTATTCTTATTTTCTCAAAATCTTCTCCATCTCCTTTCCTTTAGCCAACTCATCCACTAATTTATCTAGCTGACGAATCTTTTTCATCAAAGGGTCTTCAACATTTTCCACCCGAATGCCACAAACCACGCCTTTTATCAAATCGCGATTGGGATTCATACAAGGAGCCTCAGTATAAAAAGTAGAAATATCGACTTCTTTTTCTACCTGATTTTTCAACCCCTCAGCATCATAACCAGTAAGCCAACAGATGATTTCATTGACCTCGGCTTGCGTTCTACCTTTTCGTTCGGCTTTCTGCACCAACAACGGATAGACCTTGGCAAAGCTCATGGTGAATATGGGATGTCCTGCCATATCTACGATTAAAGCGACTTCAAATATTCAATCAAGCCATCTACGTCTTCTTCGGTGGTATCCCATGAAGTGACAAGACGCATTTCACCGATGGCCTCATTCCAATAATAGAAATAATACTTTTCGTGAAGCTTTTCTTCCTTTTCTTTCGGCATGATGAAAAAGAGTTGGTTGCTCTCCATTGGCTGAGTGAATTTTACATCCGGCATAGCAGCCAAAGCATCGTGAAGTTTCTTAGCTAATCGATTGGCATGGTTGGCACATTCCAACCAAAGATTATCGGTAAGAAATGCTGTAAATTGGCAAGAGACATAACGCATTTTACTAGCCAACTGGCAAGCTTGTTTGCGAGCAAAGCGAGCTTCTTTCACTAAATCTTGATTGAAGATTACCACGCATTCGGCTCCCATCAAACCATTCTTGGTTCCACCCAAGGTCAAAGTATCCACGCCACAAGCACCAGAAACTTCATCCAGCGAAAGACCAAGTGCAGCAGCTGCATTCGAGATTCGGGCACCGTCCATATGAACCAACAAACCATGGGCATGAGCATAATCGCAAAGGGCACGAACTTCTTCTGGCTTATAAATTGTACCCAACTCTGTACATTGACTAATGTATATAGCCCCCGGCTGAGAATGATGTTCTACGCCAAAATTAATCATGTAGGGTTCCAAAAGTTCGGGAGTCAACTTTCCGTCTGGTGTAGGAATCGTACGCATAAAACATCCTGTACCCTTACTTGGGGCTCCACACTCATCTACTGCAATGTGTCCGGTTTCGGCACAAAAGATGATATGATAAGGACGAGTCATCAATTGTAAGGCCATGGTATTACTTCCGGTTCCATTAAAAACAAATAAAGCGTCACAAGGACGTGCAAATTGTTTCTTGACGATTTCTGTCGCTTCCTTTGTCCAAGGATCATCGCCATAACCTACGGCGTGGCCGGTATTGGCCTTCATCAGTGCTTCCATTACTAAAGGATGCACACCTGAATTATTGTCTGATGCAAAACTTCTCATTTTCCTCTTTTTTATTTTGTTTACAAAGGTATAGCTTTTCCTTGAAAAAAATAAAAGTATGGTCGAAATAAAAAGAATAATCTGTTATCTTTGTAAAAAATAAGATCATTCACCATGAAAAAACTAATTTACACCATGTTGCTCGTACTAAGTACGGCCTTAACCATGCAAGCACAGTCTTATGTCTTTGCAACCTATAATGTACGAAATGCTAACCGAGGTGACTCTATTGCAGGCAATGGTTGGGGACAACGTTATCCATACATTGCCTTACAGATTCAGTTCAACGGATTCGACATTTTCGGAACTCAAGAAGCTAAGCATCACCAATTGGAAGATTTGAAGAAAGCCATGCCTAAATATGATTATATCGGTATCGGACGCGATGATGGTAAATTGGCAGGTGAGTTTTCGGCAATTTTCTATCGCACTGATAAGTTTGAAGTACTAGAACACGGAGACTTCTGGTTATCCACCGAAACCGACCACCCGAACAAAGGATGGGATGCGGCACTACCACGCATTTGCACATGGGGCAAGTTCCGCGACAAACAAACAGGCTTCACCTTCTTATTCTACAACCTGCACATGGACCATGTGGGTGTACAGGCCCGTTCAGAGAGTGCTAAACTAATATTAAAGAAGATGAAGGAATTCCCAACCGAACTTCCGGCTATCCTTACCGGAGACTTCAACGTAGACCAAAACAATGAATCATATAAACTGCTCGACAATTCAGGAATCATGCGTGATGCCTATCAAATTGCCGAACTACGCTATGCACCGAATGGTACTTTCAGCGGATTTCATCCTGACAGAAAAACCGACAGCCGTATTGACCATTTGTTTTTGACCAAGGAATTTATCGTAAAGAAATATGGTATCCTGACAGATACTTACCGCTCTGAAGCCACAGAAAAAGAAGAAGCGGAAAAAAACGGTAACTTCCCGAAAGAAGTAACTATGAAGAAATATGTAGCACGTACACCGTCCGACCATTTCCCGGTCATGATTCAGGTTGAAGTGAAATAAATCGATTGCAATGTGTCATTCTGAACAACGCATTTTACGTTAAACAGAATGACACATTACTATACTCAGTGTCTTTCCCAGAAAGAGGGGGTAAACAAAACAAATACAGCAAAAAACTCCAAACGACCGACCAACATCAAGAAACTGCTGACCCATTTCAAGGTATCGGGTAAAGAAGACATGGTGTTCGCCGGGCCGTAGAATCCCAAACCCGGTCCAACATTACCAACACTTGTTAGCGACAAGCCATAAGCTTCCACAAAATCAAGTCCAAAAGCCATGTTAATAACGAGGCCGACAGCTACCACTCCTAAATAAATAAGAATAAATGCAACAATCGAAGTTATCACCCTATCCGGAATCACTTTAGTTCCCAATTTTACGGGAGCAACCAAATTAGGATGCATAATCTTCTTGAATTCGTTTCCAATAATGCGACCCAACAAATGAATGCGTACACACTTAATAGCTCCGGTAGTAGAGCCAGTACAAGCACCGGTAAACATCAAGAAAGAAACTAAAAGCCATAACAAAGGCATCCACGACATATAGTCTAACGTACAGAATCCCGTAGTGGTCATGATAGTTACCACCTGGAAAACGGAATTACGAAACGCTTCTTCCAAATCCATTGGCATAGTAAAGAACAATCCCACGGATATAGCCAATGTAAAAAGAATGGTTATTTTCAAATAAGTCCGGAATTCACCGTCAGTAAACAATTCCTTAAATCGCCTCTTAAAAAGAAACAGATATAATAATGAAAAGTTGGTTCCACCCAAAAACATAAAAACTGTCACAATATATTCGATGGCTGGCGAATGATAGGCAGCGATACTGGCCTGCTTCGTTGAAAATCCTCCCGTAGAAATTGTTGCCATAGAATGGCAAATGGCATCAAAAAAACTCATGCCGGCCAACATCAAACAAAGAGTTTCCACCAAAGTTAAACAAACATAAACCAACAAAATCCAACGAGTTGCGGTTGCCACCTGAGGATGTAATTTTGTCCGGATAGGGCCAACCGACTCAGCTGTCAATAAAGGCATGTTTCCCGTGCCGAATACAGGAAGGACAGCTACAGTAAAGAAAACAATTCCCAAACCACCAATCCACTGAGTCATACTCCGCCAAAACAGAAGACTAGGTGGGAACTCCTCTAAATTATCAATAATAGAAGCTCCCGTTGTCGTAAAACCGGAAACGGCCTCGAAAAAAGCATCGGTGACCGTAGGAATGTAACCACTGACATAATAAGGCAAACCTGCAAAAGCAGGGAAAACAAGCCAACAAAGGGTTACAACCAAATAACTGTCCTTCTTCGACACTTCATGTTTAACATGACGTCCCGAAAAAACCAGCAAAGTTCCTACAACCAACAGTAAAAGCAACACCTTTATATAAGACATCACAATCGGTTCACCAACGCCTATCGAAATGCCCAAACAACTGACTAATGCCAAAGCCTCTAACAAAAGCAGAAAGCCTATAATCCGCATTATCAAAAAAGGATGAAACATATACATTAATAATAGTAATTCAACGATTTTCTTTCATGAAGCCACAAAGATAGCACCTATCTTTCTTCGACAAAGCTTTTTCTTAAAAATTAAAGCGAAAATTCATGATAAAGTCCTAGAAATCCTTTATTTTTGTGTGCAAACGAATAACCTTTTAAATTATAACCTTATGTATCCATTTAAATTCAATCCTATTTTGAAGTCCACTATCTGGGGTGGCGAAAAAATTATCCCATTCAAGGGACTTGACATCGAACAACCACAAGTGGGCGAAAGCTGGGAAATCTCGAATGTACCCGGTGATGAATCGGTAGTGGCTAACGGAGCTGAAGTCGGCAAGAACTTAAGCGAACTGGTAAAAGAATACAAGGGTGCATTGGTAGGTGAAGCCAATTACGAACGCTTTGGTGACAACTTCCCTTTGCTCATCAAGTTCATCGATGCTTGCGATGACCTCTCTATCCAAGTTCATCCAGACGATGCATTGGCAAAGGTTCGCCATAATTCAATGGGAAAGACCGAAATGTGGTACGTAATCGACAACAATAACGGTCAGGCTCACCTTCGTTCTGGTTTGAAGAAGAGCATCACTCCGGACGAATATGCAGCTATGATTGCCGATAATACTATCTGTGACGCTTTGGCCGACTATGCTGTTCAACCGGGCGACGTATTCTTCCTCCCTGCTGGCCGTATCCATAGCATCGGTGCTGGTTGCTTCATCGCAGAAATCCAACAGACCTCGAACGTAACTTACCGTATCTACGACTTCAACCGCAAGGACAAGAACGGTAATACTCGTGAACTCCACACAGAACTTTCAAAGGATGCCATCGACTATAGCGTAGAAGCCGACTATCGTACTCCGTATACTCCGAAGCAAAACGAACCAGTGGAATTGGTTACTTGCCCATACTTCACAACTTCTGTATACGACTTGACAGAAGACATGACATTGGATTATAGCGAACTGGATTCATTTGTTATCCATATCTGCATGGAAGGTTCTTGCACTGTAACCGACAATGAAGGTAATTCTGTTGAAGTAAAAGCAGGCGAATCTATCCTCTATCCGGCTACTACTAAGGAAGTAAAGGTTACTGTAAACGGTCACGCCAAGTTCTTGGAAACTTATGTATAATACTTCTTATATAAAAAAGGTGGAGCTTAAACTCCACCTTTTTTTATTCTATAAACTTTAAGCAAACAGGCTCACTCGTTTCTATTCTTTTTCCAGTATCTTTCAACAGACCTGTTTTTTCTTCTCTCGCAAATATTTGCACCATATTACTACCTCTACAAGCCACTAAGAGGAAACGCCCATCAGGAGTTATTATAAAATTACGCGGATGAATACCTGTCGGTTGATAGCCCACCTTTTTCAACAAACCAGTTTGAGCATCTACCGAGAAAATAGCAATTCCATCGGCCTTCAAACGATTAGAAGCATAAAGAAATCTTCCATCAGGAGACAAGTGAATGTCTGCACTTCCTCGTGCACCAACCGTATCGGACTCGATATATTGAACGGGACTTATGTTTTTACCATCAATAACAAGTGCAGTAACCTTCCCCGATAATTCATTAATTAGATAAGCGAATCGCCCATCTTTCGAAAAACAGATATGCCTAGGACCTGCACCTGGCTCAATTTCTACATCAAAAACATTATCTTCATCAAGACCACCATCATTAGCCAAAGGGAATACATGTATTTTATCCGTACCCAAGTCTGTTGCCATAAGCAATTTCCCATCAGGTGTAAATCTTACACAATGCAAATGTGGTTTGTCTTGGCGAATTTCATCTACGCCTTCGCCTTTGAAAGCAAACGTGCTCACGTTTTCACTCAAACATCCTGAAGTTTCTACCGGAATAATCGAGATGTTACCTCCCATATAATTAGCTGTGATGAGATATTTCCCATCCGGACTTATATTAACATAACAAGGTGCTCCTCCTTGTGTAAGTTGTGTATTCATTAATTTCAGTTCTCCATTCACTTTATCAAAAGACAAAGCATGAACTGTTGATGTTTCACCTTCATCCTCTCCAACCGAATAGATACGTTTTCCATCAGCCGAAACCACTTGATAAGAAGGGTTAGAAATACCTTTTACTCCATCTACATAGTTAGCTTCCCCCATCTCACTATCCCAAAGATAGACTTTTATACCTTCATCGTGTATGGTATTATAACTTCCAACCAACAGATAGGATTTATTAACAGCCTTATCTGCCTTCATCAAAGTACAGGCCCCCAGTATTAAAAAGCCTATACAAAGTAATATCAATTTCTTCATACTCTTTTTTATATCTGTTTCAAAGATACAGACTTCTCCCTTAAATAAACACAATTCAACTTCCAAAATTTGTAACAACCAAAGAAATGCATTATTTTTGCATCGTCTTTATGACACATACCAGTATGGGCTTGACTGGATTTGACAGCGGGTTGGAGTGGTATGTAAGCATGCAGTGCGTCGGTGATTGGCACTTTAATCCCAGTTATCAAACTATTATCTGGCAACAATACTTATGCTCTCGCAGCGTAATCGAAGAACAGTAGATTACC
>JAFQNW010000043.1 GCA_017420875.1 Bacteroidaceae bacterium
AAGTTGAATACAAATATCAAGTTCTTACGCTTGTAAGCCAATACTTGGTCGCCATCATTATGCCAGATTTCAACAACAGGAGTTTCTTGAATTTCCTTCACGCTAGCCAGCAAATGGGTCATAGCAGAATCGAAATCACCTAAATAATGGTAACAAAGATTTTTGTTGTCCACCAAATCCCATTGACGACGAGCATACTTGTGCGACCATCCGTTACCTTCACGTGGGAAATCAATCCATTCCGGATGACCGAACTCATTACCCATAAAATTCAAGTATCCACCATTAATTGTCGAAGCTGTGAGCAGACGAATCATTTTGTGGAGGGCAATACCACGATGAACTGTATAGTTTTCATCACCCTTTTGGAAGTGCCAGTACATATCAGCGTCTACCAAACGGAAGATGATAGTCTTATCACCTACCAAAGCTTGGTCATGGCTTTCTGCATAAGAAATGGTTCTTTCGTCGGCACGGCGATTAGTCACTTCCCAGAACAGACTACTTGGCTTCCAATCCTCATCGACTTTTTCCTTAATGGTCTTAATCCAATAGTCAGGAATATTCATGGCCATACGATAATCGAAACCATAACCACCATTTTCAATTGGAGCAGCCAAGCCAGGCATACCTGAAACTTCTTCAGCAATGGTGATAGCCTTCGAATTGATTTCATGAATCAATTTGTTGGCCAATGTCAAATAACAGATAGCATTGTCATCTTGATGACCATTGTAATAGTCGTTATAATTGCAGAATGCTTCGCCCAATCCATGGCTATAATAAAGCATGGAAGTTACACCATCGAAGCGGAAACCATCGAAACGGAATTCTTCCATCCAATACTTACAGTTGGAAAGTAAGAAGTGCAATACTTCGTTCTTACCATAATCAAAGCATAGAGAATCCCATGCCGGATGTTCGCGACGTCCACCTTCATAGAAATATTGGTTAGGATCACCCGCCAAATTACCCAAACCTTCGTTTTCATTCTTTACTGCATGTGAATGCACAATATCCATAATCACAGCAATTCCCATCCGATGAGCTGTATCAATCAACTCTTTCAATTCTTCCGGTGTACCGAAACGAGAGGATGGTGCAAAAAAGCTTGAGACATGATATCCGAAACTTCCATAATATGGATGTTCCTGAATAGCCATCACCTGAATACAGTTATAACCAGCTGCTGCTACACGTGGCAATACTTTTTCACGGAATTCATTGTAAGTGCCAACTTTTTCTTCTTGTTGCGACATGCCTACATGGCATTCGTAAATCATCAGAGGATCTGTATTGGCACGAAATACTTTCTTACGGAAATGATAAGGTTTTTCAGGAGCCCAAACCTGTGCACTGAAAATCTTGGTAGCTTCATCTTGTACTACTCGGTTGGCATAAGCAGGAATACGTTCACCTTCGCCGCCTTCCCAATAAACCTTCATTTTATATAAATCGCCATGTTTTATGGCTTCAGCCTTCAATTCTATTTCCCAAACACCATTTGAGCGTCTTACTTTATGCAAACGGTATTCCGGCAATATTTGCCATCCATTGAAGTCACCTACCAGATAAATATCCTTGGCATTAGGTGCCCATTCACGGAAAACCCACCCTTTACGTGTACGATGCAAACCGAAATACAAATGACCGGTAGCGAAATCCGACAAAGTCGTTTTCCCACCATTGGTCAATTCCAATTCCTTATTAAGAACATGTTGATGTCTTCCTTCAATGGCTGCAGAAAAAGGTTCCAGCCAAGGGTCATTTTCGATCAAACGCAATTTTGCCTTTGCACTATTCACTTTCATAGATTTATTATTTGTAAGGTCATTCATACTTAGTTATCCACTTTAAGCCGAACTTAAAATTGTTTACCTTACAAACTTACAAAATATATTTGTAATGGACTAAAAAAAATGAAAAGATTTATCTTTTATTTTTTGACAATATCTCTTAATGTCTGATGTAATTTTCCGTTGGTAGCTAAGACCTGATATCCCGAATGATAATTGTCACTTCCTTCAAAGTCTGTCAATCGCCCACCAGCATTCATAAGAATCAATGCACCTGCGGCAATATCCCAAGGTCCAAGATATGCTTCAATACGTGCATCAAAACGGCCTGCGGCCACATAGCATAGTTCAACGGCAGCTGCTCCTTGAACACGCAAGCCACCTACACGACCATACAACTTATGCATCAACATTTCGGCCATCGGCCGATAAGCATCCGAATTGTAAGGAAGTCCCAAAGCGATGAAAGCATCCGTAAGTTCAGACACTTCGGATACCTGAATAGGTTGTCCGTTCAAGAATGAGGGTTCTCCCTTGCACGTCCAGTAAAGTTCGTCACGACAAATTTCGTACACGACTCCTACTAATAATTCTTCCCGATTACGTAAAGCAATGCTTACACAATAAGGAGCATTTCCATGAATGAAATTGGTAGTACCATCTAACGGATCCACCAACCAGCAATATTCTTCTGATTGTAGAGTTCCCGAGCCTTCTTCGGCTATAAATCCAGCTTCGGGTAAAAGATTACGCAATTTGCCGACAATCAACAATTCTGACTCTCTATCCACATAAGAGACATAATCGTGAGCATGCTTTTTTTCAATCTTGTTTTTATCAAAAGCACTTCGTTCGGTTCTAATGAAAGAACCGGCTTCCAACGCGATATTTTTCACCTCACGGGTGATTGTCAGCAAATCAATCATGCGATTTATTTCTGGGGAGTGTCCAACATTCCGAACTTGTAAGTACCTTGCCGAATGACTTTGCCATCTTTATCCGTTTCCACAAATGCCCCGTGCTTCTTTCCTTGTTTAAAAGAGCCTTCGAAGCGGATTCCGTCTTTTGACAACATTACTCCCTTGCCTTCTTCCTGACCTCTGACAAAGCCTCCTTGATAGCGTGTGCCATCGGCCATCGTCAACGAGCCTTGTCCCTCGGGCATATCGTTTTTCCATTCGCCTTCGTATTCATCTCCATTCGCCCATTTATATCGGCCTTTTCCGCTTCGGACATTATCAATCCAATGTCCTTCATAAACGGCACCATTACTCCAGGTGAATGTTCCTTGCCCCGATTGTTCGCCATTCTTGAATTCGCCTACATACTTATCGCCATTTTTGTGTACGTAAATGCCACGACCCGTACGTTCGCCTTCTACATAATCACCCTCATAACGATCGCCATTATGGAAATAATAGATGCCCTTACCATGCTGGACATCATTCTTCCAGTCGCCCACATATTTATCGCCATTGATGTAGCTGAAAGTTCCTTTGCCTTCGCGTGCATCGGCCACCCAATCGCCTTCGTACTTAGAATTATCCGGCCATACCATGATGCCATGCCCATCTTTCTTGTCGGCTTTCCAGGTTCCTTCATACTTTGCCCCTGCTTTCCAGACATAAGTTCCTTTCCCACTACGCAAGTCTTGGTGCCATTCACCTTCATAAACATCCCCATTATAATAATGCATAATACCGTCTCCTTGTTGGTAGTCGGCATACCACATTCCTTCGTAGCGATTATTGTTCATGAAATAGAATGTTCCTCTTCCATGTTGCTGGTCCTGAAACCATTGACCTACATATTTTTCGCCATCCAAGAAAGAATAAGTACCTTCTCCCTGACGTTTTCCTTTTACGTACTCGCCTTCGTATGTATCTCCGCTCTTAAACACGGTTTTTCCTTTTCCGTTAGGCTTCTTTCCTTTCAGTTCACCCACATATTCACTTCCATCCTTGAATGTGTAAGTTCCGATTTTGATTTGAGCCGAAAGTGCGGACACAAATAAACATAAAATGATTGTAATATAGATTGATTTCCTCATGACTTCACTAAAATTCGGGGCAAATATACGATTATTTGTTGATTTTTGCGGAGGATTACTTCAAGATTATCTTACTTTTTTGCCTGCTACAACTTCTATTAAGCTTTCTTTACTGAAATAACGACATGCCAAATCCCGTATCTCGTCAGAAGTTATGCTTTGAACACTTTCCAATGAACGTTTGAAGAACTCATCATCCAGTCCTGCTGTATGAATGTAAATCCATGCATCTGAAAGAGAGAAAGGTCCTTCGTACGAACGACACCAATCGCCCAACATGTAATTCTTGACCATGTTTAGTTCTTCTTGTGATACCAAGTCGTTCTGCAATTTATCCATCTCATGATAAACCTCTGTGATAATGGCATCTACATAGTGGTTGTCCGCCTCCGTACTGATGGCTAACACACCTATCTCGGGGTAATTGACAATACCGGCTCCGATGCCATAAGTGTAGCCTTTTTCTTCACGAATATTGGACATCAATCGACTCCCGAAATATCCTCCAAACAAGGTAACCATTACACGGGCCTTCAAGAAATCAGGATGCATTCGATCCATCACGAAACCACCCATCTTCAACGAACTTTGCAAAGCATCGGCACGCTCTACAAAGACATGCTTCTCGCTTGATTGTTGGGGAGTAATCAGTTTCAAAGGGGACATCTCGTGTACCTTTCCCCAAGCGTCATGTCCTAAAGATTCTTCAATGCAATGAATGATTTCCAAGGTAACCTTCCCCGACACATATACCGAACAATTGCCTGAATGATAATACTCGCGATAAAATGTCCGCAAGACATCTGCCGTAATACGGTCATAGTCTTCTGCCTCTGCAAAACGACCAAAAGGATGCGATGGTCCGAAAAGCGAACGGTTCAGATGCTTACGAGCAATGGCTTCCACACGGGTACTATTTACCAGGAATTGTTGTTTATTAGCCTCTGTCACCACGGAAATTTCCTTTTCAGGGAAAGACGGATGCATCAGCATATCTGCCACAACGGCCAATGTTTGATGGAAATACTTATTGAGTGAATATAAGGTAATGAAGGCATAATTGACGGAAGAAGACAATTCCAGCCACGCCCCGTAATAATCCAACTTTTCGGCTATCTGAGTCGAAGTCATCGACGAGGTTCCCTCACGAAGCATCCGGTTGGTAAACATAGCCTGAAGAGGTTGTGCTTGATGCCATTGCCCTCCACCAATCAACAAATCCAAGCGGACAACTTCCTGATTTCCGGCATGAATGATGTTCAGTGGCATCCCATTTTTCATCACACGACGCTCTGGACACATGATAGTCATATCATATACCGAATCAATCTTGGGTGCCTTGGTTCTATCAAGCATTTTGTCTTCCTTTATAATTATATCCTGTTTAATCCGTGCAAAAGTACAAAAACATTTCATACATTTGCCTAGAAATCAAATAAAAGTATCATGAACTCAGAATCTTGCCTTATTTGTTTAGGTTCCAATTACGATAGGGAAATTCACATGAATGCCGCCCGTAATGCTCTTTCAGAAGCATTTCCCAACATTCGCTTTGGCGAAGAGCTGGAGACTGAAGCGATTGGAGAGGGATTCTTCTCGCCTTTTTCCAATCAACTCGCCACCTTCCAAACAAGCCTCACTACCGATGAGATACGCCAACGATTAAAGGAAATCGAGCAAGACAACGGCCGTATGCCTCAAGAAAAAAGCCAAGGTATTGTCAAAATAGACATTGATCTCCTTATTCATGGTTCTAGAATTCTCAAACCTGAAGATTTAAAAAGAGATTACATCCAACAAGAACTTGAACGCCTTTAAAGAAAAACGCCTTCACGTTTTGACTCAAACGTGAAGGCGTTTTTCTTTTTTGTGCTTATTCAAACAAATTATCCAACCCGGAAACATCTTTAATGGCTGGTGCTTCATCGTTCACCAGGATGTCCTTGCAAGGATCGAATCCATGAGGAATGGCAAATGTATCTGTCTGTAAATAACCCAAAGACTTGTCGGCATAAACCTTCTGCATGTAAAGCCCCCAGATAGGAAGTGCCATCTCGGCCCCCTGACCATCCCGCATGTTATCGAAGTGGATATCGCGTTCTTCTCCACCTACCCATGCACCAGAAACCAGCGAAGGTGTGAATCCCATAAACCATCCATCCGAATTATTATTGGTCGTACCGGTCTTACCACCCATATCTGCCGTAATGTTATACACTCGACGCACTCGTCCACCTGTACCTTCATTGATTACGGCACGGAGCATGATGAGCATCTTGTACACACTTTCTTCACTGATAACTTCTTCCATGTGAGGAGCAAATTCGGCAATGGTATTTCCTTCATTATCTTCGATGCGACTCACAAACAACGGTGCGGTACGAATACCCTTGTTGGCGAAAGCGGTATAAGCACTAACCATCTCGCCTACAGAGATTTCGC
>JAFQNW010000044.1 GCA_017420875.1 Bacteroidaceae bacterium
CAATGCTGCAATGCTGGATCGATTTAATTCCATGTCCGCAAAACATGCGAACAGACGTTTAAATAACACTGATTTCAAAGAACTTTTATTCTACGGCGTTAGAACCGCTGTGTAAACTTTATAAAATTAACGAACTATTGATTTTACAGAATCACACGTTGTTAAAGGTAAAACAAAAGACGAAATTGAGTCTAATTATAAGTCTTTCTGTGATAATGTTCAAATAAATCAATGGTATCAAGAAAGGATGTCGTTTATTGAATCCATCATATCTAGTAACAATTACTCTAAAGCCATATGTGTATATAATAACAAAGGAATACATAGCATCGTAGAGCATCATTTAAATATTATAGATTACAGAAATAAAGCTTTAAAATTTCTAAAGGGAACCGATTCTCATAAACATTTAAAACACTTATTTCCTAAGGAAGTTTTTAAATAGATGAAAAATCAGTATTCTACAAGGAAACGACAAATAATAAGATTTAGTTTATGACTAACAAGAAGAAAAAACATAAATCTCTGAAGAGCAAAAAACAAAACAACAAATCCAATTCACCACAAGTTACAACTAGGTTATTTTACAGTGTTTCTTCTTTTTTAAAAAACAATTATCTAAAAGCTTTCATTACTATATTATTCGGTATTCCTACTTTTACATTGGGAATTTACCAAATGTATAAAACTTGGTTTGCAGATAAGGGAATTAAAATATATTTGGATGAATTTGAAATATGTAATGAAGAATTCTACAATATTATCTATTTGTATCCTACATCCGAAATTAAAAGTGCTCCACTATTAGGAAAAATACCTATTAAATTACAAAATATCGGAAATGATGACATCGAAAATTTAACTTTCGACCTTTCTACTAAATTAATAGAAAAAAATCAAGGTATCCCCAAGATTGACAAAAATCCAAATTCAATCCTCAAATTAGAACAGCCCAAAAAAGAATATGAGAAATTACGTTTCTTGAAAGAGTGTAAAATCATTGGTTTAGAAAGGATGAACTTCATATTTAAGAATAATGAATTTGCACGATACAAAATATCCCAATTTACCTCAAACCTTTCTATAGAAATCCATGAACCATTTAACATCATACGCTCAACATTCGATAATATATATCCAGAAGACGAAAAGGCAGCTGTTATTGATTATTTTGAAACTGAACTAAAATTTACATATACAGACATTCCTAAAGTATTTTCTTCTACAATAACAATCACAATTCTTGATTTTAATTCATTAAATGACTTTGTTACATATACAGATACATTAGGAATAATTCCTGCTACGAATTACAAAGTTTATCCAGAGAACAAAAAGGCAATAAAAATCTCTACTTTTATAATTATTCCATCGGTTATTTATGATGATAAAGTAAAGAGTTATATAATCAATAATTATTCATTTTACAAATTAAAACAAGAGGATAATAATTACTATCATGATAGAAAACTTATTTTAGAGAATAAAAAAAGCCGATTAGAATTCCAACTAAGTGATATAAATATTTCCCGTCCCAATCGCTCTAAAATCAATGATAGTCTACAAAGAATTATGTATTTTAAAAAGTAAATATCACTGTAAAAAGTGTAAATGTACAATGCCTTTTAAAAGAAATTTCACTTTTCGGGTGTTATAACAAAGAAATGTGTTTATATTTGTAGGGAATTTAAGTTATATCATGAATTTTTCTGAGGACATATTAAATCGACTTTGGGAAAAAGCATCCAAAGTAGAAGGTCTGGATGAACACATGTATCGAAAAGATGCATGTGGTGCATTGATTATGCGTGATAAATATGGAAAAATCAACCCATATGGTTGGGTAATCGATCATATCTTTCCACAAGCTTTAGGAGGAGATAATAATCCACAGAACCTTCGAGTGATGCATTATTTAAATAACATCAGTAAAGCTGATGATTATCCATCGTATATGACGGCTGTCAGATTTAATGGCCAAAAAAACGTTCCGCAAGAAAGGAATGTTACTGTCAATCAAAAAAGAAGACAAATCTTAAAAGAAATCTACCCAAATGCTTAAAGCTATAAACATATACTCGCTTTTTGGATTTTATAATTATTCTTTGCCTATTATCAATTCCAAAAACGACACCCCTATTTCATTCATAACTGGACCTAATGGATATGGGAAGACGACCATTTTACGGATAATAGATTATTTGTATAATCAAAATTATTCCCATTTAGCTCAGATTCTTTTTGATAGGCTCGAATTATTATTCGATGATGGTTATATATTGGAAGTACAACAAACTAGAACAACAGAACAAGAAGATAATATAGACTTCGAAGGTTATAATAACATATTGTTAAATATGCACTTCTTTCATGAATCAAGGAATGATTTTCATGAAAGATTCTGTTGGGAAAGCCAACAACCCATGTTGGAACCTGTAGCAAATAATTTTTCGACCTATTTGCTTTCACATCCCATCTACTACATCAAAGACAATCGCTTATACCATAGGGAAGAATCGGCTGTAAGAGAAAATGCACGCCAATTGTCTGTTCTTTTGAATGATCCGCAAACGGCTCAATCAAATGATTTCCAAAAAAGGATTCGTGCTTTTCAAGAAATTATCAATAGCTACCAGTTTACGAATAAGGAATTGCAAATAGATGCACGATACGGCTACCGCTTTATTGCTACTAATGACGACCGTACCATTTTACCCTACGAAAGTTTATCGTCTGGAGAAAAGCATATTCTAATCATGACATATGATTTGTTGTTCCATGCTGATGATGATTCACTGATTCTTATTGACGAACCGGAACTCTCGTTTCATTTGGAATGGCAAGGAGTATTTCTGAATCAATTGGACACAATAACCCAATTGAGGACCATACAATGTATTGTATGTACGCATTCACCTGAAATATTCAAATATCAATGGAACATGTCCATTGATTTATTCAACAACTAATTGAAATCACAGACTGATTCTGAATGGCAACTTCATTACAAAATATTGTCCAGAATAATCAACCCATACACACAATAGGGCATATCAGACAAAAACTTAATGGTTCTTTATCCCAACAAATCACCTTTATCATTGTAGAAGGCAATGATGATTTGGATTTTTACCGTTCTTTTTTCAAGCCAAACAATAGCTTTATCTACTCTTCCATCAAAGAAAACGATATAATGGGAGGTTGTGCATATTTGCAAGAGATTGTCAAGACTGTCTTGAGTTGGGGAAAAACAGAAAAAATATTTGGAATCATGGATACAGATTATCGAAAATATATACCTTTCTATAAATATCCCCAAGCTGTATTCCACACTGATTATCGTGATATGGAAATGATGGTACTATCCGTACCAAACGTTCAAGCAGCCCTAAACAACTGGAATAATCAAATTCAAAATGCGATTGCGACAATTACACCTGTAGTGAGATTTCAAGGAAGATTACGCATTTGGAATGAAATTTTCAAATTAGGATGTAATTTCAAAAAATATGCCAAAATCTCCAATTTATTCAATACCAAGACCCACTCCATATACACTGATTGGGAAAAAAGAGCCATCGAAAACTTCTACAAAGGATGCCGAAATAGAAAAGATTCATTTTTCAAAAAAATATATAAGCCATTACTTTCACGAACAGTCAGATGTATTCATGCATTACCTCTATACAAGAATGCCAGTGATTACGATATTTGCAGAGGACACGACATGCTTTTACTCTTGAGTTATCAGATGGTTCACACAAATATATACTCTGATAAAAACATTTGGGAGAAAATGAAACAAGCATATTCTTTGATGGATTTCAAAGCAACTCGCTTATACAGATCGATACGACAATGGGAAAACAAGCACCAGGTGCAAATCGTGAAATAAATTTAATGCATACTATGCAACAACCTATCCGCATATTGATGCTATTCACCATTCTGAACCGTGGAGGGGCAGAGACCATGGTGATGAACTACTACCGGAAAATAGATCGTACGAAAGTGCAATTCGACTTTGTGGTGCACCGACCGGAGCGAGGTGCCTATGAGGATGAGATTGAGGCGTTGGGCGGACGAATCTACCGCATGATGCCACTACACCCGCTGACTTTCGGGAAGTACCAACAGCAGATAGCGGATTTTCTGGATGAGCACCCGGAATACAGCATCATCCACGGGCACTCCTCGGAACTGGGGTATTTCTTCTTTAAAGAGGCGGCGAAACGGAACATCCCGTGCATCCTGGCTCATGCTCATAGTTCGAAGGCCTTACTGGACAGCAAATGGCCGATACGGATGTACTTCAAGCATGCGTTGCGGAAGTATGTGACGCATGGGGTGACATGCAGCCACCAGGCAGCGGAATGGCTACTGGGAAAGCACTGGAAGAAGCCGTTGCTATTGCAGAAAAATGCTATCGACACAGAGCGGTTCCAATACAAGGCGGCGTTGCGAAAGCAGCATCGCGAGGCATTGGGGTTGGCAGATGATCAACTGGTAGTCGGGCACGTAGGAAGCCTGACGGAAATCAAGAATCACGGCTTTCTGATTGGGGTGTTTCATCGGGTGCATCAGGTGTATCCTCATGCCCGACTGGTGTTGGTGGGGCAAGGTTGGCTGGAAGAGAAGCTAAGGCATCAGGTTGCCACCTTGGGCTTGGACGAAGCGGTCATCTTCCTGGGCGAGCGGAACGATGTGCACGAGGTGCTGAACGTGATGGATGTGTTCGTGCTTCCGTCCATCGGGGAAGGGTTCTCGATGGCAACCTTGGAAGCTCAGTGCAACGGGTTGCCGTGTCTGGTATCGGACGTATTGCCGGAAGAGGTGCGAATCACTTCGCTGGTATCCTCCCTATCCTTGGGAGACAGTGCGGAGAAATGGGCTCAGCGGATTGGGGAGCTTTATCAAGGAGCTAGAGACATCGACCGGGCCGGATATGCCCAATACATCCAGCAGGCAGGCTATGACATTCAGGAGAATGCCCAGTGGTTGCAAGAAACGTACCTGAATTTTTAAGGCATTCCCTAGCCTTTTTCCGGAAAACTCGTTATATTTGTCCATCACTAATCAACAATATCGAAACATCATGAGAAAACACATGCTTTCAATCGTGCTGGTGGCCCTGTGCTGCCTGGCATTGCCTGCCCAAGCACAGCTAATAGAAGGCCCTCGCGGTTCTGAAGACTTTAAAATTGGCGTGGCGGGATTTACTTACCGCAACTATGACCTGGAACAGACGCTGAAGTTCCTGAAGAGCATGGAGGTGAAGTATCTGTCCATCAAGGACTGGTGGCTGCCACTGGACTCCAGCAAGGAACAGATGGAGGCATTCAAGGCGAAATGTAAGGAGTATGACGTGAACCCGTACATCCTGGGCCCTATCTACATGAAGAGTGAAGCGGAAGTGGACCGTGCCTTTGCGTATGCAGAACGCTACGGTTCGAAGATGTTTATCGGGGTGCCGAACTATGAACTGATAGACTATGTCATCAAGAAGGTGGCCGACACGGGCATCAGGGTGGCTATCCATACACACGGACCTGACGGGGCACCGTTCCCCAACATCCAGAAGGTGGCCGAGATGGTGAAGGACCCGAAGCTGGGCGTGGGCTGCTGCATGGACCTGGGTCATTCGGTACGCATGGGCGAAAACATCGTGAAGGACATCAAGAAATACAAGGACTGGATTTACGACATCCACATCAAGGATGAGAGTGCAGCATCGAAGGCCGGACAGACCTGGGAAATGGGACGCGGCGTGATGGACTTTGTGCCCATCATGAAGGTGTTGCGGAAAATCAAGTACCAAGGGGTGGTGTCGCTGGAATTTGAAAAGAACGGAGATAACCCGCATCCGGGTGTGGCCGAGTCCATCGGTTACCTGCGTGGGGTTTGTGACGCAACGAAATAAATGATCGGGATCCTGGCCGGGTGGGTGGTGAACCCGCTCTTCTACATCGGATTTTTCCTGTTGATGGCCTGGTGCCTGCGGAAAAGCAGTTACGGCAAAAGGGTGATGCTGGGCATCGCTCTTTTGCTGCTGTGTTTATTTACCAACGCTCCGCTGTATCAGGCGTTGTACCGGCAGTGGTTTGCGGAGTATGACCGGTCGCTGGCTACGGACAAGGTATACCGGTACGGCATCGTGCTGGGGGGATACAGCAACTGGGACTGGGAACGGAACCGGGTGGAGTTCGGGCAGGTGGCCGACAGGTTGCTGGAGGGTATCCGGCTGTACCACCAGGGACAAATCAAGAAGCTGGTGCTGGCATCGGACGGGTCCATCATCGAGAGCGAGAACGATGTGGAGATGAAGGGGAACCCGGAGGGGATGTTGCAATACCTGGAGGCTCTGGGCATGCCGCGGAAGGATGTCATCCTGGAAACAAAGGCCTGGAACACGCAGGAGAATGCGACCTTTACCCTGGAACTGGTGGGGGATGTACTGAAGACGGAACCCAGCCTGCTGATTACCTCGGCGGTGCACATGCGGCGGTCGCTGATGACGTTCCGACGGGAAGGGATTCTGGCGGAGCCGTACATCACGGATACTCCGGTGCAGATAGGTGACGAGAAACCGAGCTGGGTGCCTTCGCTGGCAGTGCTGCTGAAGTGGTCGGAGCTGCTGCACGAGTGGATTGGGTACGTGGTTTATCAATGGAGAGGATAAAAAAACAAAGGATATGAAATCGAAAGCAATCATAGGCTGGAGTGTACTCCTGGGGGCACTCTGGGTAGTTTGGATCGTTTCCTGGTGTCTGGCTCCCCTTTCGGTGGAGAATGGGGTGTTTGTGAGTCTGGCGAAATACATGGCTCAGGGATTAACACCGTATGCGGATTTCCAGTTGGGAGAGACACCGCTAGGCATTGCCTTGCTGAGCGGAGTGTATAAGGTATTGGGCACGGAGACTTCGGGGTATGCGGGGTTGGCGTTCATCGCCCTGGTGCATGGACTGAACTTCTTCCTACTGGGAAAGTTGATGAAGCGGGTGAGCCTGAAACCGATGGCCCTGCTCGTGGGACTGTTCTTCTACTTTTTCTTAGTGTACTCGTCGGACGGGGTGATGATGAACCTGGAGCCGATGGCGGTAAGCTTTATACTGGGCTGCTGCCTACTGATATTGAAGCGGACGCGGCTGGGCTTGTGGCTGGGTGCTGCCTGCATGGTGCTGGCAGTGGCCTGCAAATGGCAAAGCATCGTGTTGCTGCCGGTGATGCTGGTACTGGTGTTCTGGCAAGGCAAGCGGAATGAATTCAAACCGGAGAAAGGGTTGTTGTTCCTGGCCATCACCGTAGTGGGCATCCTGATTGGGAGCATGGGTATTGCCGTGCTGACGCAACAGCCAGACTGGTACTTGCAGTTGGTACCGCCCCAGGAAGAGGTGATTTTCCCACAGGAGGTGTGGTACGAACGGTTGACGTATCTGGTGATTCAGGGTGGACGATGCAGTTTGTTCTTCTGGTTATTGATTCCTTTCTTCTGGAAGAAGCTGTCGGTACACGGCAAGCGTTTCGTGGGTTTGAGCGTGCTGGCCTTTGTCTGCTACCTGCCGTTGTTGCTGGTCGAAATCAAGGTGCCGAATGGCATGCTGGTGTATCCGTTTGTGGCGGTGGCTTTTGCCCAGTTGTTTCAAGCGATACCGAACCGGAAAGTGGCAGCGGTACTGGCGGTGCTGGTGTGCATCTTGCCGGCAGGGCTGTCGGGACGCGAGTTCCTGAAGTTGGAAGGGGGAAAGCTGAAGGCTCAGCAGCAAGAGGAACTGGCTACCTTGAAACAGGTGATTGAGAAGCCGGGAAAGGCGGTGGTGCTGTTTGACGACTGCTACGAGTACGACCTGGGTCCGCAGATTTTCTCGGAACTGTCGCACATCCGACCGGTGTATCTGAAGACGAGTCGGTTAGGCTTGGAAAGTCAGCCGAACGAGCAGGATAGCCTGATTGGACAGATTCAGGAAGCAGACTATCTCATCATGAACGAGGAGGGATTCTCGGTCTTGTCGTACAGTGCTTCGAGCGAGCTGTTCTTTGAAGTAATCAGTGCATGCAAGAGTTATGGAACCGGAAGTTATCTGATTTATGCCAAATAAAGCAATCTTTTTATATGGGGCCGGCGGCCATGCCAAGGTGATTCGCGACATCGTGGAAGCGAGTGGCGGACAAGTGGCGGGTTTGGTGGACGACAACCCGAACCTGGACCGTTTCATGGACCTGGAAGTGAAGCATGGAATGGACGGGGTGAATGCTGTCCTTGTGAGCATCGGCATCAATGCTACCCGCCGAAAGGTGGTGGAACGTTTGAAACAGGCTTGTCCGAAGCTGACATTCGGAAAGGCTGTGCATCCCACGGCCATCGTGTCGCCGCATGCTACCGTGGAAGAAGGAACGGTGGTGATGCAGGGGGCTATCCTGCAAAGCGGTGTCCGGGTGGGCAAGCATGCCATTGTGAACACGGGAGCCTCGGTGGATCACGATTGTGTGCTGGGCGACTATACGCATGTATCGCCGCATGCTACGCTCTGTGGAGAGGTGGTTGTGGGTGAAGGGACCTGGATTGGTGCGGGAAGCGTGGTGATTCAGGGTATCCGCATCGGGAAAAACAGTTTGATTGGGGCAGGAAGCGTGGTGTGCAAGGACATTCCGGACGGGGTACTGGCATACGGGAATCCTTGCCGGGTAATTCGAAAAATAGAATGATATGAGACTGTATGCGTTGCCCATCAAGCGGGTATTGGATTTTCTCCTGAGCCTGACGGCCTTGCTATGCCTCTGGCCGGTACTGCTATTGCTGACCATCGGGTTGCATTTTGCCAACAAGGGGGCCGGGGCGTTCTTTACGCAGGACCGACCGGGATACAAGGGTCGGATTTTCAAGGTATATAAGTTCAAGACGATGACCGACGAGCGGGATGCGGCGGGGAACTTGCTGCCCGACGAGGTGCGGCTGACACGCATCGGGAAGTTGGTGCGGTCGTTGTCCATCGATGAGCTGCCGCAGTTGTTCAACGTGTTGAAGGGAGACATGGCCTTGATAGGGCCGCGTCCGTTGTTGCCGCAGTACTTGCCTTTATATAATCAGGAACAGGCTCGACGCCACGATGTGCGACCGGGCATCACGGGATGGGCTCAGGTGAATGGGCGGAATGCCATCAGCTGGGCTCGCAAGTTTGAACTGGACGTGTGGTACGTGGATCATTGCTCTCCCCTACTCGACTTGCGGATTCTGTTCCTGACTGTCAAGAAGGTGTTTGTACGGGAAGGGATTTCGCACGAAGGGGAAGCGACAATGAGTTTTTTTGATGGGACGAATTAAAAGCCCTTATTCCTGAACTTCTTCGGCTTTCTCTACCTTGCCACGGATGGTGAGCACAAAACCGTTTTGCATGGCGTTACCGTAAAGACGGATGGTCTTCATGAAATTGCCGGGACGGTTCTTGGGGTCGAAGGTGACTTTTACCTCGCCGGTCTGGCCGGAAGGGATGGGTTCCTTGGTCCACTCGGGAGTGGTACAACCGCAACTGGCGGTGACGTTGGCGATGACCAACGGCGTGGTGCCTTCGTTTTTCACCACAAAGGTGTGGCTGACTTTACCATCGGCTTCCTGGATGGTGCCAAAGTTATGGATGCTCTTTTCGCAACTGATGAGGGCTTTCTGAGCAAAGGCTGAGCCGGCAGAAAGGCACATCAAAGCACAGAGAAAGCATATTCGATACCAATTTTTCATGATTGTTCCTTTATTTTTTTGCAAAAATACCTATTTTTCGATTCCTTTGTAACATAATTGAGTTAAAATAATGGAAGAAAACAACGAAAAGGTAAACAGCACGTCGTTTGAATCGCTCGACATCCTGATTCGGAAATGGAGAGAGGGGACACTGAAGGAGATTCTGGACGACTGGCGATGGATTTTTTCCTACAGCCTGCGGTACAAGGGGGCCATTGCCTTCTACCTGGTACTGGGCATCTTCAGTACGACCATGGGGCTGGTGGGAAGCATCGCGGGAAAGTACCTGATAGATATCATCACGGGATACCAGACCAGCAAGTTGTGGATCATGGTAAGCATCATGGTGGGCAGCTCGGTGTTCGGACTGGTGTTCGGAAGCCTCATCAGCCGCATCACGGCCAAACTGAACATTGCCATCAACAACGACATCCAGGCGGACATCTTCGACAAGATTATTGATGCGGACTGGATGGCCATCAACCAATACAGCAACGGGGATGTGCTGAACCGATTTACCAGCGACATCGGAACGGTGAGCGGAAATGCCATCAGCTGGCTGCCATCCATTGTGATTGCCTTGTATCAGTTCATCGCGAGCTTCCTGGTGATTATGCATTACGACACCACCATGGCGTGGATTGCTTTTGCCAGTGCTCCGTTTATTCTGCTGGTATCGAGATTCGTCATCAAGAAGCAACGGGAATACGGGAAGAAGATGCGGGAGATGAGCAGCGAGGTGATGACTTTCGAGGTGGAGACGTTCTATAACTTCGATACCATCAAGTCGTTCGGCATTGCCGACCAATACAGCGGGAAGTTGCGGTGGTGGCAACGGAAGTTCCGCGACATCAGCCTGGACTTCAACTGGTTCTCCATCAAGACGAACATCTACATGTCGGTGGTGGGGATGATGGTGCAGTTCCTGGCTTTCTTCTATTGCCTGTACCTGTTGTGGACGCACACCATCACCTACGGTACGATGACGCTGTTCATGCAGCAGCGGTCGGCCTTGTCGGGGTCTTTCAAGAGTGTGCTTTCCATCATACCGTCGTTCCTGACCAGCTCCATCTCGGCTCATCGTATCCGTGAACTGGTGGAACTGAAGAAGGAGACGCACATTCCTGCCAGCAGCGAACTGGATGAGGTGGCTGCCGACGGGTTTACGGTGCGGATGCGGAATGCCCGTTTCGCTTACGTGGAAGGGAATCATGTAATCAACGATTCGGAATTTGTGGCTCAGCCGGGAGAGATTGTGGCGTTGGTGGGTCCTTCGGGGGAAGGAAAGACGACGCTCATCCGATTGATTCTGGGGCTGATTTATCCGCAAAGCGGAGAAACGGTGATTCAGGCATCGGACGGACGGGAGGTCAAGATGAATGCAGACACCCGCCACTTGTTTGCCTACGTGCCGCAGGGGAACACCATCCTGTCGGGCACCATTGCCGAAAACATGCGGATGGCGAAGGAGGATGCCACCGACGAGGAGATTGTGGAGGCATTGAAGATGGCGTGTGCCTGGGAATTTGTGGAGAAGCTGCCAGAGACTTTCAACAGCAAGATTGGAGAGAAAGGACGGGGATTCTCGGAAGGACAGACCCAACGCATTGCCATTGCACGGGCCATTCTGCGAGATGCTCCTATCCTATTGCTGGATGAGGCGACCTCGGCCCTGGATGTAACCACCGAACGAAAGGTACTGAAGAACATTATCCAACAACGGCCCAACAAGACGTGTATCGTGACGACTCACCGTCCGACGGTATTAAACATGTGCCAACGGGTATACCGCGTGCTGCAGACGAAGGTGACCGAACTGAGTGAAGCGGAATCGAGCCGCATGGCCATGGATTTCTAACAAGCCCTATCTATGAAAAAGAAAGTTATAAGAATAGCGACCATACCTTTGTCTCTGGACGTGTTGTTGCAGGGGCAGTTGAAAATGTTAAACGAACACTACGAGGTGGTGGCGGTTTCCTCGCCCGGACCATTACTGGAGAAGGTAGCCCAACGGGAAGGGGTGCGGACGTTAGCGGTGCCCATGAAACGGAAAATTTCTCCGTTCAACGACCTGGTTTCCTTGTTCAAACTGATTCGGCTGTTTCATCGGGAAAAGCCGTGGATGGTGCATTCGATTACGCCCAAAGCCGGGTTGCTGACCATGCTGGCGGGCTGGATTTGTCGGGTGCCGGTGCGGATTCATTTGTTTACGGGGCTGGTTTTCCCAACGACAACGGGGTTGAAGCAGAAGGTACTGATTGCGACGGACAAGCTGACTTGTGCCTGTGCCACGGGAATCATTCCGGAAGGTCTGGGTGTAAAAAGGGATTTGGAGCGTTTCCACATCACATCCAAGCCGTTGCAAATCATTGGGAACGGGAACATCAACGGGATTGATTTGGATTACTTCGCACCGACCGAGAAAGTGGAACAGGCTGCGGCTGCAATCCGCAAAGAGGGGGTGACGACCTACTGCTTTGTGGGAAGAATCGTGGGTGACAAGGGAATGAACGAGTTGGTGGAAGCCTTTGTACAACTGCAGCAACAGCATCCGGACACTCGGTTGTTGTTGGTGGGACCGTTCGAGGAGGAGTTGGATCCGGTAGCTCCTGAAACTCGTCGACAGATTGAAAATCATCCCCACATCGAATGGGTGGGTTGGCAAAATGATATCCGACCGTTCCTGCTGGCTTCGGACGTATTTGTATTCCCCAGCTACCGCGAGGGGTTCCCGAATGTGGTGATACAGGCGGGTGCAATGGGGCTTCCGAGCATTGTGACCGACATCAACGGTAGCAGCGAAATCATTGAAGAAGGGGTGAACGGATACATCATTCCGTCGCATTCGCCAGTGGCTCTGCTTCAGGCTATGGAACGGATGACCGACCCACGCCTTAGAAGGGCGTTGGCCGAGCAGGCTCGTCCGCTCGTTGCCCAGCGATACGAACGCAAGGCCTTGTGGAAGGCCTTACTACAATATTATCAATCCCGATAGACTTTCATCTGGCATTGCTTGCAATCGAATGCCAGGCGGAACCGCTTGCCATCGCTGCTGACCAGGTAGTAGGGTTCCTTATAAGGTGATTTTTCCTGATGGCGAACGGGGCACCAGCCCATGCTATACCGCAAGCAATGTTTGCAGAACATCAGGGCGGCATCGGCCGGTGGGGTTTTCTCGAAGGCCGGAGCGATGCGGTTTACACCGTGGTTGCGGTAGAATTCCGCAGCGGCGTTGTTCATCACATTGCCCAAGTAAGTGAGTTCGGACACGGGGAACGGGTGACGAGTTTTCGGCATCACGGCCACTTCCTGCGGATAACCGATGCGACGGGTCTGCAACAGTTTCTCTACTCCCTGGCGACGGAGGTCGGCCAACAAAGAGGATGGGATGAACCATTGATTGGACAGGGCTATGTCGATGCGTTCGGCTTCGAACGGGGTGTTACCCAATTTACCCAATTGTTTCTTGAGGTTTTCTTCTTGCGAGGTGCGAGCCAGTTCCTTGGCACTTTCCAGCACCACACTGGCCTGATAGTCGTCCTCATCGGTCAGGGTCAGCGTAAATCCAAAGTTATTTTCTTCCAGTCGTAGGACGACACGCAATTTCCTTTCTGCAGACTCACGTTGCATGAGTTTCTCGAACTCCTGATCGAAGTTGCGATAAAGCACCGTGCGTTGTTTGATGCGGGGCATCTCGCCAGCCGGGAAGAGCTTGTTGTTCTCCACGCGGTTGATACGGAGGCCTTTCAGCTTGCCACGCTCGTCGAGGTAGCAAACGCCATCGCCGTTGTTGAAGGGTTTCACACCGGCCACGATGATATAGTTGCCCCGGATTTCCTTCACATAACCCATCTCCTCGCCCAACGACTTCGGGGTGTCGAACGAAAAAATGTCCTTGTTACGTTCGTAGAGGAAGTAGTTGGTGAAGCCGCGGGTAAAACTCTTGTCAAGCTGGGGCTTGAAGGTGAGTTTCACGGTGCCCGAAGACGCACGGATGTATTCGCGACGGCGTTTGAAGATTTCGTCCAGGCGTTTGCGGTAATACGCGGTGACGTTTTTCACATAGGCCACGTCCTTCAGGCGGCCTTCTATCTTGAACGAGGAGGCTCCGGCGTCGAGGAGTTTCTCCAGTTCTTCACTTTGATTCAAGTCTTTCAACGAAAGCAGGTGCTTGTCCTTGGCGATGACCTTTCCGTCGGCATCGACCAAGTCGAAGGCCAGACGACAGAACTGGGCACAGGCTCCGCGGTTAGCACTCCGTCCGAAGCAATGCTGACTGACGTAGCACTGGCCACTGTAGCTGACGCACAAGGCTCCGTGGACAAAGATTTCCAACGGGGTATTGGGGACAGCTTCGTGGATTTTTCGGATTTGCTCCAAG
This sequence comes from Bacteroidaceae bacterium, assembly GCA_017420875.1. Classification (GTDB taxonomy): domain Bacteria; phylum Bacteroidota; class Bacteroidia; order Bacteroidales; family Bacteroidaceae; genus Phocaeicola. The sequence continues at coordinate 14,112 of JAFQNW010000044.1, forward strand.
GAGAGTTCACGAGCCAAGACCACTTGCTTGAAGCCGGCTTCGGCCAGGAACTTGACTTTCTCCACATGTCGGTTGTCCATCTGCGTGCTGGCGTGCAACGGAATGGGCGGCAAGTTCAGGCTGAGCAATCCCATGTCCTGCACAATCAAAGCATCTACGCCGATGCGATACAATTCCCAAATCAGTTTTTCCGTTTCGGGCAGTTCCTCATCGGTGAGGATGGTGTTGAGGGTCACGTAGATACGGGCCTTGTACAAATGGGCATGCTGCACCAGGGCGGCAATGTCCTCCAGGGAATTGCCGGCGGCCACACGGGCTCCGAAGCGAGGAGCACCGATATAGACGGCGTCGGCACCGTGGTCGATTGCCGCGATGCCACACTCCAAGTTCTTGGCTGGAGCCAGCAGTTCTATCTTTCGTTGTTTAATCATTGTATCTCGTTAATATCGTATGGAGTTTCCTGATATACGTAATAGTTCAACCAATTGGAGAACAGCAAGTTGGCATGTCCACGCCAACGCACCAACACCCCTTCGTCGGGGTTGTCGTTGCGATAATAATTCCGCGGCATTTCTATCGGTAATCCCTTACCCAAGTCGCGTTTGTATTCGCCATCGAGCGTGTTCGGAGCATATTCCGAATGACCGGTGATGAAGAACTCGCGACCGTTGCGGGCCATGACCATGTAGACACCCGAATCTTCCGACTCGGCCAACAAAGTGAGGTCTTTCACCTGCAGGATGTCGTCGCGACGGATTTCGGTGTGGCGGCTATGCGGCACGAAGAACTCGTCGTCGAATCCACGGAAGATGGGCAGGCCTTGCACGTTGACTTGATGTTTGAACACGCCAAACATCTTTTGGTCAAGCGGGTACTTGGGCACTCCATAGAAATGGTAGAGCCCGGCCTGGGCAGCCCAACAGATATATAAGGTGGAGGTGACGTGGGTATGAGCCCAATTGAACACCTCCGAGATTTCTTCCCAATAGTTTACCTCCTCGAACGGCATCTGTTCCACCGGTGCTCCCGTGATAATCATTCCATCGAACTTCTGGTTCTTCAGGATGTCGAAGTCATGATAGAACGCTTGCATGTGTTCGATTGGGGTATTCTTAGAAGTATGGCTCTTCAGTTTCATGAAGGTAATCTCCAACTGAAGCGGGGTGTTGGACAACAGGCGTACCAGGTCGGTTTCCGTCGTAATCTTGATGGGCATCAGGTTGAGGATGACAATCTTCAACGGACGGATATCCTGGGTATTAGCCCGCGAATGATCGATGACGAAGATGTTCTCTTCCTTCAATAGTTCGATAGCGGGCAACTTATCGGGTAAATTCAGTGGCATTTTTTCTTTTCTAATGGTTTGAATACAAAGATAAGGAAAAAGAATGATTTATTTCATTACTCTCCATGCCGGATGCAGTTCGTTGTTCTGATGAGCGGTCTTCTTTACCTTCTCGTAGAAGAAGTTCAGGATGGCCTGTGAGTCCTTGGCAAAGGCAGGATCCTTCATCCGTTCCTCGAACTCGGCCTTCAAGGCTGGGTCTTTCTTCAGGAGTTCGCGACCTTTTTCCTCCATGTAAGGCAAGCGAATCCAGAACTCGTTGGTGGATTGTACGACCTGATTAAAGAATCCCCAGTAAACCAAAGAGCCCGGTGCAGAGGGTTCCAGCAACCATGCCGCCAAGCGTCCGTTGGGTTGGTTCATGTCAATTACCACACTACCGGCCGGGCAGGTCCGAGTTTCCATCTGAGTGGTGTATTCGGTCTTTAATACCGGGATGCGTCCTTCGCTCTGACGGGTAGAGAAAGTAGCCTTGGTATAGCGATAGGTCTGTACGGTCATTTCCTTCGGTTCGGTGAGGCGGGAATAACGGATGTTGTGCAAGTCCAGCAGGTCGATGACCTTGTCCCATTGCGGCATGAGGACATAGGCTTCGGGAAGTTGCACGGACGAAGTGGCTTCGTACGAAGTGATGAGCGGACACCGCAACGTAATCGGTTTTTCGTAATTATGACGAACCCAGTCTGCTCCCGAAAGGTCGCTCTTCACGGTATCTCTGGCCCAACTTAAATAATCCACCCATACGCTATCCTTGTTGACCGGTGCAAAAACCAAATCCATTGGCTTCGTACGGTATTCAGGACTAGCCACATGCTGATCGGCCTGAGCGATGGTCTTTACCAGCGACTCCTTGTTTTCGGCCAGGATACGAGCACTGGCCTTGAAGGCTTCGATGGTGGCCAACACACGTTGCTTGTAAGGTTTATAGATGTGGTTTTCGATGAGCAAGCCCAAGCGATTGTGGACAGCCGCATAGCTTTCGGAATAGCGAGGATCGAATGTATCGATGATAATGCCACTTTCGGGGGCATTGTATTTACGGAACGAAGCATACAAGAAGATGGGGAAGCCGACTTCGGTCATCCGTTCATTGAGCTGCTTTTCATAAATATCCAACGACCATTTGCGAAGCCCTTCTTCCATCAATGTACCCCGATTGTCGATGGCATAGGTCATAACGTACTGAAAATCGGCTCCGTTGGTGACATGTACATCGATGAACAACTCGGGCATCCAACGGTTGTAGAGCTTCAGCCAGGCACGCATCTCGGGAGCATCGGCTTTCAAGAAGTCGCGGTTCAAGTTCAGCTGCTGGGCGGTGTTACGGGTACCCAGTTCTTCCGGTCCGTTCTGGTTGATGCGGTTGGTGGCACTGAAGTTTTCGTGACCATCCACGTTGAATACCGGAATAAACAGAAAGCTGACATCGTCCAGTAAGTCAATGTCCTTTTGATGGATAATCATGTCTCGCAAAAACATCATGCTGGCATCCTTACCATCCGGTTCGCCCGAGTGGATGCACGACTCTATCAGGATGATGACACGACCTTTCTGGCGGATGGCTTCGGGCGACTGAAGGCCGTCCTTATCGACAATCACCAGCGACAAATCGCGGCCCTCCGGACTGGTTCCGAAGGAGGTAATCTTCACCATGGATGATACATCGGCCAATTTCTGGAAATAGGCCATGGTTTCCTCGAAACGAGGGGTCTTGACAAAATCTGATTTTTCACAATCTGTGATATATTCCTCTGGATTGGGAACATTTGTAC